>JAUHZF010000125.1 GCA_030426145.1 Polyangia bacterium
GTGCCATACCGGCACCCTGGCCGACTGGGCCCTCATCCCCGAGCACGCCGCGCTCGAGGAGGAGCTGAAGAGCAATCAGGTCAGCTGCTCGAGCGGCGGCTGCCACGGCTACGCGCACCCCTTCAGCAAACCCGACGGCGCGTCTGCAACGGGCCTTCCTCCGAGCGCGCTCACCGATGAAGGTGTGCCGACGGGGCTGCCCGAGGCCGCCCGTCAGAAGTTGCTCGAGGCCCGCCAGAGGCGCGCCGATCGAGAGGCTGCCATCGAACGCGATGCGCGCGCTGCGGCGGAGAAGAAACGCAAGGCGGCACGGGACGCGGCCCAGGAACGCCAGGCCAAACCGGCCGGTACCGCCGCCCCGGTCTCGACGGGAGGAACGCCATGAAGCTCCGACGATGGGTCACGCGCTGGTCGCCCGAAGCGCTGGTCCGCGTGGCGTGCTGGCTCGCCATCCCCGCCCTCCTGCTGATGGCCTGGTCGGTGCTCGTCCCGACGGTGGTCCCCGTGCTCCTCGGGATGAGTGTGGGCCAAGGCCTCGGTGTGCTCGCCTTCCTCTGCTACCTGCTCGCCGTCCTATCGGACAGCTGGCGTCAACGCGACGAAGCCGAGACGCGAGCGCCAGGAAGCAGCGGGCGCCACGACGCGCGCGAGACCCAAACCCCATAGGCCAGGAAGGCGATCGAGAACGCGACGTCGCCAACGATGACGACCAGGGCATTCGCGCCGGCAACGCCCGTCAGATAGAAGCGCATGAGGTTCGCGGCATAGCCCACCTTGCCAATGCCTCCGACCAACACCACGCCAGCATGGCGACGGGGGTTGCTCGCCACGACGAGGTAGCCGATGAAGTAGATGAGGGTCGTGCCGCAAGCGCCGCGGTAGATCGAGAAGTACAGCGGGTCGACGAGCTCCCGACCAAACAGCAGCTCGAAGCTGTAGGCCGTGTTGAAGTAGCCCAGAATCCCGCCCGCGAGGTTCCACAACGCGGCGAGGATGAAGAGGAGACGAAACTGGTTGGTTCGGTTCGATAGGTCCATGGCACAGACTTCCTTCGGCTCGCGACGACCGCGTCGTCGCTGAAGCAAGAGTCTCGTTCCTTGACTCCACCTTGTCATTTGCCGACCGTGCCATTGTGTTGTCCGACCACGACATCGACGCTTCGAACGTGTTGCCCGCGTACGAAGCATCCCTTCGGTTCGGCGCCACGGAGGAGGAGATCGAGCGTGAGGTCGGCTGGCGACGGGACGCACTCGTCCCCGATGCCACCGTGAGCGGCGACTCCACCTACCGACACATGGAGTTGATGGCCGAGAAGCCGCGGTACGCCGAGTTCGTCCTCGCCGCGGTCGCGCTGCACAATGCGTCGAGTCTCGGGGTCGTCGGCCTCGCGTGTCGCAGCTGCGCCACGATGATGGAGGCCTTCGTCTGTCACCAGCGCTACCAACGACTGACCAACCGAAGCGCCGAGTACGAGGCCGATGTCACCGAGGGGCGCATCACCGTGACCGAAAAACGGTTCGGCGACGCGCGGGCGGGAAGCCTGCTCATCTCGGACTACACCATGCTCGTGGCGCTGCACCTGTTACGCCTCACGTCGGCCGTGGCCCCCGAGGTGCACCTCGTGCGGAGTCGACGAGCGACGATGGCCGACGACGAACGGCGCGCCTACGAAGCCTTCCTCGGTGCTCCCATCGAGCTCGGGTCGAGCCACGCTCAGCTGGTGCTCGATGCCTCCCTGCTCGCGGCGCCGGTAGCCACCGCCGACGACGAGCTCTCGGCGTACTTTCAGGACGTGCTTCGCCGAACACCGCTTCCGAAGTCACCAGAGAACCCGGTCGTGGCTTCGGCCGTCGAGGCCATCCGTGCCTCGCTGATCCACGGCACACCTACGGCGTCGTCGATCGCCCGCGCCATGGGTCTGGGCCATCGCACCCTCCAGCGCCGACTGGCCGAGGCCGGCCACACGTTCGCCGAGCTCCTGGAGAGCACGCGACGCGCGCTCGCCGAAGAGTACCTGCGCAACCCCGCGCTGTCCCCCACCGAGGTGGCCTACCTTCTGGGCTACGGCGAGCAAGCGTCGTTCTATCGCGCCTTCAAGCGTTGGCGTGACCAAACGCCCGCAGAGTACAGGCGGTCGATCCTCCACGCTCCGCACGGACACTGAGACATCGCGTCGCCGGCAGCTGGTATCGTGGCGATGGAACAACGTTAACCACCATGGCCCACAAGCGATTTCCGAGTCCGTTCGACGTAGAGGCGCCCGAGGGCTCCGAGGGGTGGGAGGAACTCTACAGCTACTCACTCCCCTTCTCCGAAGACCGCAAAGCTTACGAAGAGGACCGCTTCTGGTTCCACGACAGCGTGCACTGGGGTGAAGCGCTCCCCCCCTGGGACGCGACCCACCTCGAGTACGGGTTCATGACGCTCGGGCAGTCGAACAGCCGCGTCTTCGTGGTGCCCCCGGCCATGGGCGTCGACCTGCGATTGCTCTACGGCTACAACTACGTCTCCCCCATTCAGCTCTCGGACCCGAAGGAGATCGAGGCCCGCGTGCCCGAGTTCATGGAGCGGGCCGGCCACTACTTCGCCAACTGGGGGGCGCTCTACGACCAATGGGTCTCCAAGGTAAAGGGCACGGTCGACCAGGTTCGCGCCATCGAGTTTGCGCCCCTCGCCAACCGGGTGCCCATCGATCGGGTCAAATCAGGCTCTGGCATCTACCAGGGCCACGACCTCATCACGGGCTACAACGAGCTCATGCAGCACGTGCTCTCGTTGTGGCACTACCACTTCGAGTTGCTCAACCTCGGCTACGCCGCTTACCTCGACTTCTTCGGCTTCTGCAAAGAGGCCTTCCCCAACATCCCCGACCTGGCCGTGGCCAAGATGGTGGCCGGCATCGATATCGAGCTCTTCCGCCCCGACCGGGAGCTGAAGGGTCTGGCCAAGCTCGCCATCGAAGAAGGCGTCGAGAGCGCCTTCGATACGGACGCTCCGGCCGAGGTGCAGAAGAAGCTCGAAGGTACCAAGGTATGGGCGAAGTTCGAGGAGGTTCGCCACCCTTGGTTCGAGTACTCCGCCGGGACCGGCCTCTACCACACCGACAAGGTTTGGAACGATCACCTCGAAGTGCCCTTCGGGTTCATTCGGGACTACATCGCGCGCATCAAGACCGGCGCCGAGATCGAACAGCCCATCGAGAAGGTGCGACAAGAGCGTGACCGCGTCATCGCCGAGTACCGTGAGCTCCTGTCGGGCCCGGACCAGGAAGCCTTCGACCAAAAGGTGGGTCTCGCGGGTATGGTTTTCCCCTACGTCGAGAACCACAACTTCTACATCGAGCACTACAGCATGAGCTCGGTGTGGCGGAAGATGCGCGAGCTCGGTCGCGTCTTCGTGGAGGCTGGCTTCTTCGAGAAGGAAGAGGATGTCTTCATGCTCAAGCGCGACGAGGTGCCCGAGGCGCTGTGGGACATGATCTCGGCCTGGGGCATCGGCAGCGACAACCCCCGAGGCAAAGCCTACTGGCCGCCGCGCATCGCCAAGCGTCGTCAGATCTTGGAAGCGCTGCGCAAGTTTCGCACCCCGCGCGCGCTCGGCGAGCCGCCGGAGGTGGTGACCGAGCCCTTCAGCGTCATGTTATGGGGCATCACCGCCGACAGCATCAAGACGTGGCTCGGGGCCGACGACGGGGGCAAAGACCTCAAGGGCTTCGCCGCCTCGGCGGGCGTGGTCGAAGGACCAGCGCGCATCGTGATGAAGGCCGACGACATCGGGTCCATCGAAGAAGGCGACATTTTGGTCGCGCCCGTCACGGCGCCCTCTTGGAGTTCAGCCTTCAACCGCATTGCAGGCGCCGTCACCGACATCGGCGGTATGATGTCGCACGCGGCGATCATCTGTCGCGAGTATGGCCTCCCAGCGGTCACCGGCACCGGCCTCGCAACGAGCAACATCAAGCCGGGCCAGCGCCTTCGGGTCGATGGCGCCACCGGCACGGTGACGGTGCTGGGCTGAGCCGTGAGCATCCTCTGGTTCGATAGCTACGAGCCCGCTCACGCCGACCGCATGGGCGGGAAGAACGCGAGCCTGGGCGCGATGACGGCGGCCGAGCTGCCGGTCCCGCCAGGCTTCGCCGTCCCCACCGACGCCTACCTCGCCCACATCGAAGGCGAGGTCGAAACCAAGCTCGCGGCGCTCTTCGAGGGACTCGATCCCAAGGACGACGCAGCGGTGGCCAAGGCAGCGGAGGGAGCAAGGGAAGCCGTGCTGTCGAAGCCGGTCGCCCCTGCCTTGGCCAAGGTCATCGGTGAGGGCTATGCGGAGCTGGCCAAACGGGCGGGCAACGACGACGTGCCGGTGGCCGTGCGCTCGAGCGCCACCGCCGAGGACCTTCCCGACGCGAGCTTCGCCGGTCAGCAGGACACGTACTTGTGGATCCGCGGGGCGGAGAACGTGGTGGAGCACGTGCGCCGGTGCTGGGCGAGCTCGTTCAGCACCCGGGCCGTGGCCTACCGCATCGAGATGGGCTTCGGCCAGTCGGTGGCCATGAGCGTGGGCGTGCAAGAGATGGTGATCCCCATCGCCTCCGGCGTCGCCTTCACCCTCAACCCCACCAATGGCGACCGTTCTCAGATCGCCATCGACGCGAGCTGGGGCTTCGGCGAAGCGGTGGTGAGCGGTCAGGTCACGCCCGACCACTTCCTCATCGACAAGGTGGTGATGGAGATCGTCTCCCGAACCATCTCCAAGAAGCACATGGAGTTCTGCCTCGAGAACGACGAGATGGTGGAGCGAGAGGTTGAAAATGCCCGCGCCCTCGCGCCCTGCCTCGACGACGACGGCCTCAAGGCGGTCGCAGCCCTGGCCAAGAAGGCCGAGAAACTCCGCGGCTGTCCCCAAGACGTCGAGTGGGCGGCCACCGAGGACCGCGGGGTGGTGCTGTTGCAGTCTCGCCCCGAGACCGTGTGGAGCAAGAAGCCCCGCAAGCAGATCACCAAGGGGCCCTTCAACCTGATGGGCGGCGTGGTCTCGACCCTTCTCAAGCCCCTCGAGAAGAAGGACGAGTAACGGCGAGGGCGTTCTCGCTGTCGAACACTGCGGCTAGGCTCGGGGTCATGGCGGGTGAGCCCATCGACCCCGAGCTACCGTCCGTCGAGCACCTGCGCGAGCGAGCTCGTCGGCGCATGCCGCGCTTCGCCTTCGAGTACCTCGATGGCGGGTGCAACGCAGAAGTGAACCTACGTCGGAACACGGAAGAGATCCGCGCGGTGCAGCTTCGCCCCGAGTATCTCCGGGATTACCCGGGCGCAGATCTGTCGGTCGAGCTCTTCGGGGAGCGGTATGCGGCGCCGTTTGGGATGGCGCCGGTGGGTCTGCAGGGACTGATGTGGCCGCGCAGCTGCGAGATCCTCGCCCGCGCCGCCTTCGCCCACGAGCTGCCCTTCGTGCTCTCTACCGTGAGCACCGCATCCATCGAGACCGTGGCCGAGCTCACCGAAGGGCGCGCCTGGTTTCAGCTCTACCACCCGGCGGAAGAGAAGCTACGGGACGCCCTCCTGACGCGTGCCTGGGAGGCGGGCCTACGCACCCTGGTGCTGCTGGCCGACACGCCGACCTTTGCCTACCGACCGAAGGAGATCCGAAACGGGCTGTCGATCCCGCCCCAGATGAACGCGCGCAACGTTTGGCAGATGGTGACGCACCCGCGCTGGTCGTGGGGTCAGCTCGTGGCGGGGACCCCGGCCTTCGAGACCATGAAGCCCTACATTCCGGCCGGCCTCGACATGCGTCACCTGGGCCTGTTCATGAACGAGACCTTCTCGGGCCGCCTCAGCGAGAACCGGGTGCGCACCATCCGCGAGCAGTGGAAGGGTGCCCTCGTGATCAAGGGCGTGGTGTCGTCCCCCGACTGCGAGAAAGCCATCGACCTCGGTGCGGACGGGATCATCGTCTCGAACCACGGCGGCCGGCAGCTCGACATCGGCGAGTCCACCATCGCGCCGCTGAGCCGACTCGCCCGCGCCTACGGCGACCGTATCGTGGTGATGATGGACTCCGGCATCCGCACCGGCCCCGACATCGCCGCCACCCTCGCCAGCGGCGCCCGCTTCGCGTTCCTCGGCCGCACCCCGATGTACGCCGTCGGCGCCATGGGTGAACGCGGCGGCGACCACGTCTTCACCATGCTCAAGCGCCAGCTCCAGCAAGTGATGGAACAGGTCGGCTGCGCCACGGTGGCAGACCTGCCAACCCACCTCGTGGCTCCCTAGGGGCGGACCCCGCGGAGAGGCAACGCGGAGCCGGCGACTCCGCCGAGACGCCGCTCTCGTCTAGACTTGCACCGTCAGGCGAGATTCTGGGGCTTTCTGCGCCGCAGATGGAACCGATCTCGATGCACCTGCGTATGCACCTGAACCAACCTCCAACACCGATGCAGGGCCGGTAGAGCCATCCCCGACGTGGTGGTACCGTCGGGCTGCGCGCGAAGAGGCATGCCCACGCTCGACATCACCTTTGCCGTCTCCCCGAGGAGCATGCGTCGACGATGACTGCAGCTGAAGCAGCACGCATGGGTGACGACATCGGTCACACCAGCGCCATGAGCGGCCTGCTTTGGGGCATCGCGGCCGGGCTCGTCATCGGCGCGGCGCTGGTGTTCACCGTGGCCACCGGCGGTCTGGGCGGCCTGATTCTGGGTGGCCTCTTCGTGGCCGGGATGGGGGCCACGGGCGGTCTCATCGGCATGTCCATAGGGCAGCGCAACGAAGGCAACGTCAAGGGGAAGATAGGAAGCGGCTCACCCAACGTGATCACGGTGGGCGCGCGGCAGGCCCGCGTTTTCCTCGACTTCATCGATTGCCGTGAAGACGGGACCAAGCTCATCGCCACCGGGAGCTCGACGGTGTTCGTCAATGGTGAGATGGCGGCACGGCGCAACGACCAAGCCGAGTGCTCCGGCCTGCTCCACACCGACCAGGAGACCGTGCTCATCGGCGGGGAGACCGCGATCCATCCGGAGTTGACGCTGCAACCCGAGGTGCCCGAATGGCTCGTGACGACGCTCACCGTCGTCGCCTGGGTTGGGGGGGCGGCGGGAGGCCTCTTGATGGTGCCCATCATCGGAGCCGTGGCGGCTACGGTCTCGTTTGCCGCGGGCATCGTGGGGGGTCTGCTCGGGGGACGCGCGGGCCGATGGATCGGCTCCTATTGGGGTGAAGACGGGGCCTTCTGGGGAGAGCTCATCGGAGGCTTCACGGGTGGACTCCTCGCGGGGGCCGGAGGCGCACGAATGGGGGTCGCCACCCAGTCGCGGCTCCCCCCCCAGACCCTGGCCGCCATGCGCGGACGCACGCCGGCCCAGATCAAGGCGCGGCAGGACATTCTCTACCGGCACCTGAGGCGCCCGGTGACGAGGAAGATCTACGAGCCCAAAGACATCACCGCGAGGTCGTTCGGCAACTCCCGTCACGGGCGACGCGACCATGGGCCGATGAGCGCGAGCGACGCGCTGTCCAAGGTTCGCGGGAGCGATCTGACGAAGCCAGTCCGGATCCGGACCACGCAGCGAGACGAGTACTACCAGCAGTTCCGGAACCAGGGGCAGAAGCACGTCGGCAATTGGCAGGCGAGACACGGGATCACCCCGGACGAGGTCGGCCTCGGCGAGTACGGCGGGCCCGATGCGCTGCCGAAGGAAGTCATCACGGTGCGGGTGCGCAAGGGGACCGAGGTCATCGAGTCGACGGCGGCGCCCATCAAGGACACGTGGTCGGCGACACGTCCGGATGGCTCGTTTGCGCCCCAACGAGCGCCAGGTGGAGGGCAGCAAACCTACGTGCACTACAAAGACGGCAACGTGCGCGCCGTGGGCCCGGCAGACGGACCGCCGGGCACGCCGCCGCCGAGACCTCACCAGCCCAAGGGACCGCCCCCCGAGTTCGAGCCGCCGCCTCCCAAGCCCGACCCGAATGCTCCCCCCAAGCCCTACCAAAGGCCCACGTCGGGGCTCCCGCAGGGCGCAGGCACACCTGTCGTCTCGGGGGTGAACCCGATCACCGGTGGGGGCGGCGCGCCAAGCGGAGGTGACCCGTGACGGATGAGCTCCGGATCGCGAGCCACAAGGCGTTTCAACGCGCCCTCACCCAGACGCGGGCAGACGTGGAGGACCGTTGGCGTGAGGAGCCGAGGAACCCCGCTTGGCCCGTGGTGACGCGCATGCTCGAGGCCATGGCGGAGCAAACCGACCGACACCGGGAGCCGAGCCTCGAGGAGCGGAGAGCGAACATGCTCGGGCCTTATGTCGACCGTGAGCTCGAGCCCCCCGCCGACGACCCGTCCGCCGCGCTGAATCAAAGGCTCAAGGCGCTGTTCCTCTACTTCGCGGTGTGGCCAGACGACGGCGTGGATCCCGAGGAGATGTCGGACGAGGACTTGTTGGAGCGGATCTGACCGCGCACGGCGCGCTTGGGGCCACGAGGCTCGGCGCGTAGTCTCCGGGGCGTGAAGAACGCGTTCAGGGATCAGGTCGCCATCGTCACGGGCGCAGCGTCGGGCATTGGCCGTGCGCTGTCGCAAGAGCTCGCGCGGCGCGGCGCCAAGGTCTGGATGACCGACATCGACGCGGCCGCGGTGGAGCGCAGTGCTCAGCAAGTGCCCCGCGCGGTCTCTCGGGCGCTCGACGTGACGAACCTCGAGGCCTTCCGGGCGCTGGCCGAGGAGGTCAAACGCGACGAGGGCCGTATCGACTACCTCTTCAACAACGCCGGGATCGCGGTGATCGGGCACTACCACGAGATGAAGCCCGGCGATTTCGATCGGCTGATCGACGTGAACTTCCGCGGCGTCGTGCACGGCGTCGAGGCCGTCTATTCGATCATGCGCGCGCAGGGATCGGGACACATCGTCAACACCTCGTCCGTGTCGGGACTCATCCCGGCGCCAGGGTTCACCGCCTACAGCGCGACCAAACACGCCGTGGTCGGTCTGAGCCGCGGTCTTCGGCTCGAAGCGCAGCGCTTCGGGGTCAAGGTGAGCGCCATCTGCCCCGGCTTCACCGACACCGAGCTGGTGAGCAACGCCGACTACCGCGGCATCGATGGCGGCAGAGCCAAGAAGTCGATGCCCTTCGCCTTCGACACCCCAGAGCAATGCGCCGTGCAAGCCCTCGACGGGGTCGCCAACAACGTCGGCGAGATCGTCACCGCGCGCCACGCCAAGGGCATGGTCGCGGCCCACCGCATCTCACCGCGACTGTTGGGGTTCGTCGCGGGGCTCGGGGTCAAGCGCCAGTCGCGGTGAGGCGCCCTCGCCAGGTGAGACGACCTGCGCCACCGGCATGGAGAGGACGTGCCGGAACGTGTCACGAACGTTCAACGAACATGACGCATCGTCGTGATGCGTCTCGAATCAGCAACTTAGAAACCAAGCGCTCCGGCATGTAGCCTGTATCGACATTGCATGGAGCACCGCGGAGACTTGACTTGAACATTCGCCGATCCTTTTCCCTAGCCACCTTGGCCGCGGTTGCGACCGTGGCCGCCTGCAGCTCGAACGCGTCCACCAACACGAGCTCGTCCACGACCTCCGGCAGTGGTGGCGCCACCACATCTGGAGGAGCCGACTTCTGCCCGGTCCTCTCCCTGCCTTCAGGGGCGTGCACGGAAGAGGGGCGGACCTGTTTCTTCGCCGACGTTCATTGCAGCGAGGAATCGACCTGCGTGAACGGGATGTGGAAGCGCGGCAAGCTGGACTGCATGAACCAGCCCGGCGTCCCCGATCCCACTTGCGATGACCTGCCCATGGCAGATACGGCCTGGATGCAGACGACGCCGAGCGGCAACAGCATGACGGTCCTCGCGCGACGTAGCGCCGACATCGTGTCCGTGCTCGGGACCACCACCGGCATCACCATCTCGCGGCTCGACCCCACCTCCGGGGCCTCCGTCGAGACGCTCGGATCCATCGCCGGACCCGCCGTCGCCACGAACATGCTGCCCATCCCGAGCGGGGGATGGGTCATGAGCGGTTGGTTAGGAGGTGATCTGACCCAGGGCAACTTCACCCTGAGCGGCGCGCCGAGCAGCCACTTCGCGCTGGTCATGAATGAGACCTTCGATGCGCAGTGGGGATCGCGTTTCGGGGATGGTGATGCCTTCTTCTGGCGGGCCTATGCCTCGGGCGCGAGTGATGGGGCCATCTCGGCCACGGGAGGGATGGCCGCATCGACCGACTTCGGCGGCTTCTCACTCAGCCAGATCGGTCACGACGATGTGGCCGTGGGGCAGCTCGCGGCCCCCGGCCAGGCCACCTGGGCGCACGCCTTCGGAAGCAGCGACAACAACGACGCACCGGCCGGCATCCACCGCACCGCGCCGGGCGACACCATCCTCGCCACGCGCGCCTATGGAGACATCGACCTCGGTGGCGGCTTGCTCACCGTGCAGAACCACGGGCTGGGGTTGTCCCGCTACGACGCCGCCGGCCAGCACGTCTGGAGTCTTGCCTGCAGCGGGGACCACGTGGTCCATCACGCCGTATGGGACGACGCCGACAACGCCTACATTCTCGTCACGGCCCAAGCTGTCGTCGACTGCGGCGTCCCCCTGCCGGTGGCACACGACGATGCTGCCCTGATCAAGGTCGCCGCCGATGGCACGCACCAATGGACCCAACCCGTCGTCGGCAACGGCGGCAGTTCGATCATGGGCAAGCTCGCATGGCACCCCTTCCACGGCCTCGCGGTGACCACTGCCGACTGGGACGCCAAGGGGTACTACATCTCCGTCGAGCGCGTCGACAGCGCCACCGGCGCGTCGACGGGTGCCTCCCGCATCTACTACCTCCGAGAGGGCTCATTGGACCTCGACAGCGCCGCCATCGCAGACGACGGACTCGTGGTCATCAGTGGCCGCAGCGGACTGAATCGCCTCTGCCACGGTGGGCAAGGTACCGACGAGCACAGCGCCTTCGTGGCGGGTTTCCCGCTCTGAGGGCCCCGCGCTCACTCCGCGGTGGCGAGCACCTCGGGTGTCTCTTCGAGCAGCTGCCGAATGTCGGCGCCGAGCTTGCCCGCGTGGGCGCCGTCGATGATGCGGTGATCGAAGGTGGCGCAGAGTCGCAAGACCGGCCGCGGCACGACCTCATCGCCCACCACCCATGGGCGCTGCTTCACCTCGGTCACGAGCACGATGATCGGGCAACGCGCGATGGGGGTGAACGGGGCGAAGGCCGTGTCGACCCCGAAGACCCCCACGTTGGTGACCATGGCCGAGCCGAAGGTGTCGCGTAACAACCCCTGAGACCGTACCTCGATGTCGAGTTCGTTGGTGATGAGGTCGGTGGCGTCGAGCACCGACCGCATCAACCACCACGGCATGCGTTTGAGCATCGAGCGACTCTTGGCGAGCTCGTACTTCTCGTCCTCGCGCCGCACCTCTCCCGCCTGACGCCGGACCTTCTCGCTGATCGCGTCGAGCGCGAGCCTGTGTGCACCGGGGATGCGGACCATGCCGAGGTCACGGCCGTTGTCGCTCGCCACCTGCATGGTGATCACCACATCTTCGCGCAGCTCGAGCCGGCCCCAGAGACGGACCCTGGCGTTGACCTCGGGATGGCGGGCCAGGGTCCGCGCGAGCGCCGCCGCCACCAGGTGCGCCACCGTGGCCCGGGCCTCGGGATGGGCCTCGCGATGGCGCTCGAGAAAGGCGAGCAGTGCGGTGGCTTCTACGTCGACGGAACCGTAGATGGTCGGGTCGTTCGGCGCGCGCCACATCGCCGCCGCCATCTTGCGAAAGGTGCTGGGATGATCGAGAGCTCGAAAGCGCGTCATGCGCCATCGTAACCTCTCCGTCACACCAGCCGCTGCGAAAGCGCGGTCCCGCCGGCGCGTCCGCGCATGAGGAGCCAGATGGCCATGGCGGGCTCGGCGATGATGGCGATGGCGTAGAGGGGGTCGATGACGGGCAAGAGCGACGGCGCGAAGAGGGCTGCCCCCGAGCCGATGAGGTAGACGACGCCGGTCGCGAGCAATGCAGCCGCAAGCCAGCGAGGGGCGGCCGCGCGGTGCAACAGGGATGACAGCGTGATGCAGGCCAAGCCGAAGGCGATGAGCCCGACGTCGTAGACGAGGGCGTGCAGCTCCAACGCCGGGAGCGCCTCGAGGGCGCGGTGGGGATCGAGCGCGAGCTGGAGGGCTCGAACCAAGCTCAGGAGGTTGGCCGCGAGGATGCTGGCCTGAACGAGGCGGAAGACCGTGGCCGCGATGGCCAATCGGCGATCGACGCCGCGGAACCAGCGGTACAGCCCGTAGGCGACCCCCACGTCGAGGGCGACCATGAGCGCGTCGGCCACGATGCCCAGACCGAAGAACGCGGGAGCTCCCGCGATGTTCTGCGCCGTCGCCGATGCATCGCCGGGCACGATGACGGCACCGCGCACGAAGAACTCGGCGAAGATCCCGCAAGCGACGATGCCGAGGTAGGCCGCGCCGGTGCGGTGTGCGGTACGAACGAGGTGGGGGGACGTCATGGGGTGAGCTCCTTGGTGGTGGATCCACCCTACGAAAAGCCCGCCCACGGCTCTTGGCCCACGCGGCCAATCCCTTGACCGTTTCGGTCAGGCGCCGGCGCGAAACTGCTGCGGGGTGCGTCCCGACCAGCGCTTGAAGGCGCGGTGGAAGGCGCTCTGATCGGAGAAGCCGGTGAGGAAGGCGACCTCGGCCAAGCTGTGGTCCGGCCGCCGCAGCAGCGACTCGGCCACCTCCCGCCTTGCGTGCTCGGCGACCTGCCGAAAGGTCAGCCCCTCGTCGGCGAGGCGCCGGTGCAGGGTGCGGTCGCTCATCCCGAGCCGCCGCGCGACCTGGTCACGGTTCGGGGCCCCATCACAGAGAGCATCGGCGATGGCCCGACGCACCCGGGTCTCGAGCGACCGCTCCTTCAGCTCGGCCTCCATCGCGTCGAGCTGAGCGAGCAGGTAGGCCGAGAGACCTTCGTCCCCGAGGCGCGTAGGCTGGGCCAGGACCTCGGGCGAGAACGTCAAGGCGTCCTCATCGGCGGCGAAGTGCACGGGGCAGCCGAAGTAGTCGCGGTGTGCCTTCGTCGAAGCGGGCGCCGAATGCCGAAAGCTCACCGCGAGGGGACGCGCGTCGTCGTGGCATTGCCGAAGGAGCGAGACGATGGCAGCCAGTGCACCTTCGTTCGCGATGCAGGCGCCGCGACGGTGGTGAGGCCGCCCCGCCATCGACAGCCGGGTGGCTTCACCGTGGCTCAACGCGTAGCCGAGTGAATCGGTGAGCACCCAGATGTAGCGCACGAGCCGCTGAAGCGATTGCTCGAGGGTGGCGGCCGTCTTGAACGCGAGCCCCATGGCACCGAAGTCTTCGGGTCGAATGGCCGCCCCGTAGCGAAGCCCCAAGGTCGCATCACCGGCCGGCGCAGCGCGTTCGAGAAACGCGTAGTAGGCCTCCGACGCCACGCTCTGCCTCAGCGCCGTCGCAACAGGCGTATCGGCCGCGAGCCCCACGCTCTCGAGCAGAGGCCCGGTGGCGCCCTCGGCAACCTCGGCGAAGCGCATCACGATCTGAGCGGTGACGACGCTCACCCCCTCGTCGTACCACGGCGATTGGCGCGAACGTGGAACCCTCGCCTGACGTCATCGCAGGCGATACGCTCGAGGGAGCACCATGAACACCTCGGCGACACGCGCGTACCTCGTCACGCTAGCGATCGCGCTCGCACTCGCGGCCTGTGAAGACACTGCCCAGACCACGGGAAGCGGCGGTGGGGCGAGCACGACGGGCTCGGGCGCGGGCGGCGCAGGGGGCTCAGGGGCCACGGGGGGCTCGGGCGGCGCGGGCGGCAACTCCGCCGGTGGGGGTGGCTCGAGTGTGCTCGACTGTCCTGCGCTCTGCGCTGTCGTCGATGGTGCATGCACCGGGGAGAACAGCCAGTACGGGCCGAGCGTCGACAACGACGAATTCTGCGAGCTGCTGTGCCCGCGCTGGGAGGCGGGTACGCTGGGGGATGTCGACGGACCGACCCGGGCGTGCCGCTCGCACTACACCGGCTTGGCCGAGATCAACCCCGCGACGCACTGCTCGGCCGCGGGACCCTTCGGCGGCACCGTCTGCGGTACGCAGTGCGAAGCCTTCTGCCTCGCGGTGGTGACCTTCTGCGACGAGCCCGGGCTCGTGGTCTACGCGAACGAGCAGGACTGTATGGCCGACTGCACGGGCTTCGCGGGCCAAGACGAGCCCTACGTGTGGGTGGTGGGCGACACGACGGATTCGTTCGGCTGCCGTGGCAACGCCGTGCTCGACGCTTCCCACGACCCGACCAACTTCTGCCCCCGCACGGGCGGCCCCAATGCACTCATCGCGAACACCCACTGCGTCGACTGAGGGCTGAGAGGCCGTGAGCCCGAGCAGGCGCGACCACGGGGCTCTACCCCATCGTCGCGCTTGGATCTGAAGGTCAGCCGCGGAGGTCGAACCGGTCGGCGTTCATGACCTTGGCCCAGGCGGCCACGAAGTCGTGAACGAACTTCTCGCGGTTGTCGTCTTGGGCGTAGACCTCGGCGTAGGCGCGCAGGATGGAGTTGGAGCCGAAGACCAGGTCGACCCGGGTCGCCGTCCACTTCACCTCGTCGTTGCTGCGGCTGCGGATCTCGTAGCTGTTCTTGCCCGTGGGCACCCAACGGTTGCTCATGTCGGTGAGGTTCACGAAGAAGTCGTTCGTGAGCTGGCCGACCCGGTCGGTGAACACCCCGTGTGCGCTGCCGCCGTGGTTGGTGCCGAGCACGCGCATGCCGCCGATGAGCACCGTCATCTCGGGCGCGGTGAGGCCCATGAGCTGCGTGCGGTCGAGCAGCAGCTCTTCTGGAGCCACGCTGTAGTCGGCCTTCAACCAGTTGCGGTAGCCGTCGTGGATCGGCTCGAGCGGCGCGAAGGATTCGGGGTCGGTCTGGGCATCGGTGGCGTCACCGCGGCCCGGTGCGAAGGGCACGCTCACCTGCACGCCCGCCGCCTTGGCCGCCTGCTCGACGCCCACGTTGCCGGCGAGCACGATGACGTCGGCCACGCTGGCCCCGGTATCCTTGGCGATGCCTTCGAGCACCCCGAGCACACGCGCGAGGCGCTCGGGCTCGTTGCCGGCCCAATCCTTCTGGGGTGCCAATCGGATGCGGGCTCCGTTGGCTCCGCCGCGCATGTCGGAGCCGCGGTAGGTCCGCGCGCTGTCCCATGCGGTGGCCACCATGTCGCTCACCGACAGACCACTCTCGGTGATGCGCTTCTTCACCGCGTCGACGTCGTAGTCGGTCTTGCCCGCGGGGATCGGGTCCTGCCAGATGAGATCCTCGGCCGGAACCTCGGGCCCGAAGTAGCGGGCCTTGGGACCCATGTCGCGGTGGGTGAGCTTGAACCACGCCCGCGCGAAGACCTTCTCGAAGTGTTTGGGGTCATCGCGGAACCGCTCGGAGATCTTCCGGTAGACGGGATCTTTGATCATGGCCATGTCGGCGTCGGTCATGATCGGGTTGCGCCGTACGGACGCATCGGCCGCATCGACCGGCTTGTCGTCCTCGGCGATGTCGACCGGCTCCCATTGCCACGCGCCAGCCGGGCTCTTCTTCAGCTCCCACTCGTGGCCGAAGAGCATCTCGAAGTAGCCGTTGTCCCAGCGCGTCGGGTTCTTGGTCCAGGCGCCCTCGATGCCGCTCGTGATGGCGTCGCCCCCATGGCCGGTGCCGTTCGGGTTGATCCACCCGAAACCCTGCTCGTGCACGTCGGCCCCCTCAGGCTCGGGCCCGAGCGCACCTGCGTCACCGTTGCCGTGCGCCTTGCCCACGGTGTGACCGCCCGCGGTGAGGGCCACCGTCTCTTCGTCGTTCATCGCCATGCGGGCGAAGGTCTCGCGCACGTCCTTAGCTGTACGCAGGGGATCGGGCTTGCCGTTGACGCCCTCGGGGTTGACGTAGATGAGGCCCATCTGCACCGCGGCGAGCGGGTTCTCGAGGGACGAGCGGTCTTCGCCGTCGTAGCGACTCGTGGCCATCCACTCCGACTCGCTGCCCCAGTAGGTGTCCTTCTCGGGGGCCCAGATGTCCTCGCGTCCGAAGGCGAAACCGAAGGTCTCGAAGCCCATGCTCTCGTAGGCGACGTTGCCAGCGAGGATGATGAGGTCGGCCCAGCTCACGCGGTTGCCGTACTTCTTCTTGATGGGCCACAACAGCCGACGCGCCTTGTCGAGGTTGCCGTTGTCGGGCCAGGAGTTGAGCGGCGCGAAACGCTGGTTGCCGGTGCCGCCACCCCCGCGACCGTCGGAGATGCGGTAGGTCCCCGCCGCGTGCCAGGCCATGCGGATCATGAGCCCGCCGTAATGTCCCCAGTCCGCCGGCCACCAGTCCTGGCTGTCGGTCATCAGGGCCACCAGGTCCTTCTTCAGCGCGTCGACGTCGAGCTTCTTCAGCTCCTCGCGGTAGTCGAAGTCGGCCCCGAGGGGGTCGGTCTTGCGATCGTGCTGGTGGAGGATGTCGAGGTTGAGCGCCTTCGGCCAGAACTTGGTCGCCGGCATCGCTTGCGAGGTGTTGCCCCCGTGTACGACCGGACAACCACCCTTCGCGACGCCCTGTGATCCATCCTTGCTCATACTCTTCCTCTTCTTCCTCGCCGCCCGTGGCGGCGTGTGATGCGCCTCTGGGCGACATCCGAGATGAGAACCTAACGTAGTGACGGCAGGTGCAAACCACTCATGTGGAGTCGGTATCCGATCGATGCGCGAGACGCATGGTTCCTCCCCGAGGATGGGACGCGAGGCGCACCCCTGATTAGCTTCGAACGGTCGATGCTGGCCTCGTGATGGGGCTAGGATGGCTTTTCCCCACCATGGCTCGCCTCATCCCCGCCAAGTGTCCCCAGTGCGCCGCCGGCGTGAACGTCGACCCCGATCACGACGTCGTTCGATGCGAGTATTGCGGAACGACCTCCTTCATCGATCGGCCCAAGCGTCAGGCGGCCCCGCCCCCGAACATGCCGGTGGTCCACTTGCCCCAGCCGCCCAGCGCAGGGTCGAGCGTGGGCGCGATCCTCATCGTGGTGTCGATCGTGACCATGGTGGCCGTCGGCGCGGTCTTCGGCATGAGCTGGTCGCGCTCGAACACGCCGCCCCGCACGACCGCACCTGCGAAGGCACCGAAGCCGACGGTGGCCCCCAAGCGAGAGCCGAGGATCCACATCGCGATGGGAGCCCCCATCGCGGCCGACGTCGACGGCAACGGCAGCCAAGAGCTCATCGTGCGGATCCGCAAGGACGGCACCACCGCTCATGCCGCCTACGACCCCAGGACGGGCAAGTTCCTCTGGACCACCGAGGCCCCGGGGCTCGGGCACAGCGTGAAGTCGATCGTGGCCTCGGACCGCCTCTTCGCCGCCGACGACAAAGGTCAGATCACGGCCTACCTGCTGCGCGACGGAAAGCAGCAGTGGACGACCAGTCTCGGAGAGAAGCTGCAGAGCTTCTGCGAAGGACAGGACGGTGCCATCCGGGTCATCACCGCCGCCAAGGAGGTGAAGCGAATCGACGCCGCCTCGGGCGGCCAGACCACCGAGACCTCGGGCGAGTGCAAGATGATCAAGGCCTCGGGGACCAGCATGTCGCCCGGCATGTCCGACCCGCGTGACCGCCGTGACTACGACGCGCCGCCAGGGGTGGACGGCTACCATTGCGGCTCGGTCCGTGTGACCGGCAGCGCCAACTACTTCGTGCCCGACCGATGCCAGAAGGAAGGCATCGCCTACGACGCGCTCGACGGGATGAGCGTCGACCGAATCTGGCGCGACGGAGATGGTTTCATCGTGTTGGGCTACAAACGACCGGGCACGCGAACGCCCATGGTGGCCCGGGCCAAGGCGCGCAGCAGCAAACCCGAGTGGTCGGCGGTGGTCCCTACGGGCAACCCCCTCGACGCGACGCCCGGCGCCCCGACGGCAGCGACCATCGTCGGCGACCTGTTGGTGGTCGCGTGGTCGAAAGGGGTGACCGCGTTCGACAAGAAGACCGGCGAGCGTCGTTGGTCCACCGAAGGCAGCGCAGGCGAGCTGATCGGCGCCGGAGACCGCATCGCCGTCTGGAACCGCACCAACATGAGGGTGCTCGACGCCAAGACCGGCAAAGTGACGGGGCGCCTCGGCATTTGAGGGCTCATGGCAGGTGAGGCCTGACGATGGCCTAAGATGGGCCGCATGATCAGTGCCGAGGTGCTGGGCGCCTACGCCCGCTACAACCGCTGGATGAACGACAAGCTCTACGGGCTGGCCGCACCGTTGAGCGACGAGGTGCGCAAGCGCGACGACGGCGCCTTCTTCAAGTCGTTGCACGGCACCTTCAACCACCTCCTCGTCACCGATCGGATCTGGCTCTCGCGGTTCAAGTCGACCCCGCTGCCAGAGGGAGACTGGGGCCCCGGAGGGATTCGATCCCTCGACCAGGAGCTCTACGCCGACTTCGACGAGCTACGCCAGGAGCGCGCCAAGACCGACGACGAGCTCTCGGCCTGGGTCAGCGAGCTCACGCCCGAACGCATAGCCGCGCCGCTCGTCTACCTGCGTCGAGGACAGGAGCAGTCGATGCCGCTGTGGTGGGGTGTGACCACGGTCTTCAATCACCACACCCACCACCGGGGCCAGATCACCACGTTGTTGTCGCAGCAAGGGATCGACCCGGGCGTGACCGACATGGTCGCGATGCTGCGCGCCGAAGTCGCATGAAGCGGCTCTCGGTAGCGGTCGTGGGGTGCGGGTCGGGCGGGCCCGCGACGGCGGCCATGCTCGCGCGCGCTGGGCACGACGTGGTGCTCCTCGAAGAGGCGCCGAAGCTCACCGCCGTGGGGGCCGGCATACTCTTGCAGCCGACGGGCATGGAGGTGCTGCTCGAGCTCGGGGTGCTCGACCGGATCCTCGACCACGGAAGCCCCGTTCATCGACTGCACGGTGTGTCGGCGTCAGGCCGCGCGGTGCTCGACATCCCCTACGCCGACATCGAAGACGGCGTGCACGGCCTCGGCATGTATCGTCCCACCCTGCTCACGATCCTGGTCGACGCCATGGCCGATCATGGGGCGGAGCTCGAGCTGGGATGTGCAGTGAAACGGATCGAGCGGCGCGGCTCCCGTTCGTGGCTGATCGACGACCGGGGCCGACGGCGGGGTCCCTTCGACCTCGTGGTGCTCGCCGACGGTGCCCGCTCCGACCTCCGCAAGCGCCTCGGACTCGAGCGACGCGCCCAGATCTATCCCTGGGGCGCGCTCTTCTTCATCGGAGAAGAGCCGGCCGAGCGTGCGTCGTCGACCCTCTCGCAGGTCTTCCGCGGCAGCGGAACCTTCGTGGGCCTGCTCCCCACGGGTCGAGCCATCGACGGCCATGGGTCGCGGATGAGCCTCTTCTGGAGCGTGCGCAACGACCGCGTCTCCCAATGGCGCAAGCTGGGTCTCGAGCACCTCAGGGAGCAAGTGGTGAGCCTGATGCCCGAAGCCGAGGCTGTGGTCGAACAGATCCCATCGATGGAGGCGCTGATGCACGCGCGCTATCTCGACGTGGTGCTCGACCGGCTGTGGATGCCCGGCATCGTCTGCCTCGGCGACCACGCCCACGCCATGAGCCCGCAGCTGGGCCAAGGTGTGAACATGGCCCTACTCGATGCCCAGGCCCTCGCAACCGCCATCGACGAGAGCGAGCACTTGTCGGCGGCCCTGAGCGCCTTCGACGCCGCGCGCCGCGACCACCTCGATTTCTACCAACCGGTGAACCGCCTCGCGACGCCCTTCTTCCAATCGGACCACGCCCCATTGGGATGGTTCCGCGACCTCGCCTTGGCGCAGGTGAGCCGCGTCCCCCTGCTTCGAAGACAGCAAGCCCTCACCATGGCCGGCCTCAAGACCGGACCCCTCACCCACCGCCCCGTCTCGAGAGCCGTGCGGGCCGCGCTACTGAGGCACGAAGCGCGCTCGCAGCGTCAATTCGAAGCCGGCGCCGTTTCCACCTCGCACTGGTAGTCGCGTCCTCGATTCTCCGCGTCCCAGCCCGAGGCACTGAGGCGAAGATAATAGGCGACGCCCCCTGGCAGCGCGGGCATGGAGGGTCGGAACCGCGCATCGAGAGGCGTCGCCCATCGCAATGGGGCCTGTGTCCCTTCGGTGGCCGACTGCACGACGCCGAGGTTTGGATCGCCGACTTCGATCGCCTCGACCGTGAACGCTTGAATCCCCGAGCCTTCCAGGTTCGAGCGACAATAGATGCTGTACTCCTCGGTGTCGGGAATGGCCGGAAGCTGCCACCAATCCACGTCGCCGTCTCCGAGGCTGCCGCGGAAGGACTCGCTCGCAGCAGTGGACACACTGGCTCCCGCCGCGGTGTCGTTGGTGCCGTCTTCAGGGGGCTCCACCCCGAAGGTATCGGTACGACCTTCACCGATCAGGAAGGAGTAGGCACCGGTTTGGCCGGCTCGAGCTGGTTCGACCACGATGTAGCGGGGCTCGCCGCTCATCGCTGGCTTGTCAGCGCGGGGCCCGCAGTCGCGCAGAATGCCGTCGCAGGTCCGGACGGCGTCACTCGCCGTCTGACGAGCCAGCACCGTGACGCCGTCGGCATCGACGATGGAGATCGTGACATCCATGTACCCCCATCCCTCCACGTCGCCCCCGGGACCAGGCGGGGAGGGGAACACTTGGAACCAGGGGTAATTGGCGTCGCTCGTAGGCTCGTAGGCATAGACGTCACGCTGATCGCCAGTCGTGAAACCACCGGCAATGAGATGCGTGTCCCGCACGTCGAGGGTCTGCGCCTCGAGCACCGAATCGTTCGGCTCGACGTTGACTGTCGAGATGTCGCTTCCCCAGGGGGCCACCCAGGAGTTGATCATGACGGCGAAAGAACTCGTGCCCTTGCTCGCGGTCGGAAGGCCCAACCAGTCCTCGGCGCTGAGCAACTCCATGCAGTACTCCCCGTCGTAGGGAAAGAAGAAGGTCGCCCAGGCGTCCAGACCGTCGGAGTGTGGTCGATGGTCGTCGACGGTCAAGAGCACCTCGGTGCCCGCTGCGTTGTAGAGTCGAATGACACCATTGAAGTCCGATTGGGTCATCCCGAGGAGCGTGCAGACCGGCACCCCCCTCGCGCCGGTGAAGCGCCAGTAGGCGCGGTCTCCATCCCCGTCGAGTGCTCCTTGATCCTGCCAGCCAACCGCGGAGTCCGTCATCAGCGGGGCCAAGGGGCATTGCACCTCGGGTAGCTCCGGCAAAGCGGCCTGGCCGCCCCCGCCGGTTGCGTTCATTCCGCCAGAGCCTGCCCCACCCGAGCTAGACGTCGTGTCGTCGTCGTTCGGAGGAGGAGGTTCTTCGGAGCTGTCGCCGCACGCCGCGATGAGAAGGCCGCCGAGCAAGAGTCCCAATGAAGCACGAAAGATCATGCCCCTGAGACTGCAGATCCCGTACCGCCCGAACCTCCCGATTGTTCGAGCGAGGCGGGAGGTCGAGGTGACGGTGGAGACCTACTGCCGGCCTTCGAGCTTTCGCACGAGCTCGTGCAGGTGCTTGCGGCTGATCCCCGCCGCGGCGGCGGCGCGGGTGTAGTTGCCGTCGAAGCGGCGGAGGAGCGCTTCGAGGTAAGCGCGCTCGAAGTCCTCGAGCAGGAGGCGCTTGGCGTCTTTGAAGGGCATCGGCTGATCGACGCCGGGGTAGCCCAGGGCGAAGGTTGCGGGCTGAGCGGGCCCCGTGCCCACGTTGATGACGAGGTCCTCGAACCGCGGCTTGCCGTCGGCGAGTGCGAGCGCACGCTGCAGAACGTTGCGGAGCTCGCGCACGTTGCCTGGCCAGTGGTAGCTCTTGAGCCGCTGGAGGTTGTCGCCTTCGATGCGATCGCCCGGGGGCAGACGATCCATCAGGAGGTCGCCCACGAGACCTTCGATGTCGCCCGGGCGGTGGCGCAACGGGGGCACGTGGAGGCGCACCACGTCGAGGCGGAAGAGCAGGTCGCTCCTGAACGCGCCGCGCTCGACCTCGGCGTGGAGGTTGCGGTTGGTGGCCGAGATCAATCGCACGTCGACCTGCCGCACCGCGTCGTCGCCCACGCGCCGGATCTGCTGGGCCTCGATCGCGCGCAGCAGTTTGGGCTGAAGGCTGATGGGTAGCTCGCCGAGCTCGTCGAGGAAGAGCGTGCCACCGTCGGCGCGCTCGAAAGCCCCTTGGCGGTCCTGGTGTGCCCCCGTGAAGGCGCCCCGGGCGTGGCCGAACAGCTCGGACTCGACGAGGTTCTCCGGAACGGAGGCGCAGTCGAACACCACGAAGGGCTTGCGGGCTCGTGCGGAGGCGTAGTGGATGGATCGCGCGGCGAGGTCCTTGCCCGTGCCCGTCTCACCCTCGATGAGCACCGGCACCTCGCTCGGGGCCGCGCGCTCCATCATGGCGAAGACCGACCGCATCGCCCTCGACTTGCCGTAGAGCTCACCGAAGCGAAGGGCGGGTGAAGGTGGGATCTCGCGTGGCGCCCAAGAGGGACGAATGGCGAGCGAGGTTTGCCCCACGCGAACGACGGTGCCCTCTTGGAGGATGCCGTCGTCGATGCGGGTGTTGCCGATGAAGGTTCCGTTGCGGCTGCCGAGGTCGCGTACACGCACGCGCTGGTCGGAGAAGGACAGCACCATGTGCTGGCGCGAGACCGTGTCGTCATCGAGCACGAGGTCGGCGTCGGACGCACTGCCCACGGTGAGCTTGCCCATGAGGCCCACCTCGGTCCCCGCCGCCGGCCCGTCGAGAACCACCACCTTCAACCCCGCCAGGGTGACGGGGAGCGCGACCTCGTTGGTCTGCGTGTCGGGTTGCGGAAGCGGGTTCCGTCGAGCATCCATCGGTCGGCCGGTCATGCTCTGGACTTATCACGCGAATCGGCCAAAAGCTGGGGCGATGTAACCACTTAGCCGCTTTCGGGGGGCCAACTGGAACCTCTTGGTAACACCCGGTTTCAGGGTGTTACCTCGAGGTTTCAGTGGCGCGCTCAGAGGCGGGTGAGATCGTAGCGAAGCAGCACCGACAGGTTGCCGTTGCTCTGCGTGACCTCGTTGGTCCCGGGCTGAGTCCAGCTGCCCGACGTCGGCTGGTCGAGCACGAAGGTGTGGGTGCGGCTGGGGTAGACGTGCTTGGCGTCGCTCTCGCTGATCTCGGCGTGCAGACGAAGGCTCTCGCCCTGGCGCTCGGGGAGGGTGAGCACGTGGTCTTGGTTGAGCGTGATGGTGCCGCCGTCGGGGACCTTCGAAGCAGTGCCCTCGGTGATGAGGGTGCTCTCGCCGTCGCGCTCGACCCAGACGCGGTAGGCGATCTCGGCCTTTCCGATCGCCTCTCCGTTGTTGGGCACGTCGATCGCGTCGAGGTGCAGCTTGACCGATTGCGCGGTGGGGCTGCAGTCGGGAACCTCGTAGTCGAGGGTGCTGGCGACCTTGATGGTCGCGTTGTCGGCGAGGCGGCGCACCGTGTAGCTCACGGGCACGCCCGGCGACTCGGCCGAGAAGCCGGCACCGTCGATGAAGTACTCGCGCAGGCGCTCGGCGCGATCTTCGCTCGAGGTCATGATCTCGATGGCGTCGTTGGGGTCGCCGCCGAGCGCGAAGACCGTGACCGTGGCCTCGTTCATCACCTGGCGGTGCTCGGTCTCGAGGCCGGCTTCGACGTCGGCGGTGCCGAGGGAGAAAACGGCATCGATGGCGGCCTTCACGTCGGAGGCGGCCGCGTCGCTCTCGACCTTCACGAAGAGCATGCGACCGTAGGTCACGCTGGAGACGTAGCCCGGCGGGTTGCCTGGCCCCATGTAGGGGCGCGCGTCGTCGACGGTGACCTCGGGCGCGAACACGCGCTCGGGCGCTTCGGGCGCGGCAAACGAAGCGGTGAAGTAGCTCTGGACGAACCGGACCACGAAGGTGCTGCGCCGCTTGGCCCAGCCGCCTTCGAAGCTGCTCTTCACGCTGCCGCTCATCCAGTCGACGCTGAGCCCTGCCTTGAGGGCGGCCTCCTTGAGCGAGTGGGCTTGCTCGGCGATGAAGCTCGCCTTCGCCGCGAGGTTCACGTCCTTGGCGTCGAGCAGCTTGGCCATGGCGGCTTGCGCCGATGCATGCGACGGCACCTCGAGGGTGAGGCTCTGGTCGTCGTCGGTGACCACGTCGTCGATGGATGCGCCGGTGATGGTGATGGTGCCCGGCCGACGCGGAAGACCGATCGGCGCGAGCAGTCCGTAGGGGAGCCCCTCCGACTGCACGATCGCGCCCGGCCAGAGCACGTCGGCGTTGGGATCGAACGACACCAGCGACTCGAAGTGCGCCGTGCCCTCGAACCGGCGGTACACGCACGCGTGGAGCTGGTCGCCCTGGCGTTCGGTGGCGGTGCTGCTCTCCGTCTCGGCGGGGGACGCCTCGGGAGCCAGAGCGGGAGGCTCGACCCCCATGATCAGGGCCCGCAGGCCGCTCTGATCGACCTCGACCTCCTCGACGTCGCTCACATC
>JAUHZF010000126.1 GCA_030426145.1 Polyangia bacterium
GAGGTCACCGTCGTGGTCGAAGTCAGCAGCGCCGATCCCCCAGCCGTTCTCGGTGGTGATCCCTGCGTGGTAAGCGTCGAGCCGGAAGGACCCGTCGCCGACGCCCCAGTAGAAGTCGGTGGGTCGGCCGTCGTAGACGGCGGTGATCGCGAGATCGAGGTGGCCGTCCTGGTCGACGTCTCCGAGGAGCGGCACCGAGTGCGTCTCCTGATAGCGAAGCCCGCTCGGGGAACCGAAGGGTGTGCTCCAGTCGCCAGCGAGATCGGTGAAGGCCCCGGACCCGTCGTTCAGCAGCACCTGGCTCTTGTGAGAGAAGTCGAAGAAGCGGGGGTGGGCGAGATTGGCCGAGATGAGGTCGAAGTCACCATCGCCGTCGACGTCACCCCAGGCGGCGCCGATCGTGTGCCCGTAGTATTGCGGCGGGGAGAAGACGCCGGCCGTTCCGTTGGCCTCGGCTTTCTCGACCATGGTGCCGTCGCCCTGGTTCTCGAAGTAGAGATTCCGGACGAGCACGTAGTTGTTCACGAAGACGTCGATGTCGCCGTCGCGGTCGGCGTCGACGGGGCTCACCCCGCGGCTCGGGGTGCGGTCGGACATGAAACCGTTGCTCGCCGTCACCTCGGTGAACGTCCCGTCGCCGTCGTTCATGAAGACGGTGTCGGTGTAGTAGCTGTAGTCGTCCCAGCAGTTGAAGTTGGCGACGTAGAGGTCGAGGTAGCCGTCGGCATCGAAGTCGGCCCAGGCCGCGGCCGCGCTCGGGCTCGTGGTGTGGCTGGGATCACCGCACTCGTTGTCGTTCTGCACGTCGACCACCGACGGCTCGGGCGTGAACCCAGACGTGACGCCGTTGGCACACGTGGCGTGCATGAGGGTGTCGGGGTGATCGAGCGACTCGCTGAACAAGAAGACGTCGACGCAGCCGTCATTGTCGTAATCGCCCCACACGCCGCCGGTCGCGTGCGGCGCGGCGTCGAGGCCCATCGCCGTGGTCACGTCGGTGAAGGTGCCATCGCCCTGGTTGCGCCAGAGGTTTCGGCCGAGAAGGAGGTCGTCGTAGCCGTCGGCGTCGAAGTCGGCCCAGCTCACGTGCCGGCCGCTGGGTGCATTGGCGACGGGCTGGAAGACGCGGTCGGCGTCGGCGAGGGTTTCGGTGTACTCGACGAGCAGCTCGACCTTGAAGTGGTACTGCAGCGAGATCGACAGACCCGGGTAGTAAGGTGTGCCCGCGAAGGACTTGGTCTCGGGGAGGTTGAAGGCCGACTGGCAGTCGTCGAAGTTCTCGCACGGGTTCGCCGCCATCGGGTTCTCCACCTCGGTGTCGAACCACCACGAGGCGCCCGTGGGCGTGGTGCGATGCGCCACGTAGACGAGACCCGGGTGCTCGACCGTCACCGGCTCGGGCAGCACGTAGGTGGTCCAGCCCGCGCCCTCGTCTCCAGTCCCGTCGATCTCGTCTGCGCAGCGGCTCGCCACGGCGAGCGGGTCAGCGGCCCAAAAGTCGAAGCCGTTGTAGCCGAAGTCGCCGTACAGGCCGGCCTCGAGCCCGGCGTCCGGCGGTTGGCCGTCGGGGAGGTTGGCCCACATCACGCGGAACCCATGCACACGCGCGGGATGCGGCAGCTCGAACCGCACCGCCTCGTGCACGTCTTGGGTGCTGAAGTTGAACTGGAGCTGGGTGTTGGTGAACTCGAGCTCGCGGTAGGTCCGCATGGCGGGCCCGAGGTGGTAGGCGATGGTCTCCCAGCCGGGGTCGACCTCGCCGGCGGCGCTGTCGCAGACGCGGGCCGTCATGCCTCCCGCGCCGCCCATGCCGCCCGTGCTCGATGAGCTGCTGGTCGTCGACGCGTCGTCGGGCGGCTCCGCTTCGGAACCGCAGGCCGCCATGGCCACCCCCAAACCCACAAACCCGATCCACCCCACTGCACGCATCGCCATCAGCCTACCCGAGACGGCAGAAACCCGCCCCCTCGAGCTGCCTGAGCCGCACGATGGGCCGATACCTACCGCCGTGCTGAAATCCCCGTGTGGTTCTCCCTGCAGCCATGTGATTGCCCGTCCGATGAGGCGGCGGTTTCCCTTATCGTGAGATCCATGGGCAGGTCATGGTGGCTGGGGGGAATGGCGCTTGGACTGATCCTGATCGCAGCGTGCGGGTCAGATGCAAGCGAGGACGACGGTGCCGGGGCAGCAGACGCCGGGTCGGGCAGCGGCCAAGGCGGCGACCTGGTTCTGACCACCAGCAGTACCGGCGGAGACCAGAACAGCGGCAGCGGTGGCGGCGCCTGTCGAGGGGAGCTCGAAGCCATCGTGCGAGACTTCTCCGAGGACCATCCCGACTTCCAGACCTTCAGTGGCACGATGGCCTTCACGGGGATCGTCGAGGACGACCTCGGTACCGACGGCAAACCCGTCTACGCCCACAATGGAGGCACGGCACAGACCACGGGCCCCGACGCCTTCGACCAGTGGTACCGCGACGTGCCCGGGGTCAACGAGCCATTCCTCATCTCGCTGCAGCTCGTGCAAGGGGGCAACGGGGCGTCGGTCTTCGAGTCCGACGCGTTCTTCCCCATCGACGACCGAGGGTTCGGCAACGAGGGGAACCCCCACAACTACCACTTCACCACCGAGCTCCACGCCATCTTCGACTACCAGGGCGGGGAGGTGTTCACTTTCACCGGCGACGACGACCTCTGGCTGTTCATCAACGAGCGACTCGCCATCGACCTCGGGGGACTGCACCCGGAGCTGTCCGCCACCGTGGATCTCGACGCCATGGCGGGGCAACTCGGCATCGTGGTGGGCGAGCGCTACCAGATGGACATCTTCCACGCCGAGCGCCGCACCAACCAATCGAACTTCCGCATCGAAACGACGATCGAATGTTTCGAAGCCGTGCCTCCGCCCGAGTAGCGCGAGCGCTGGCGTGATGGGCCCGCCTGTTGGCCCGCTGTACCGTGCGGCTCGGTGCGGCTCGGTGCGGCTCAGCGCGCCTTCGGAACCTGCCAACCGTACGCACGCGCGACGTCGCACCATTGGCTCTTGGGCTTCTGAGCGCATTGGATGCGCACATGATACTCGTACCATTGCGGGTCCCGCTCCTCGAGCTGTCGGCACGCGCGGGAAATGCCACCCTTGCAAGCCAGCCGGGCCTGCTCGTCGGCGAGGCGCGCACACGCGGGCGCATCACCCTCGTCGCAGGCCTTCAGGTCGAGGTGCCGACTGCGCTTCTTGGTGTGGTAGACCGCATCCGCGCAGAGCTCGGCGTAGAACCCTTGCCAGTCGTTTGCGCAGCCGTAGCGCGCCGCGCGAGCCTGGTCGTCGGGCTCGAGCTCGCGATAATCGGGCCAGTCGACGATGACCTTACACGACGCGGGGTCGGAGAGTTCGAAGCAGCCGCGCTTCGCCATCGCGGCACCCCGCGCGGGGTCTCGGAGCTCGCCGCGGCCGAGATGCTTGCCGGCACGCTGGCACCCCGGAGACCAGCCGGCCAAACACGCCATCACGTAGGCCTCGATGGCCCCTGCCTCTTCGCGCTTGGGATCGACGACTTCGGCCCAGGCTCGACAGGACGATACCTGGGTCCCCGTGCACGCGCGCCGGAAGAGCGCGAGCCCCTTGGTCCGGGTCTCTGGCTCGGAGACCCATCGCTTCGCGAGCATCGAACACCACGCGTCTTCCCCGAGATCACAGGCGCGACTCGCGTAGCGCTCCCACCTGGCAGCGTCTGGGGTCACCTTCTTGCTGTCGGTCGACTTCGGGTCGTGAGCGGTCGCGATCAGGCCGCAGGAGCGTGCACCTCCCTGCGCGCAAGACGCCTCCGCGAGTTGCAGCGCGCGCTTGGGATCGTGCAGAGGAGCATAGGCGGCCTCGTTCCAATGCATCCACGCGCGCTCGTAACAAGCTTCATGAGAGCCGAGCTCGCAGGCCTTGGTCATGAAGGTCAGGCTCGTCTCGAGGTTTGCTTTCTTCTTGGCCGGGTCGCGCCACGAGCTGAAGGCGATGTCGCGCGCATGCTCGAAGCAACCCCGCGCCGAGCCTTTGTCGCAGAGGGCCTGGCAGGCGGGCCGGTTTCCCTGAGCGCAGAGCTTGTCCTGTGCCGTGGCGACGGTGCACTTGGCGCCGAGCTTCACCATGCCCTCCGGACACGACTCGCGGACCTCGGGCTTGGTGTCTTTGGGTTTCGGGAGGGCTGCGGCCGCCTCGCCCTGCGCGATGGGGATGAGCTCGAGTCGCAAGGCGGCACCGCAGCCGGCTGGGGGGGCTGCGTCACCGGGCGACGCCTTCTTGCAAGCGTCGCGGTCCCCGTCGACGGTGCGGTTGTTCCGGGTCTCTTCGCTGGCCGCGCCGGCTCCGGCACCGAAGAGGTCGACCGCTGCGCGGACGTTGCCTGAGCTACCGCGCGCCATGGCGAAGGCGCCGACGGTGGCGGCACGCACGAAGTGGGTCGCGCCTTCGCAGCTGCCCTGAAGTCGACTTCGGTTGGCTTCGCGCAGGGTGGTGGAGCGCTTGCCGACCATGACCAGGGCGAGATCGAGCGAGGACTTGGCGTCCATTCCTGCCGACAGCTTCACCCCCGACAACGGCAGGTTGGCCTGCACCTCGTCGGCGTTGGTCAGCTGAATGGTCTCTTCTTTCACGGTGACGCCGACGAAGGCGTAGTCACCCTCGACGGCGCAGCCATTCAAGAGCCGCAGGCGATGGCAGTCATAGGCCACCACGGCTACGCCGCTCGCCATCGCAGCTTCGAGGTCGAGGCGTCCCGCCGAAGACCAATCGACGATGAGGGGCTCGGCATAGCCACTGGCGTCGCGACAGACGACCTCGTCCTCGATCACATCGCTCGCGGTGGAGGCGTCGGTCCGCACGGCGCTCGCCACGGTGGAGCCTGGTCGACACCCGAGCAGGAAGAAGAGGGCGAGCAGCAAGGGGGTGAAGGTGTGGCGAGACACGGCACTGGATGATGGCCATGTCCCACACCGGGTCAAGGTCGCCGGCTGGGAAGAGCACGGTCACACACGTGGGGAGCTTGGTCCGCGCGAAGAACGGCGGCGACCAGCGCCGCGCCGATGAGCAGCTCGATCGCGGCCGAACCGACCAGGGTGCCCGTGGGAAGTCCGTCGAGCGCCATGCTCAAGAGGCGGCTCGTTCCGTACGAGAGAAAGAGCACTGCCCCCGCGAGGGCAGCGTGGCGGGCGTGCGGACCGCGTGCGCTGCCCACGAGCAGAAGACCGAAGCCGAGCAGGCTCCCGCCCATGGCACGTAGATCGCTGAGGAGGGTCGGGTCGTCGGGGAGGACGACGCCCATGCTCGCTTGGTACGCGAGCGGGCCGAGCACGATGGGGACGCCGACCAAGAGCAGGATGATGCCGGCGAGGATGAGGGTGGTACGACCGCTGCGGGTCAGGGGGTGGGCGTTCATGGTGGTCTCTCCGTTCGCGGCCGTTCCTATCGGCTGCGGAATCATGATGGGGGTGCGCAGATGGACGTGCACCGAGAGAAATTCCCCGTCAGGCGTGCGATGATGCACGGGTGAACTGGGACGACCTGCGCTTCGTGTTGGCGACGGCGCGTGCCGGCACCCTCACCGGAGCCGCACGTGAGGTTGGGGTGGTGCGGACGACGGTGGGTCGGCGCATCCGCGCGTTGGAGGAAGAGCTCGGGGTTCGGTTGTTCGACGAGACGCCGAACGGGTTGGCGCCGACGGGAGCCGGTGACGAGCTGGCGCGCGCAGCGGAGTGCATCGAGGAGGAGGTGCTCGGGGTGAGCTCGCGGATCGTCGGTCGCGACGCCGAGCTGAAGGGCGACCTGCGGGTGTCGACCGTCGACTTCGTCTACGAGTGCTTTGGCGACGCCTTCGCGTCCTTCATCGCCGCCTACCCCGGAGTCGACCTGTCGGTGCTGAGCACGGACGAAGAGGTGTCGCTTCGTCGACGCGAGGCCGACGTCGCGGTGCGGATGAAGGACGCACCACCGGAGTCCCTGGTGGGGCGCCGCATCGGCGAGGTGGCGTTCGGGATCTACGCATCCCGCGCGCTGGTGGCCCGCGTGGGGTCTGACGCACCGTCGGCGTACCCATGGCTTCGCTTCGACGCGCGCGACGACGGGCGTGGGCTCGAGCCCTGGTACGAGCGGCACGCTCGTGGTGCCACGGTGGTCATGGGCTTCGACGCCTACGCGGTCATGCGTCACGCCGTGGTCAGCGGCCTCGGGGTGCACTTCCTGCCTCGGTTCGACGCCGAGCGCTTCGAGGCGTTGGTGCGCATCGGGCCTGACGGAGACCCGCCCACACGCAGCCTGTGGGCGCTCACGCTGCCGGAGCTGCGCAACAACCGGCGCGTGCGTTTGTTCCTTCGGCACCTCACCGACGCGATCCGGGACCAGCTCGGTTGAGCGTGAAGAAAGTCGGTCAGTTGGCGGTGGTTCGCCCCCACGTGGGGGCGCGTGGGGGGACAACTCCGCGGAGTCGACCGCCGGGCCGATCCCCCACGTGGGGGCGCGTGGGGGAACAACTCCGCGGAGTCGGCCGCTGGGCCACCGGCCGGCGCCCCCACGTGGGGGCGCGCGGGGGGACAACTCCGCGGAGCCGGCCGCCGGGCCAACCGGCCGGTGCCCCCACGTGGGGGCGACGCTGATGGCATGTTCCGGTACGTTAGGTTGGACGGCGTGGCTCCGAGCCGTCGGAAGGCGTAAGCTCCCAACCCCTTTGGGTTCGCAACATGTGGAACTCCCTCCCCGAATTCGGCACGGTCATCCTCGCCGCCATCCTCGTGGCGGCCAGCTACACCTTCGCGGTGTCTCTCGCCGCGGGAGCGGGCCGGCCGCGCTTGCTCCAGGCGGCGCGCGCGGGCGCCTACGGGACCATCGCCCTCGTCGGCGTAGCCGTCCTGGTCTTGGCCTACGCCTTCGTCACCCACGACTTCCGACTCGACTACGTCGCGCGCTACAGCGACCGCACGATGACCACACCCTGGCTCATCGCGGCGCTGTGGGGTGGGCAGGACGGGTCACTCCTGTGGTGGCTCTTCCTCACTAGCTTCTTCTCGGGGGGCTGCGTGTGGTGGCTGAAAGGCCGCTACCGGCAACTGCAGCCGTACGTCATCGCCACCCTGATGAGCGTGCTCATCTTCCTGGCGATCCTGATGCTCTTCGCCACCAACCCCTTCCGTACGCTACCGAGTGGCGCCGTGCCGGATGGGGCGGGGCTGAATTACCAGCTCCGGAACTTCTACATGATCATCCACCCGCCGAGCCTCTACATCGGCTTCACCAGCGCGGCGGTGCCCTTCGCTTTCGCGGTCGCGGCCATGGTGACGGGCCGGCTCGACAACGAGTGGATCGTGGCCACCCGCAAGTGGATGGTCTTCTCCTGGCTCTTCCTCAGCATCGGCAACGCCCTCGGCATGCTGTGGGCCTACGAAGAGCTCGGCTGGGGCGGCTACTGGGCCTGGGACCCGGTCGAGAACGCAGCCTTCCTGCCCTGGCTCACAGCGAGCGCCTACGTGCACTCGACGATGATCCAAGAGCGCAGACACATGCTGAAGGTCTGGAACGTGAGCCTCATCTTCCTCACGTTCTTCCTCACCTACTTCGGAACGTTCCTGACGCGCTCAGGCCTCATCGCCAGCGTGCACTCCTTCGCCAAGAGTGACATCGGCAACTTCTTCCTCGGCTACATGATCGTGATCATCATCACCAGCATCGTGCTGGTGGTGGTGCGCATGGACAAGCTGCGTGCCACGGGCCGCATCGAGTCGTTCATGTCGCGCGAGTTCATGTTCGTGCTGAACAACTGGGTGCTCCTGCTGATGATGATCTTCATCGCAGTGGCCACGGTTTGGCCGCGCCTGAGTGAAGCCCTCTACGACCGTGAGGCCACCGTCGGCCCTCCGTTCTACAACGCCTACCTTCCGCCCCTCGGCGTGATCCTCATCGCGCTGATGGGCACGGCGCCGCTGCTCGGCTGGCGCAAGACGAGCCGTGAGCTCTTCATCAAGAGCTTCCGCTGGCCGGTAGGCGTGGCGCTGGTGGTGGGCGTGCTTCACCTCACACTCGGGTCCAAGCTCGGCTACCCGGCCATCTACGACGCCGAGCCGCTCTACCCGGGAACGGGTGGCAAGCTCCTCGCCGCGGTGAAGAGCACCCTGCCGTTCATCACGGTGATGTTGGTCGCGTACAACATCACCGTCGTCATCCAGGAGTTCCAGCGCGGCATCCGCTCGCGCCGGCTCAAGAAGAAGGAAGACTTCTTCCACGCCCTCGGCAACCTCGTGAGCAAGTCGCGCCGCCGTTATGGCGGGTACATCGTGCACGTCGGCATCGCGGTCATGTTCCTCGGCTTCGCAGGCAAGGCTTGGGAGCGCGAGAAGGAAGTCAGCATGGGCCCGAACGAGCAGGTCACCCTGGGTGAGTACGAGCTGACCTACCTCGGCCCGCGCATGGAGGTCGACCACGAGAAGCGCATGGTGCTCGCCGACATCGCGGTGAAGCGCCACGGTGAGGACAAGGGCAAGATCACCCCCGCCCGTTTCATCTACAAAGCCTCCCCGGGCATGCCCTCGACCGAGATCGCCCGCTTCAGCACCCTGCGCAACGACCTCTACGTGAGCCCAGGCGTCATCAACGCCCAGTCCAAGGTCGCCACCTTCCGGATCCACATCAATCCGCTGGTCAGCTTCGTGTGGGCTGGCGTGGGCATCCTCATCATCGGTGCCCTCATCTCGCTTTGGCCCGATGCAAGACCAGCCGAGTCGAGCGCCTTCGCCTACATGCGCGCGCTCGGCACCGCCGCCACCATGGTGATGTTGTCCATCATGCTCGCCCTCGCTCCCAACCTCGCCTACGCGGGCTCGGGACTGCGGCTCAGCGGCCCGGAGATGGCACCGGAAGCGCCGGCAAAACCAGCGCTAGCCCCCGCTCCAGCGGACGAGTAACCCTGCCGTTGTCCCCGTGAGCGAGACCAAGGCAACCCGAAAGCGGGCGGAGGAAGCAACCTCCCCCGACGAGCTCATGCGCACCGCGGCGCAGGCCGCGCCCGCCGTGGTGTTGCTCGCGGCGCTGGCCGCCGGCGTTTTTCTCGGCACCGGCTACGCCGTGCTCATCCTCACGTCCGGTGCGCTCGTCGCTGCCATCGCGGGGCTCTGGAACAGCATTCGTGCTCTCTTCGGGGAGACCGAGCTCACCACCGAAGACGCTTTCGCCCTCGGCGCCCCCAGCGCGGAAGAGGAGCAGAAGCGCGCGGTGCTTCGGGCCATCAAGGACCTCGAGTTCGAGCACGGCGTGGGGAAGATCTCCGACTACGACTACCAGGTCCTGATGGCGCGCTACCGCCAGGAGGCCCGCAAGCTCCTCCAGCAGATCGACGACACCCAACAGCCCGACCGCGAACGCGCGGAGCGGCTGGTGGAGAACTACCTCGAAGAGCACGGCATCGAGCCCGCCTACAAACGCAGCGACGACGTTCCGCCACCCGAGAAGAACCCCGTTTCCGAGGAAACGGAGGACGAAGAAGACGACTTCGACGAGGACGAGGACGACTTCGACGACGAGGACGAGAACGACTTCGACGACGAGGACGAGAACGACTTCGACGACGAGGACGACTCCGAGGACGACTCCGAGGACGAGAACGAGAACGAGAACGAGAACGAGAACGAGAACGAGAACGAGAACGAGAACGAGAACGAGAACGAGAACGAGAACGAGAACGAGAACGAGGACGAGAACGAGAACGAGGACGAGGACGAGGACGAGGACGAAGACGAGGAGGCCCGGGCATGAAAATCCGTTGGTCTTGGCTTCTGCTTTTCCTCCTCGTGGCCCTCGGGGCGTCGACGGCCCTCGCTCAAGCACCCTCCAGCAGTGCGCCGGTACCGGTCGCGCCGTCGTCCACGGCCCCTGCTGCGACGGCCGCTCCCTCCGCCTCCGCCGTTCCATCGGCCACTGCCGCGCCCTCCGCTTCGGCGCAGATGCCGCCGGGTCACCCGCCCGCGCAGCCGCGTCCGCGTGACGACACGTACCGCCCCCCGGGCGACAAGGTCCTCGTCGACGAGACGACGGCCGTGGGCACCATCGACGTCGAGATCCGCGACGCCGACGATCGGCCGATCCCGAACTACCCCTTCAAGCTGCACATCAAGTTCAGCTCGGTCACCAAGGGCGACTCGGTGCGTCAGATCGACGCCATCACCAATGCCGAGGGCAGCTTCCGCTTCGAGAATCGCGACGCGGGCACCGGCATCGCCTACAGCGTCATCGCCGAGAAGGACGGAGCCGTCTTTCGGTCGCAGCTCTTCGGACTGAAGCAGAAGGGCGGCATCGCGGTTCAGCTGCACGTCTTCGAGACCACCTCCGACCTGCTGCGCCTGCCGTTCGTGATGGAAGCGACGGTGTTGATGGAGATCCAGCAGGGTCACGTCGCCATCAACCACCGAATCCGGACCCTCAACCTCAGCCGCAAGGCCTTCGTCCCGAACGGTATCGCGGTGGAGCTCCCCGAGGGTTGGAGTGCCTTCAACGACCAGGAGCAGATGGGCGGCGACCCGGCGGTGGCCAAGATGGTCGAGCGGGATGGGCAGATGGTGCTCACCGGTACCTTCCGCCCTGGCACGGAAGACATCACCTTCCGCTACCAGGTCGATCTCACCGACGGCGACGACAGCATGCACCTGGTGCTTCCGCTGCCGCCGCGCACCGTGTCCAAGCAGGTCATCCTCGGCGCCGGCCCCGGCATGAACATGGTCATCGCCGGCTTCCCCAAAGCCGAGGTCGGTCGCTGGAACGACGGCAAGCGCGTCCTCCACAGCACGATGCGCCCCAACATGCGCATGGGCATGGGCGCGCTGCTCCAGGACATGTCGCCCCAGAGCATCGACGTGACCATCACCGGCATTCCCACCCGCGGGAACGAGCGCTGGTGGGGCGCAGGTCTCGCGCTCATCGCTGGTCTCGCCGGCATCGGCTACCTCTTCTCCCGCGACCGAACGCACAAGGGCATCGGCCCCGAGCGTCGCCGCGACCTCATGGAGGCCCGCGACCGGCTCCTCGGCGAGATGGTCGTGCTCGAGAAGGCCCACGCGCGTGGCGACGTTGGCCCTCGAAGCTACGAACGCCTTCGCAAAGCGCTGCTCGACGCCATCGGTCGCATCGTGGCCGAGCTCGGTGAGAAAGACGATGGCACCGGCCATCCCTACCGGGGACGCAAACGGAAGCGCCGCAAGAAGAAGGCCGCGGCGAGGGCCTGATGCGGCGCTACATCCCGTACGTCGGAATCGCCCTCGGCCTCGCCATCGCCGTCTACGCGCTGTTCTTCGCCCAGAGTGCCGAAGACGCCATCCGCGACCAGCTCGACCGCCTCGAGGAGGCCATCGCCCTCGAGCCCGGTAGCCAGCCCGTCATCCGGGCGGCGCGGGTCAAGGGTGCCTTCAAGGAGCTCTTCGTCAAGGACGTCACCTTCGACGTGCCCGAGCTCGATGGCTCCGATCAGGGTCGTGACGAGCTGGTGGGTCTCGCCGCCGCCGCCCCCCGCCTGTTCCAGGAGGCCCACGTCGACCTCGACGGACTCGCCATCGATCTGGCCACGGACGAGAAGAGCGCCATCGCGGTCGGTGAGGCTGTCATCATGGGCGCGCAGCACGGACAGGCGGTTCGACGCGACACGCGCACGGTCTCGATCCGCTTCGACGAGGTGGACGGCGACTGGCTCATCGTATCGCTCTCGGTCTCGCCCCCGGGCTCGTGAAACGCCTAGCAGCCGCTTTTCTCTGGCCAAGGGGACCATTGGGCCACTAACGTCTTCTGTCCCTTTCGATGACAGTTGCCCTCCTCTCCATTGGCGATGAGCTGCTACGCGGCGAAATCCCCAACACGAACGCGCAATGGCTCGGTGAGGAGCTGACCACCCTCGGGTGTGAAATCCTCACCGTCGAGACGGTGGGCGACGACGTCGACCGCATCGTTCGCGCCATCCAACGGCTCCGCGACGAGCACGAGGTGATCATCGTCACCGGAGGGCTGGGGCCCACCACCGACGACCGCACCGCCGAGGCCGTGGCCAAAGCCTTCGATCGCGACCTCGTACGCTTCGACGAGGCGCACGAAGCCATCGCCCGATACCTGAAGGAGCGGGATCGCGACCTTCTCCCCGGCCACGAGAAGCAGGCCCTCCTGCCCACGCGCGCTGAGATGCTGTCGAACCCCTGCGGCTCCGCTCCGGGCTTCGTGCTCGGTCGTCCCGCGTCGGAGCGACCCGACGGGAGCCCCGTGAGCATCGAGAGCCTCGGGGTCGAGGTCTACGTGCTGCCGGGGGTACCCCGCGAGATGAAGGCCATGTTCGACCGCCACATCCGCGGCGCCCTGGCCTGCGCCTCGAGCCACGACCACTACGACGCGGTCGTGCACACCTTTGGGGTGGGCGAATCGTGGGTGGCCAACCAGCTCGAGGGTTTCGAGGAGGAGCACCCCAACGTCACCCTCGGTTTCCGCGCCCGAGACGGCCAGGTCTCCATCCGGGTCAGCGTGCGTGCCAAGGCGGGCGAAGGCGACGGCCGGCACATGGTGCAGTCGGCCGCCTCCACGGTGCGTTCACGCCTTGGGCGCGCGGTCTTCGGCGAGGGCGACCAGACCATGCAGCTGCTTGCGGGCAAGGTCTGCCGCGCGCGGGGCTGGCGCCTCGCCGTGGCCGAGTCGTGCACCGGCGGCCTCATCGCCGAGCAGCTCACCAGCCAGCCGGCCAGCGACTTCTTCGTCGGGGGCGCCGTCGCCTACGCCAACACCACCAAGACGAAGCTCCTCGGCGTCTCCGAGGACACCCTTCGTGGACACGGTGCCGTGAGTGCCGAGGTCGCCGCGGAGATGGCCGAAGGTGCTCGGCGCGCCTTCGAGTGCGAGGTGGCGATCAGCGTCACCGGCATCGCGGGCCCCAGCGGCGCCACCAGCGACAAGCCCCTCGGTCTCGTGCACTGGGCCATCGCCTCCCCCGACGGCACCATCTGCGAGCACCGCGTCTTCAACGGCGACCGCAATCAGATCCAGCGTCAGGCCGCGACGGCGGCGCTCGACCTGCTGCGCCGGACCCTCACCGGTCCTCGGCCCTCGCGTCCAGCCCGGCACAGTCGTCCCTGAGACGGTTAGGCTGAACGGCTGACCAGTTCCGCGAGGTGCCCCAAAAAAAGACGCCGTGCGTGAGACGAAGCTCACGCACGGCGGTTGATGGCTCTCGGTAGGTAAAAGTTGGGGAGCTTTTAGCCGTACGTCAAGGCCGCATCGCTCGCGTCGACCACAATTGTGTCTCCGGGGGCGTAGTTTCCGCCCAACAGACGCTTGGCGAGCTCGTTCTCGAGAAGGCGCTGGATGGTTCGCTTGAGGGGCCGCGCGCCGTACTGGGGGTCGTAACCGCGCGCCACGAGGAGGTCCTTGGCGGCGCCGGTGATCTCCAGGGTGAATTCCCGCTCGGCGAGGCGAGCAGCAAAGCGACGCAGCTGGATGTCGACGATCGAGCGCATCTGGCTGCGCTCCAGGCGGTGGAAGACGACCTGCTCGTCGAGCCGGTTGATGAACTCGGGTCGGAACGACTTCCGCACCGCCTCCATCACTGTACTTTCGATCAGGTCCTTCTTCTGCGCGTCGGTGAGGTCGGCGCGCTCCTCGATGGCGCCGGCGAGGTCGCTGCCGAGGTTCGAGGTGAGGATGATCACCGTGTTCTTGAAGTCGACCACGTTGCCCTGGCCGTCGGTGAGGCGGCCGTCGTCGAGGACCTGGAGCAACACGTTCCAGACGTCGGCGTGGGCCTTCTCGACCTCATCGAAGAGGATGAGGCTGTAGGGCCGGCGGCGGACGGGCTCGGTGAGCTGACCACCCTCCTCGTAGCCGACGTAGCCCGGGGGAGCGCCGATGAGCCGGGCCGTCGCGTGGCGTTCGCCGTACTCGCTCATGTCGATGCGCACGATGGCGCGCTCGTCGTCGAAGAGCTGTTCGGCCAGCGCTTTGGCGAGCTCGGTCTTGCCCACGCCGGTGGGACCGAGGAACAGGAACGAGCCGATGGGCCGGTGCGGATCGCTCAGGCCGGAGCGAGAGCGGCGCACGGCGTTGGCCACCGCCGCGATGGCGTCGTCCTGCCCTACGACCCGCTTGTGCAGCTCGTCCTCGAGGCGCAGGAGCTTCTGCATCTCGCCTTCGAGCATCTTGGCCACCGGCACCCCGGTCCACTTGCTCACCACGTAGGCGATGTCCTGGTCCGTCACCTCCTCCTTGAGGAAGGAGCTGCCGTTCTGCAGCTTGGCTTGGGCCGCCTCGAGGCGCTTCTCGGCCTCGGGGATGAGCCCGTAGTGCACCTCGGAAGCCCGCTCCAGATCACCCTGGCGCCGGGCCTGCTCCTCTTCGATGCGGAGCTGCTCGATGGTCTCCTTCTCCTCGCGGACGGCGCCGATGAGCTCTTTCTCGCGGAGCCACTGGGCCCGCATGCGGTCCCGCTCTTCGGAGAGGTCGGCGATTTCTCGCTTCACCTCCCCGAGGCGTGACTTGCTGGCCTTGTCGCTCTCGCGCTTGAGGGCCTGCTCCTCCATCTGGAGCTTGATGATCTGCCGCTCCACCCGATCGATGGGGATGGGGAGGCTGTCGATCTCGAGGCGCATGCGCGAGGCCGCCTCGTCGACGAGGTCGATGGCCTTGTCGGGGAGAAAGCGCTCGGTGATGTAGCGGTTCGAGAGCGTCGCGGCTGCCACGAGGGCGGCGTCCTGGATGCGGATCCCGTGGTGCACCTCGTAGCGCTCTTTGAGCCCGCGCAGGATGGCGATGGTGTCCTCGACGTTGGGCTGGGCCACGAAGACCTGCTGGAAGCGACGCTCGAGGGCTTTGTCTTTTTCGATGTGCTTCTTGTACTCGTCGAGCGTGGTCGCGCCGATGCAGCGGAGCTCACCGCGTGCGAGAGCGGGCTTCAGCATGTTGGCCGCATCCATGGCCCCATCGGCTTTGCCCGCGCCGACGAGCGTGTGCAGCTCGTCGATGAAGAGGATGATGCGACCCTCGGCCTGCTGAACCTCCTTGAGCACCGCCTTGAGGCGGTCTTCGAACTCGCCGCGGAACTTGGCACCCGCGACCATGGCCGCGAGATCGAGGCTCAGCAGCGCCTTGTCGGCGAGCGACTCGGGGATGTCGCCGTTCACGATGCGCTGGGCGATCCCCTCCACGATGGCGGTCTTGCCCACACCCGGCTCGCCGATGAGCACCGGGTTGTTCTTGGTGCGTCGACTCAGGACCTGCATCACGCGGCGGATCTCTTCGTCGCGTCCGATGACGGGGTCGATCTTGCCCGCCCGCGCGGCTGCGGTGAGGTCGTGGCAATACTTCTCGAGGGCCTGGAACTTCCCCTCCGGGTCGCGGTCGACCACGCGCTGGCTGCCTCGCACGCTCGCGAGGGCCTCCATGAGGGACTGGAGGTTGAGGCCGTTCTGCTCGAAGGCCGCCTGGAGGTCGTTGTCCTTCTTGGCGCCGCCGAGCAGGAAGTGCTCCACGCTGATGAACTCGTCCTTCATCTGCTTGGCCTCGTCCTCGGCCGCCTGAAGGAGGCTCAAGGCACGGGCCGACAAACGAGGCTCCGAGCCGCCGCTCACCTGGGGGAGCTTGTCGAGGCGTGCAGCGAGCGCGCCCTTCAGACCGGCGACGTCGCCTCCGGCCTTGGTGATGAGGGGTCCGCCGATGCCGCCCTCCTGCTCGACGATGGCCAGAACGAGATGCTCCGGCACCACCTCGGGGTGACCCCGACGCATGGCGGTGTTCACCGCGGTGCGCACCGCTTCCTGGGCCTTGCTGGTCATTTTCTCGATGGTCATGGCTGATTCCTTCGGGCGCACGAGCCCACGGACGAACATCCAGATGGGGGGTCGCGCAGTCCGCCCCCACGGTGGCGCTGCCCGTGGGTGAACGGGGTCTCGGCGCGGTGTTCGGGGGGCGTGGGGCGAGGCTCATTGGCGCTCGCCCGATGAGGATCAACCTAAGCACGCCCTCCGACTCGGCAAGCCCTTGGCACGGAACGTGTCTGGCTCGATCGAGCGGCTGCCGGCGCTGAGCATTCTCCGACCACCCTCCCTGGTGATGTCGTCCTGCGACACGCTCGACTTAATCTGGGGGGGAAATGAAGACCGCCTACGGGCTCGAGGCCCGACTGCTCATCTGCGACCACTGCAGCGCGCCCTTCGAGGCGGGCATCGAAGCCGGCCTGGTGCGCTGCAGCTACTGCGGCACCTCGACCCAGCTCGCGGCACGGGGCGCCAACAGCACCCTCAGTGGCACAGGGCCGCGGATGAGCGAACCCGAGCGGTACCAGCGGCTGCGGGACCAGGACGGCAAGCCGCTCATGCCACCGCCCGCGCTGATGAAGTACCTCGCCAAGGGCGGACTCAATCATGCCTTCGCGGATCAGGCCGACGCCGAGTGGCGGCAGCTGCACAGCCAGCTCCAGCAGGGCGGCGCCTTCGGGACCGAGGAGCGGCTCTACTTTTTGACCCTGCTTCTCGCGAGCCACCATCGCGACGACGAGCGTCGTGTGCGCGCCTACGTCGAGAGCGCGCTTTAGGTCGTGCAGACCCCGCGGCACGAGCAGGTTTTCCGGTGCACTCTGGCCCGCAGCGCGGCCAGGCTCGGGGACATCGCGTCAGCAGCCGGTTGGCTCAAGGGGTGCGATCCCTACGCCGACGACATCCACATGGACACCGCGTACCGGATGTCGGCGGCGGTGCTCTGCACCACGCGCAAGGACTGGGCAGGGGTGTTGCGGCAGCTCGGCAACGACATCGACGACGTACCCATCGCCGATGGCAGCGACGAGCTCGCAGCCATGGTGCGCGCCAACGCGCACGAGAAGATGGGACAGGTGCCCACCGCGGTGGACCAGTTGCGGCGGGTGATGCAGGGCAAGCCGAAGGAGCTGTTCGAGAAGATCCGCACCTCGAACCACCTCCTCGACCTGTGTCCGCAGTCGTTCTCCACGGTGGCGGCGGAGATCTCGGCCGCACCGGCGGGCGCCGTGGCGAAGCGACGGAAGAACCCGGTCGGCATCATCTTCCTGCTCCTTCCCATCGGCTTCTTCATCGCCGCCGCGATGGCGCCCGAGGGCGCCACCACCGACGACGGCTACCCCTTGAACTGGTTCTTCGTGTTCATGGGCGCCTGCTTCCTCATCGGACCGCTGCTCATGCTCGTCATCGGCTTCTTCGGGGCGAAGAAGATGAAGTACATGAACGAGCACGGCATCGATGCCATGGGCCAGATCATGGGCGCCGAGCCCACCGGTGTGCGCATCAACGACCAGCCGCAGATGGCGCTGCAGATCCAAGTCCACCACCCGGAGCAGGGGAGCTACACCGTGACCCACAAGAAGGTCCTGAGCGTGCTCGACGTGGCTCAGCTCGGCCAGATGATCGGCGGCATGGTTCAGCTCAAGGTCGACCCCAAGAACCCTCAGAACGTGATGATGGTCTGAGGGGTTGCCGCGCGCCCCCGCGGCGCCGACCACCTAGCTAGGCGCCTACGAGAGCACGTCCGCATGGGGTCGCGCTGTCCGCCGCGCCGGACGCTAACGAAACAGCGTAGCGAGCTCGGCCGCGTTGGCCTGCGCCTCGACGGTGATCTGCCGAGAGAGCTCAGGTGGCAACCCATGGGCTTGCGCCCGTCGCACGAGGTCGTCGACGTCGAGGTCGGCCCGAATGGCCGCCGCGAGCGAAAGAGCCGGCGTCACCTCCCCGTCGTGGTGACGCTCGATCGCGTCGCAGATGATCGACGGTAGCTCCCAGCGTCTCGCCATCTCCGCGCCCACCTCTGCGTGGTCGCACCCGATGGCCTCACGCTCGAGCAGGGCGAGCTCCGCGTCCTCGTCGGCGTACCAACGCTCGAGCACGCCATCGTATCGCTTGGGGTGAACCGACACGAGCAGCGGCAACGCCATGTCGAGCAACATGCCCGCCACGAAGGACTCCGACTGCGTCTCGGGATGCATGACCTTGGCGAACGATCGCGCCACCGATGCGCGCAGCGCCGCCTGCCCCCAGTGACCCTCGAGTAACCGGTCACGACAGAGACCGCCGAGTTGCTTCTGCACCGCCACCCCCACCACCAGCGACTCGACCTGGGTCCGGCCGAGGAGGTTGATGGCGTGGGAAGCGCGTGTCACTTCGCGCCTGAGCCCGAAGGCGGCCGAGTTCACCGTTCGCAACAGCTGAACCACCAGCCCCGGGTTCTGCTCGATCGAGCTTGCGATCGCCTCCGGGGTGGCCGTCGGGTCACGCAGCAGCTTCAACGCGTCCATGGTCGACTGCGGGAACGACGGCAGCGGATGCTCGCTGCTGAGCCGACGCGCCAAGGTCACGCCCCGCTTGCGCGCCAGGAATCCCCTCAGCCATCGTTTCACTCGGCCCGCCTCGCCATCTTGTTGCTGAGAATGCTGAGCAAGCCGCCGAGCATGACGTAGCCCGTGACGACCTGCGCCATGACCAACACCTGCGCCGTCTCCGAGGCGGGGATGGCGTCGCCGAAGCCCAGCGTCGTCATGGTCACGACGCTGAAGTAGAGCGGCGACAGCGATGTCGGATGCGGACCGAAGTCCATCGCGACCCCGGTGTACGCGAGGGCGAAGCCCGCCACGAGCGCCGTGGTGAGCGCCATCCAGCGACGAGGGTCGCGACCGCAGTCGCTCGTCATCGACCAGATCCAGTGCATGACCTCATGCCACCGGTCCTGGCGACGAAACTCTTCGAGGTAGTTCTGGTCGAGCACGAACCGACGCCACCGTGTCGTGCCTACGTGGGACACGCCTTCGATGTCGGTCTCGATCCACGAGGCGCGGTCGAATCCTTCGATGCCTTTGACCGTCGCCCGAGACAGGCACGCGTGGTCGAAGCTCGCCCCGCGCACCTTCGCCTCCCGGAGGTCGGCTTCTTCGAGGTGGCACCCGGTTGCGTCGCAGCGCGTCAGATCGACGCCCCAACCCTTCATCTTCTCTAGGTGCGCCGATCGCAGGTCGGCGCCTTCCAGGTTGGTCCCGATCGCTCCCACCTCCGTGAGCCTCGCCTCGAGCAGCGAGGCGCCACGCAAGTCGGCACGTGAGAGCTCCACCCGCACCCCCACCGCACCCTCCAGGTTCGCGCCCCGCAAGTCCGCGCCCGTGAAGTCCGCGTGGTCGACGAGAGCTCCGTGCAGGTTGGCGCCCGCTAGGCGAGCGCCAAAGAGCGTCGCGCCAGAGAGGTTGGCTGCGGCCAGATTGGCGCCCACCAGGTCGGCGTGCGACAGGTCGAGCCCCGACAGATCGGCCCCGACGAGCGTCGCCTCGGGTCGCCTCAGCGGAACCGCGGCGTCACGCGCGCGCAACTCCGTTTCGAGCGCCCGCACACCGGAATCCGTCGCGGGCGTCACCGGAGGTGAAAACGAGGAGACGACCACACTCAGCGGTACGGCCGTTTGAGCCCGCGCCTTGAGAAATGAGTCACCCAGGCGGTGCGATGCGTCGGGAAGATGGCGCGCGCCGTGATCGGAGGTTGCCTCGAGCGCGATTGGCGTCAAGAAGTGACCCCTATGATCCGCGCCCCAAAGTTTGCCGCCCCGCTGCTGCTCCTGGCCAGCATGGCCTGCAACAAGTCCACTGCCCCCGAGCCTTCCACCACGCCTTCGGCGACCGAGAGCGCTCCCGCGGCGCCGACCACCTCCGCCCCCGAGACGCACGCGGTTCTTGGTCAGGCGGCGCCCGACTTCACCCTCACCGACCTCGAGGGCAAGACCCACGAGCTCAGCGCCTACAAGGGCAAGACGGTGGTGCTCGAGTGGTTCAACCCCGACTGCCCCTTCGTGAAGCAGTCCCACACCGAGGGCACGCTGAAGGGCATGGCGAAGAACTTCATCGGCGACGACCTCGTGTGGCTCGCCATCAACTCCAACGCCGAGGGCATGCAGGGACACGGCAAAGCCGCCAACGAAGCAGGCCGCGATCGCTACGGCATCAGCTACCCCATCCTGCTCGACACCACGGGCGCGGTCGGCAAAGCCTATGGCGCCAAACGCACCCCGCACATGTACGTCATCGATCCCACCGGCAAGCTCGTCTACCGGGGCGCCATCGACAACAGCAAGGGCGGCGACCTCGAAGACGTGCCCGAGGTCGAGAACTACGTGGCCAAGACCATCGCGCTCGTCAAAGCGGGGCAGCCCGTCGACATGGGCGAAGTCCCGGCCTGGGGCTGCACCGTCAAGTACGGCAAGTAGACCCTAGGGCGCTGGATCGAAGGTACCGACGAAGCCGCTGGGACCGTCGATGCCGAAGTAGGGCAAGAGACCCTGCCCGAGATCGAGCTCACTGGCGAAGGTACCCGCCATGGCCACCAGATGACCGTTGGTGTGCAGATACCAGAGGTCGTTGGCATCGCCATCGCCGAAAGAATCGAACCACAGCAGGTTGCCGTTGGTGGCGTCGAGCCGAGCCGTCAGGATGTCGTGGTCTCGGTACTCGCCGGCCACCTTCGGGCTCTCGCCAATGGTGCTGCCGGCGGCGAAGATCTCGCCGGAGGAGAGCAGCGCAACCTGCATCGGTGGCCAGTCGCTCCTTCCTTGCGCTCCGAGGGACACGACGAACACCGCCTCTCCCGTGCCGTCCACCCGTCCCACGATCGGCTGCAAACGCCCCGACTCGGCCGTGAGCGACACGTCGTCGAGCTGGGCCTGCTCGACGAAGCGTCCCGAGAAGACCGCACCTCCGTCGTCCGTCGGCTCGACGTCGCCGAGGTATGCAGACCGGCTCTCGAGGGCCCGCACCCATTCGAGCTGACCGAGGCTGGGATCGAACGACGCGATGTATCCGTTCTTGCCGTCCGGACCTGGGCTGGGCCACGCGGTTCCGTCGACGGTCACATCGTCGACGTACTGTCCTACGAGGAAGACACGACCGGCGGGGCTGAGCGCGAGGTGCGGTGCATGCGAACCCGAGAGGCGACGTCCCCAGATCTGGTTCATGCCCGCGTCGAAGCGGGCCACGAAGACCTCGCCATCCGATACCGGTAACATCGACCCCGTGCCGAGGCTGACGTCACTGGTCGAGATACCGGCGAAGGCGAAGTCCCCGGTGACGTCGTCCACGGCCATGCGCAGGAAAGTGCCGTGCGTCACCTCGATCCCCATGGGGATCTGCGTGCCGAGGCTCCCGTCCAACATCGACACGGCCTGCAGCGCGACAGGCTGGCTGTCGTAGGTGTGCGGAGGGGTCATGCCGAGGAGGTAGAGCGAGCCGTCGGGGTGAATGACCATGCCGCCGTCGAGCCCAGCCATGTCGATCTGCCGTATCCACTGCCGATTGCCGAACACGTCGTACTTCGCCACCGCGAGCGGACCATTCGCCTCCTCGAGGAGGGTTTGGTCGGACCACAACGAGTACTTGCCGACCCGGCTCATCACGTAGACGTTGCCCGCCGCATCGGTCTGCACCGCCACGGGGTTGCTTTCCCCAGGTCCGCCGAAGCCGTCGCTCCACAGGGCGGGGTAGGACGGGGTGGTCAGGCGATCGCAGCGGGGCTCACGCGCGGCGCACTCGTATCCCGTCGGTCCGCAGAAGGGGTCGTAGCGTTCACCGCAGTCGTCGTAACAATCGCCGAAGTCGTGTTCGTATTCGCTGCAGTCGTAGATCTCGCACGCGTCGTCCGCGACGGGGCAGACCCATCGACCCTGCTGGCAGACGAGGGTGCCCGGGATGCCACACGGGTCGGTGCAGGAGACGTCGGTCGGCGCAACCCCGCAATCCCAAGGGGGGTCGACGCTGTTGCCACAGGCGACGGCAGCGCCGAGGAGGAGGGCGGCGAAGGAGCAAGCTAGAGGTTTGTGCATCGGGCGGTCCTGTCAGGGCGCGAGGCGGTCGAAGGTGGCGACGAAGGCGCCGCCGCGCACGCGCTCGAGCGAGCCCATGCCGAGGTCGATACGGTCCGAGAAGCTACCGACGACCGTGACCGCCGAGCCCAGGACCTCGAGGTCGCGCACCACGTTGACGTAACCGTCGCCGAAGCGGTCGGTCCAGAGCACGTCACCGGAGAACCCATCAACCCGCAGCAGAGCCACGTCGACATCACCCGCGCGGTCGCCCTTGGCGCCACCGGCCACGAAGATCTCCCCATTCGACAGGCCCGCCGTCTTCCAGAACGGAACGTCGTCGACATCGAGCTCGGCCACGATGGAGCGAGCGAAGACGACGTCGCCCGCGCTGTCGAGGCGTGCGACCACCGGCTGTGCCGCGCTCGTGGTGCTGACCAGGGTGTAGCCCGAGAGCGAACCCGGTCCCGCGAAGGCGCCGGCCACGACGACCCCGCCGTCGCCGGTGGCGCGAACGTCGTGCAACGAACCCTCGCCCGGGCCGTCGAGGGCCTTCGTCCACACCGCCTGGCCTGTGGCGCCGTCGAGCGCCATCAAGAAGCCGTCGCCCCCGCCCGCAGAGAGCGACGTCCCGTCGATGTCGAGGTCGGTCGAGTCGAAGGTGCCGGCCACGAAGACGCGCCCGCTGGCGTCGACGTCGACGCTGTTCACCTGCTCGGGGCCGTCGCCCCCGAAGACCCTGGTCCAGATCGGCGAGAAGTCGGCGCTGAGGCGCGCGACGAAGATGTCCATGCCTTCGCCGACGGTGTCGACGGTGGGTCCGCCTGCGACCGAGACCGGGTTCGCGGTCTGACCGGCGACGACGATGTCACCGCTGACGGGATCCACGCCGAGGTAGGTACCCTTCGTAGGCGCGAGTCGAACCCCCATGGCGCGCTCTTCGAGGATGGATCCATCGGCCGTATCGAGCCGAACCATGCTCGCGTGGCCCAGCTCGAGGGGGTTGGGGAAGAACGTGGGCTCGACCGAGCGCATGAGCAGCAGCGTGCCATCGGGATGGAGGGCGAGGCCGAAGCTGCGACCATCGCGCGGCGTGGCGAAATGCGTGATCCACGCGCGCTCGCCGTCGGGGTCGTACTTGGTGACGACGAGGTCATAGCCGGCGGCCGACTCGCGGTAGACGCCGCCATCCCAGAAGATGGCACCGAGGAAGCTCGTGGCGACGTAGCTGCTCCCGTCGGGCCCCACGGCGACGTGCGTGGCGTCTTGCTCGAAGTCGCCACCGAAGTCGTCGAACCAGACGGGCGCGTGATCGGGAGGTGTGACCAAGGTGCACGCGCGCTCGGGCAAGACGCACTCCCACGACGCTTCATGGCACGACGCGTCGTACTCGAGCCCGCACTCGTCGAAGCAGCGATCGTCTTCTGTGGGAGCGTCGCAGCGCCCCTCCTGGCACGTGCCCGTCCCCTCGATGGTGCACACCCACGCATCGCCGCGACACAAGTACGGCTGGGTGATGCCACAGCCGTCCGAGCACGGCGCGGCGGGCTTGGCGCCGCAGCGGCCACCTGTCGCGTCGGCCTCGACCATGCAGGCGGCGGGCGCGAGGAGGAGACCAGCGAGGACAGAAGCTACGTATTGGCGCATGGTGGAATCAATACCCATATCATGGGTTCAGGGGCTGGGGAGGTCTCCGACGAAGACGGCCACGAAGCTCGTGCGAAGGAGCGCAGACGGCATGGGGCCGAGGCCGAGGTCGAGCGCGCCATCGGTGGTTCCAACGACGGCGAGCACGTAGCCGTTGCTGTCGACGTCGATGATCGCGTCGTACAGGCCACTGTCGTACCGCTGCGTTTGCAGCAACGCACCGACACCGCTGTAGCGCTTTATGGTGATGTCGCCATCGTTGACGGCTCCGTCGATGGGCGATCCGAAGACCATCATGTCACCCAACCCCAGAGGCTCCACCTTCCAATAGGTGGCATATCCAGGCAGGGGCGATGCTTCACCGAGCCGATCGGCGAACCTGAGGTCACCATTGTCGGCGAAGCGAGCGACGAGCCCATATCGCGCTTCGTCGTCGGTTCCATTCAGCGTCGTGTCGCCCAGGTCGGCCGACCCGGAGAACGTGCCCGTGACCGCGACCCCGCCGTCGCCATAGGCCTTCACGTCGTCGAAGCTCGCATCCGCCGGGCTGGCCAGGCGCCGAACCCAGAGGGCCTCGCCCGCCACCGGCTCGAGGGCAGCGACGAAGCCGTCGAAGCCATCGCTCATAGCCACGGTGACGTCATCGAAGGTGAGGCTCGGCGAGTCGGAGGTTCCGGCCAGAAAGACCCGGCCCGAGGCGTCGATGTCCACGCCGTGCAGCTCATCGAAACCGGTGCCACCGAAGCGGCGACCCCACATGGGAAACATCGCCTCGTTGAACCGGGCGACGACGTGGGTTTCCGAGCCGGTCGGCTCGACCACGCTGACGGTGGCGGGCAGGCCGGTGTCGCCGAGGGTCAGATGCTCCGGCCGCACGCCGAAGGTGACCGGCCGACCGTCGGCGAGGTCGGCCCGGGCGGGCAGCGGCAGACGTACGC
>JAUHZF010000528.1 GCA_030426145.1 Polyangia bacterium
CTCGTTCCCACAACCGCTCGACCAGGTCGCGGCGGCGAGACCACCCGCGCCGATGATGACACCGACCGCAGCGCCAAGCGCCGATGCGCTTCGCGACGGGCGAGCCGAGCCTCGCTCCTGCGGCGACCGGCTGGTGTTCCGCGGGGGCTTCGACCCTCGAGGCGGAGCGGCTGTGAGGCCACGGCGGTTGCGCGCCTCCGTTCCCTGAGGGGGGATGCTGCCTTCGCGAGGGGGTCTTGATCCGGTGGTGTGCCGTGGTGCCATGGCGTCTCTCCGAGCCGGTGTCTGCTCTTAGTACCTGGTGATGAGCCTGTCGAACCACTAAACGGCGATGTAGGTCGACGTGGGAGCGTGCACTCCTTGGCGTTACACGTCCCGTGCCAGGGAGGGGCCGGGGTTGCTGAAGTACTTGAATAACCAGGTCTCTGGCCCAGAAAAGGGCGTGGGATCCATGCCCGGAGCGGCGCGACCCTGCGGGGGCCGAGCCGAATCTCGGGGCCGTGTTACCTTGGTGTGCAGGTCATCGTGTCCACCCGCACCCAGTCCCGTGTCAAAGCGGCCACGGAGCCCGTCTCCGGGCTGCGCTTCGGGCCGGCCCATCCGGGGCGCGGGATCGGGGTCGCCCTCGTGCTCGCGCTTGCGCTCCACACGCCGACGCTGCCGTCTTTGAGCGGCATCCTCGGCGCGCTGATCCCGGCGTCCGAGCCCGTGGACGACGAACCCCAGCAGGAGCTCATCCTCCCCATCGAGCTCGACCTCGACGGGGACGATGACCGACCCGTCGGCGAGGAGACGGAGCCGACGCGGCCTCCAGAGCCCGACGATGAGCCGGAAACGGACGAGCCCGAAAAAGAAGCGCCTGCCACCGACGCGCCCGCTCCGGCCCCGGAGCCCGAGCCCGAGGTGTCGACGCCGGAGCCCGAGCCGCAGCCGGAGCCGGAGCCCGTGCCGGCCCCGGAGCCCGAGCCCGAAGGCGAACCGTTGCCGGCGCCGCCTCCGCTCCCGCGGGGAAAGCTCGCCGATCCGTTCAGCGTGGCCGGTGACGTGAGTCGGATCCGCGCTGCCACGCCCAACGTGAACATCTACCTCGCAGGCGACGTCCTGCGCCGGCGCAAGCTATCGAAGCAGTTTGGCACCCTGCTATCGAGCATTCCTCAGTGGGCAGAGCTTCTCGGGGGCACCAACCTCGACCCGATGCGGGACTTCGATCACGTCCTGCTCAGCGGGCCGCAGATGCGGAATCCGAAGTGGTTGGTGGCCTCGGTGCACTTCAACTGCACGGCCAAGAAGGTCAAGGTCGCGGTCGACAAGGTCATCTCCCGCGGCGACGACGGGGCCAAGTGGCTCGATGGCTACGGTGAGCTGCTCGTGGCGGCCATCGGCACCAAGAAGCTGCGCCGCTACGCGGTGATCCTTCCCAAGCGCCGCCTCCTCGTGGTCCTGCCCGAGCAGGCCAAGAAGCAGATCCCCCTCATCGCCAAGCTGCCGAAGTTCGAGCAGTCGGGGAACGCGGGCATCGTGCTCGACGTGGTCAACCCGGCCAAGGCCTTCCGCGTGCTCGAGTTCGACATCCCGAAGTCGCTCAGCCGCATGCGCCTGCATTTCGCGCCCATCCCCGGGGGCTACGACGTGCGCATCGAAGGCTGGGAGAAAGACGCGGCCACGGCCAAAGCGACGGCGGCTCACCTCCAGAAAGAGTTCAAGCCGCGCTGGGGCCTCAGCAAGAAGGCGGTGATCAGCAAGGTCATCGGAGGCATCGCCTTCACCGCGAAGAAGAACCACGTGCTCGGCAAGTTCTCCATCGACGAGGACAAGCTCTCCCTCGTGCTCGATTTTGCCGGCGGTCTCGTACAGGACCAGATCGCCAAGGTCGAAAAGCAGAAGAAGGACGACGCACGCGGGAAGAAGACGGTCGACAGCGAGCTCGCGGACAACGCGCCCCCGCGCAAGCACCTCGATCCCGGCAAGAAGCCCAAACCTGCCGCGAGCGGAAAGCCCGACCAGGGCAAGCCCGCGCCGTCGCCGGCCGAAGAGGCCTCCACCCCAGAAGCCGAGGGAACGCCGACCGGTCCCAGTGGTGGGTCGCTGACCCCGGGCCCCGCTTCCGAGGCCACGCCGCCTGCTCCGCGAACGCCCTCGAAGGCGGGCGAGCTTCCGGCGAATCCTTGACGACGCTGCGGCGTTGGTCTCAATGAAGCCGAGGCGATCATGGCAGACCAAGAGGCAGAAGCGGTCACGGTGCCCGCAGTGCATCCCCGCCGCGCGGAGCTGGCGAGGCTGGTGCGGGTGGTCGCCCTATCGGCCGCCGAGGAGCGGCGAACGCGGTTCGGAGACGGCCTGGACGAGCTCATCGGCGATGCCGGTCTGAAGCCCGAGACCGATGGCACCGTCGACGACTTCGACGTGCTCAAGGCCCTGCGCCGCGCCGAGCCCCCGGTGGCCAAGGGGCGCAGCATCATCGGACACTTGCTGGCTGAGGGGGTGCTGGCGACCGACCTCGACACGGCGGACGACGCCAAGCGCGCTGCCACGGCGCTCTCCTGGCTCGCGAGTGAGACCTGGCTCGATGGGCTGTCGGCCCTTCCAGGGCTGCGCGACGAGGCGTCCGACGAGGCTCTGGCTCGCCTGCGCGCGGGCTTGCGCGACGTGGTGGCTTCGACCGATCAAGCCGGCGCGCCGCGCGGACGCGGAGCGGCGCTGGCGGCTGCGCTCATCCTGACGCAGCTCCAGGACACGGCTGCGCTCGCGACGGTGGAGGACCCGCTGGTGCGAGCCCTCGTGTCCCGACCTTCGGCCGCGACCGAAGCGTCGGTCGAAGAAGCCCCAGTGGACGTGCCCGCGGGCTCGACCGGTGCCGTGAAAGGGGAGCTCGTGCCCACCCCCATGCACCCGGTGTGGCTGTTTCTCTCCTGCGTGACGGGGTTCATCCTGCTGCGCTGGCTTTGGCGCTTCGTGTACCGGATGCTGCTGCGCGCACGACGTCCTGCCGCCTTCTCCCTCGAAGCTTCGGGGGTCAAAGTCACGAGCGACCTGCAGCTGCTCGGCAAGCCGATGCGCAAGGCCGAGGTGGTCATTCCGTTCGACAACCTCGCCCGGGCGGAGCGAGAGGTCCGCTACCCGCGACTCGCCGTCTACGCGGGCCTCTTCATGCTCGCGGTGGGTACCTTCGCCGGCGCCTCCATCTTCACCGATGGCGCGCGTTCGGGGTCGCCCTCGTTGATGGCCATCGGCGCCGTCGTCTTCGGCGTGGGCGTAGTGCTCGACGTCCTGCTCAACGTCTTCGTGCCGGCTCGACAGGGCAAGCACCGCTTGCTCTTGGTGCCGCGAAAGGGCCGCGCCCTCGCCATCGCCGTCGAGGACGAGAAGGCGGCGGACCGACTGCTTCAGCAGCTTGGACGAACCGTGCAGCCGCCGACCGATTTGGCCTCTTCGCCCGCCGAATGAGAGCGCGGCGGGTCGATATCCCGCCCACCTTTTTGGCCCAGCTCGCTCGAACCCGATACCTGATCCCCCAACGGAACGGCGATTCGTCGGTCCGAGAGGCATAGCGAATGGCGGCATCCCCCTGCGTCGACGACGCGAGGCTGGGGTGCGGCAGGCGCGCCCGTGCGCGCGCTACCGAGGCAATGAAAGCCGGGAGGTCCTGACGTGAAGTCGAAGTCCGAAATGCTGCGAGAGCTGGAGAAGATGCTCAACGACGTGTTCGCCGCGCGCGCGGCGGGGACGGCGCACCCCCGCATGGCGCGGGCCCACGGGTACGTGGATGGTTACATGAAGGCGATGCTCGAGACGGGCGTGGCCGACAAGAAGGAGTTGCTCCGTCTCGTCGCCCGTCAGCGTGAGCGGATCGACGGACCCGCGACCATCGAGCTGCAGCCGGTCGAAGCCGTGGCCTGAGTCGAACGGCTTCGCCCGCGAAGAGCCCGTGACGTCCGCGTCGCGGGCTCTTCTGCATTCGAGGGCACAAACGACGACGGGGACCGAAGCATGCCGCTTCGATCCCCGAGGTCGGGCCCGAGATGGGCTCAGGGGGTGACGAGGCGGACGTCGCCCATCGAGGATGGCGTGGCCACGCGCCACCAGTTCATGACCTGACGCGTGCCGTTCACGTCGAGGATCTTGCTGAAGTGGCCCGCGAAGCCCTCCTGCTCGACCGCCTTGGTCGTCCAGTCGTGACCACTCGCGTTGGGGGTGCCGACCGCGTAGCGGAGGGTACCGCCCGAGGCGTCCTGGTAGCTGATCTGAACCTCGCCGCTGGGGGTGACCGCGATCGAGCTGTCGTCGCCCACGATGTGCACGCCGTCGCCGATGCCGCGACCGTCATCCACCAGCTCTGGCGTGCCCGAGACGGCCGTGCCGCCCTGGACCATGACGTAGTTGATCCCCTCGTCGAGGCCGTCGACGTAAGCGAGGTGGAAGTTGCCCGCCTCGTCGATGTCGAGCGACAGGCCGATGCCCTTGTCACCGGTATCGGTGCCGCCGGCTTCCCCGTCGACGATGGTGGTGACCCAGGCCCCGCCTTGCTGCACGGCGGTGACGACGTTGCCCTTGGTGCGGTCGTAGAAGGCGATGCCGAGACCGCCCCCGGGCAGGGTGTCCATGGCTACGTAGAGGCCGTAGGCATCGGGGTAGGTGCTGGCCGGACCCGCCTCGGCCTTGCAGACGGGGCTGCCGGCCTCGAGCACGCATTCGTTTCCGCCGCAGTCCTCGGCGCAGTCGCGTGAGTCCTCGAGGCAGACCAGATCCTCGGTGCAGGTGAATCCCGAGGCGCACAGCTCGGGATCACAGGGCGTGCTCGGGTTGGTGGCGACGTCCTCGAAGGTCCAGCTCGCGTCACTCGCCGAGCCGTTGCTGGCGCGGGCGAGGCGAACACCGCTGACGACGCCGTCGGCGCCACCCTCGACGAAGAGGTAGGCAATGACCGGGTTGCCGTCGACGAAGCGAAGCTCCGCGTAGCGTCCCACGTGACCGAGGTCGGTGGACTGCACGGTCGTGGTCTGCCAAGCGCTGCCGTCGAAGCTGGCGTACTTGAGCGCCCGGTTGGTCACGTCGTAGTAGGCGACGGCCGGGTTGCCGCTGGCTCCGATGGCGATGGAGGTCCACAGGCCCACGTCGACGCCGGGGTCGGTCTGGCCACC
>JAUHZF010000529.1 GCA_030426145.1 Polyangia bacterium
GACGACGGGCGAGGGCGAGTACGAACGCGCCGACGCGGAGTCGTCCGCCACCGCGGGGACGGCGAAGCGATGGCTGGAGACGCTCGTCGGGCCCGTTGACCCGGCCGCCAACCCGCGCGACCTGTCCGAGGGGCAGCGCCTGGCCCTGGCGCTCGCCGTGCAGTTGACCGCCGATCCGAAGGTGGTTCTGCTCGACGAACCGCTGACGGGTCTCGACGTCGTGTCCCGCGACCTCATCCTCGGGATCATCGAGGGCCTGACCGAGCTGCTCCCGGTCTCTTCGACTGGACACCTGATTCTGGTCGGCGAAGCCCTCGGCGGGCACGACTCGGAAGCGGCCAAGAGCCTCGATGTGGTGATCCAGCTCGGGGCGGTCATCGCGGTGGGGGTCTACTTTCGGCTGAAGCTCCTGGAGACCACCAAAGGGCTCTTCGCGCGTTCGGCCGAGGCCTACCGGCTGCTCGCGGCGCTGCTCGCGGCGTTCATCCCGACCGCCATCGTGGGTCTGGCCATCCACAGCTGGGTCAAGGCCCACCTCTTCTCCCCCGGCCCCGTAGCGGGGGCGCTCATCGTCGGCGGTGTGCTGATGATCGGCGTCGAGAAGTGGCACCACCGTCGCCCTCCCGAAGCGAGGCGCGAAGGGCTCGAGCACGTCACACCGCTGCGTGGTTTCATCATCGGGCTCGCGCAATGTCTCTCGCTGTGGCCGGGGGCGTCGCGCTCGATGACCACCATCGTGGGCGGCCAGATCACGGGTCTCGATACCAAAACCGCAGCCGAGTTCTCCTTTCTGCTCGCGCTCCCCACGCTCGGGGCGGCCACCGTCTACGACTTCTACAAGAACGGTCGGGCCATCCTCGCGATGCCTTCGGGAGCCACCATCCTCGTCGTGGGGCTCGTGGTCTCGTTCATCGTCACCTGGCTCGTGGTGGCGGTCTTTCTCCGCTACGTGAAACGCGTGGGCCTGACGCCCTTCGGGATCTACCGCGTGCTGCTCGGCATCGTGGTGCTGCTCGTGCTGCGCTAAAGGGTGTGCCTCAGGCAGACCGAAGGGCTTCTTCGAGGCCTTCGATGTGCTCGCCTAGCTTGCGCATGGCGCGGCGCTCGAGCTGCCTCGCCCACTCGCGGGTGATGTCGAGCTGTCGGCCGATCTCGGCCAGGGAGGGCTCGTCGCCAGGCGGCGTGAGTAAACGCTGTCGTACGACCACCAGCTCTCGCTCGTCGAGGTTGGCCAACTCCATGGCCCGTTCCAGCATGTGCACGACCTCACCGAGCGCGACGAGCTGATCGGGGTTCGGCGTGGGCGCAGCGATGGTGTCTCCGAGCATGATGCCCATGCCCTCGTCGATCGGCGCATCGAGGGAGGCGTCCCGCGACGCGAACCTCGCCTCGAGGCGCTGGATTTCGTCAGGGGTCATCTCGAACGTCTCGGCGAGGTGGGCGCGAATCGCCAGCTCATCGGTCTCGGTCACCGCGAGCCGAGCGCGCTCGCGTCGGATCCTGGTGTGCAGCAGCGCTTGGTCGTGGATGGCGGAGCTGACCATGCTGCGATTCCGCCGCACGTAGCGCGTGAGATAGGTCCGAATCCAGAAGCTGGCGTAGGTCGCGAACCGCGTCGCCTTGTCCGGATCGTACTTCTGCAACGCATGCACGATGCCCAGGTTGCCTTCACCGATGAGGTCGCCAAAGGGCTCGCCGCTGCGCAGGTAGCGGCGCGCGATGGGGATGACGGTTCGCAAGTTGGCGTTGAGCAGTCGCTCGCCCGCACGCCGATCCCCCGCTTGCCGCCACTTGGTGGCGAGCTCCGTCTCCCGTTCCCGACTGAGGGTCGGATAGGAGCGTACCTGCTTGAGGTACCAGTCGAGTTGGTCAGGCATCCTGGACTTACCTCGGAATTGTGTCTAACTTATGTACAGGTTTCGCGCTAGCAGTAGTCGTCAAAAACCGTACGAACCGTTATGATGTCGAACAGGCAGAAGTAGATGGCCACGAGCGACAACAACGCTGGCTTCAGCATTCGCGTCACATCGCGGATGACGGGTCTCTCTCCGCACACGCTGCGGATGTGGGAGCGACGGTACGGATTTCCCGAACCCGCCCGGACCGATGCGGGCGCACGTCGCTACTCGAAGGTCGATGTCGAGAGGCTGCGACTGATCGCCAAAGCGCTCGAGCACGGCTACCGCCCGGGCGAGGTCGTCGATCGTACGCTCGAGGACCTGCAGGCCCTGGTGGCCGAGCAGGTGCAGGTCGCGCCCGTGGTGCCCGTCGCTGCCCCCATCGACGGCGGGGCGCCGCCCAACGTCGCCGACACCGTGAAGCTCATCTGCAGCAACGACGCGGATGGCCTGCGGCTGCAGCTACGCGCCGCAGCGGCGGTGCTCGGGCCCAAGGCGTTCCTCGCCTCCTTCGCGCACCCGCTGCTCGTCCAGGTCGGAGCCCTGTGGCGCCAGGGCGAGGTGAGCGTGCACCAGGAGCATTTCGCTTCCGAGCTGCTCGCGACGCAGCTGCGGGCGATGCTGGCGGGTTACGAGAACACGGCTGGCAGGCCCGAAGTCCTCCTCGCCACGCTCCCAGAAGAAAAGCACGGCCTCGGGCTGCTCATGGTCGCGCTTTACCTCTCGGTGGTAGGCGGCTCCGCCCGTATGCTCGGGATCGACATGCCCGTCGAAGGGATCATCGAAGCCTCCCGCACCCTCAACATCGACGTGGTCGGCCTCAGCGTCACCCGCGCCACGGTCGCCACCGCACGGGGCCACATTCAGGCGCTCCTGCCCGAGCTCCCCCGTCGGGTGGAGCTCTGGCTCGGCGGCGACGGGGCGGTTGCGCTCGACCTGAACGATCCCGCGGCCCACGTGCTCGACACCTTTTACGCGATCGACGAGCGGGTCGCGCAGTGGCGCAAGACGCAGCTCGCCTGATGCCACGCTTCGCGCGACGCATTCACATCCCCGCCCCGGCGGAGGACGTCTTTGCATGGCACGCAAACGACGGCGCCTTCGAGCGCCTCACCCCGCCGTGGGAACGGGTGGAAGTGGTCCACCGCACGGGCCCTCTCGCCGAGGGCATGCGGGCCACGATGCGGGTGAACCTACTCGGGCCCATCGCACAACAATGGGTCGCAGAGCACGTCGACGTGAAAGCGCCGCAAGGCTTCACCGACCGCCAGCTCACCGGACCTTTCTCGCGGTGGGAACATCAGCATCGCATCGAGCGCGACGGGGACGAGAGCTGGCTCGAAGACGCCATCGACTTCGAGCCCCCCCTGCCGCCCCTGGGTCGCGTCGGCATGCCCTTGGTACGCGCCAAGCTCGCCCGCATGTTCGACTACCGCCACGAGGTGACGGTCGGGGACTTGCGGGGACAGCGCCGGCTGCGCGAGCTCACCGGAGGCGACAAACGCAAGATCGCCATCAGCGGTTCGTCGGGGCTGTTGGGGCGAACCCTGACGCCGTACCTCACCACGGCGGGCCATGAGGTGAAGCGCCTGGTGCGACGCACGCCTCGATCCGCTGACGAGATCCGGTTCGAGCCGGAGGCGGGGGTGCTCGACCCCGCCGATCTGGCCGACGTCGACGTGGTGATCCACCTCGCGGGCGAGAACGTGGGCGACGGCCGTTGGAGCGACGCCAAGCGCGCTCGCATCCTCCGCAGCCGCGTCGCGGGCACCCGATTGGTCGCGGCCGCGCTCGCGGAGCACGGCCCGGGCAAGACGCTCGTGAGCGCGTCGGGGGTCGGCTACTACGGCCATCGCGGAGACGAGGTCGTGTCGGAGCGAAGCGAACCGGGCGACGGCTTTCTCGCCGACGTTTGCCAGCGGTGGGAGGGCGAAACGGAGCCGGCGGCGGCGGCGGGCGTCCGGGTCGTCAACGCCCGCATCGGGGTCGTCATCTCCCTCGACGACGGGGCGCTCGGCAAGCTCCTCCTGCCCTTCTCCCTGGGCCTCGGGGGGCCGATCGGCGGTGGCCACACGTGGATGAGCTGGATCGGCCTCCAGGATGCGGTACGCGCCCTGGCGCTGCTCGCCTTCGACCCGCGTCTCGATGGCCCGGTCAACGTCGTCGCCCCGCAACCGGTACAGAACCGCGACTTCGCGCGGACGCTCGGCCGCGTGCTTCGCCGCCCTGCTTTCATCCCCCTGCCCCGTGTGGCGACCGAGCTGATGCTGGGTCGGGAGCGGGCCCGTGAGCTCTTGTTCACCTCGACACGAGCCGAGCCAACGCGGTTGCAAGCGGCGGACTTCGTCTTCCAGCACGAGCGTCTCGAGCTGGCGATGCGCCACGTGCTCGGCCGCTGAGGCGTCGCGTCAGGAGCGCTCGCTTCGCTTCGCCGCTTCCCACGCCCGCTCGAGCGCATCGGCGCTCGCTTCGTTCAGGCGCCCGTCGAGGGCCTCCTCCATGGCGGCGAAACGGGCACCAAAGGTTCGCACGGTGCGGTGCAGCGCCCGCTCGGCGTCGACCCCGTGGTGGCGGGCGAGATTGGCGAGTGAGAACAGCACGTCGCCGAGCTCGGCCTCGATGCGGTCGGGGTCGGTGGTGGCGATGGCCTCGTCGAGCTCGGCGAGCTCTTCGTTCACCTTGGCCCGTGGTCCCCCGGCGTCGGGCCAGTCGAAGCCGACCTTGGCCGCTTTGCGCCCCGTCTTCTGCGCGCGCGCCAGGGCTGGGAGGCTGCGTGGCACGCCATCGAGCGCGCCCCGTGGGGCTTGTCCCTTGTCGGCCCTTTCGGCGGCCTTGATCTCTTCCCACCGGGCCGCAATGTGTTCCACCTCGCGGCCCTCGACGTCTCCGAACACGTGAGGGTGTCGGCGAACGAGCTTGTCCACGATGCCCTTCACGACGTCGTCGTGACCGAAGCGCCCTTCGGACTGGGCGAGCTGGGCGAGAAAGACGACCTGGAAGAGGAGATCGCCGAGCTCGTCGCGCAATTCCTCGAGGTCGCCACGGTCGATGGCATCGACCACTTCGGCGGCCTCTTCGAGCACGTATCCACGTAGGGTGGCGTAGGACTGCTGCCGGTCCCAAGGACAGCCGTGCTCGGGCTCGAGCAGTCGGCGCATCAGCTCGATGAGTCGCGGGTAGCTCTGACCAGACTGCTCGGCCAGGGGGACGGGTTTGACA
>JAUHZF010000127.1 GCA_030426145.1 Polyangia bacterium
GGCTCGTCCGATGCGCTGGCCGCGCGGCTCACCGAGACCTGCTCCGATCTCATTCTGGTCATCGACCAGCAGGGCGTGATCGAGAAGGTTTCGCTGGGCGAGGGCGTGCGGCCGCACGTGGGCTGGAGTGCTTTGGTCGGGCAGCGCTGGGCCGACACCGTGGCGACGAGCGGTCGGGGCGAGGTCGTGCAGCTACTCCGTGAGGCTGCCGATGGAAGGACGCGGCGTGCTCGCGTGCTCAATCAGGTGGTGGAGCGCCTGGGGGAGATTCCATTCCGCTTCGCTGGCGTTGCCCTCGACGCTGGTCGTGTCGTGCTGCTCGGACGTGACCTGCGGCCTCTCATCGAGCTCAAGGGGCAAATGGTGAGTGCTCAGCAGTCCATGGAGGACGCGTACGTGCGCCTGCGACAAGCCGACGCACGCTATCGGGCGCTGTTTCACGTCTGCGGTGAGGGGGTCCTCGTGGTTGGCGTCGTGAATCGCCGCATTCTCGATGCCAACCCTGCGGCCGCGTCGTTGCTCGGTGCGTCTCCCGCCGAGGTCGCGGGTCGAACACTCGATGAAGTGTTCGCCTTCGATGATCGCGCGCTGCAACACATGCTCGCTGCCATGGAGGTTGGCGATGAGCGCGAGAGACGGCTCGTGCTCAGAGACCAGCCCGAGCTGGGGTTCGCGGCCAAGGCTTCGCTGCTTCTCCAGTCCGGAACCAAACTGCTGCTCCTCCGATTTTGGCCCGACGGTGCGATGGCTCCGGCGGAGCTGCGCTCCGTTCGCATGTTGGCCCCCATCGAGTCGATGCACGAGGGCTTTGTGGTCACGGACGATCGCGGTGACATCCAGTGTGCCAACGCGGGCTTCTGCGAGTTGATCCAGCGCCCGACCGAGGACCAGCTCGTGGGTCGGTCCCTCGGCCGCTGGCTCGGTCAGCCCGGGGTGGACCTCGACATCATGCTCGAGAACCTCCACGAGCACGGGGTCCTACGAGCCTTCGCAACCGTGGTGCGGAATGACTTCCAGGCGCCACAGGATGTGGTGGTCACAGCCACCTCGACGCTTGCCGCAGGCGCACCCTGCCTCGGCTTCACCATCCGCCCCGTTTCATCGCGCGTCGAGGCCATGTCGACCACGACGCCGCGCCCTGCCGACCAGGTTCGTCAGCTCGTCGGTCGCGTTTCACTCAAGGAGATCGTGCGCGAGTCGTCGGATGTCGTCGAACGCGCATGCATCGAGACTGCCCTAGAGATGACCGGGAACAACCGCGCGGCTGCAGCGCAGGTCCTCGGTCTCAGCCGCCAGGGCCTCTATTCCAAGCTGCGGCGCCACAAGATTGCCGAGTTCCAATCGGCAGAGTGAGCCTACCCCGCAGCGCCGCTGAGGGCGTTGGCGTTCTCGAGGGCGCGGCGGACCACGAAGAGGGGGAGCTCGGCGGCGTGCGCGATCTCCTCGACCGTCGGATTTCGCCCGAGCTCCTTACGCAGCTTTCGTGCGTTTTCGAGGACCCGCTGGAGGAGGCCCATCTCGTGGGCCGTGGGGTTCTGGTCGACGCGCAGGCCTTCTCCTTCGAGGGTCACGATGATCTGCTCGACCTCCTCGTAGCTCACAGCGCGGGTGCCGATGACCTCGGCGATGTCATTGAGATCGATGCGTTGGGTGGTCTCGTGGCGCCCGCGCAGCGCGTCGAGGACCTCGTCGACGAGGGACATGCCCAAGAGGATAGCAACGATGGGGTGAGGGTTATGTGCCCGCTGTGCGTGCGCTCGAGATCGAGGCTCGGGGCTGTTCGTCCTCCCAGCGCGGACCCGTCGTCAGCCGATCGCTAGTCCAGGGAAGGGTGCAGCTCGGTGCACTTTTGCTTGAGGCGGCCGAAGTCTTCGTCGAGGTGCTCGCGGAAGGCGCGCAAGGTGGCCGAGAGGTGCTTGGCCGTCGGATAGATGAAGTACATGCTCGACTCCGGGCCGTGGTGGTCGGGGAGCACACGCTCGATGTGTCCGTCGGCTTCGACCCGCACGGCGAGGAAGTCGGGCAGGAGCGCGATGCCGGCTCCCGCGATCGTGGCATCGCGGGCGAAGCCGGGGTCGTTCGAGCGCAGCACCGGGTGCACGCCGATCTCTTTCATCTCGCCCTCGGCGTTGGTGAGGGGCCAGGTCGGGTTGCCTTTCGTGCCCCCGAAGTAGACCAGGCGGTGGTCGGCGAGCGCTTCGGCCGAGTCGGGGCGACCGCTCTCGTCGAGGTAGGCCGGGCTCGCGTAGAGGCCAGAGGGGTTGGTGATGAGCCGTCGCGCGACCAGCGATGAGTCGGGTAGGTGAGCGGTGGCCCGGATGGCGCAATCGAAGCCGTCCCCGACGAGGTCGACCATGCGCTGGCTCAGCTCGACGTCGACGCGCACCTCGGGAAACTGCTCGGTGAAGCGCGTGACCATGGGCGCGATGAAGTGGCCCAGATCGTGCGGAATGCTCATACGCACCCGACCCTGCGGTACCGCCTGCGCCGCCTTGACCTGGGCTTCGGCTTCGCCGATCGACTCGAGGCTTCGGGCGCAACGCTCGTAGTAGGAGCTGCCGAGCTCGGTGAGGTCGAGTCGGCGGGTGGTGCGCTGCAACAGGCGCACGCCGAGCTGCTTCTCGAGCGACGAGACGCGACGGCTGACCGAGGAGCGCGGGATCCCGAGTCGCTTGCCTGCTTCGGTGAAGCTCCCCGCTTCGACCACATGAACGAAGACGAGGACGTCGTTGAGGTCGGCTTCGAGCATCAGGCCTCCGCGGCCCCGCCCTTTGCGTTCTTCGTGTTGCCGGCGCTGGGCTGGGTTCGCTTGGGGTCTTCTTTGCCCGAGCTCGACCCGCGCGGTCGAGGTGCGCCGGGCCGTGAACCCTCGGCCGACGGCTTGCTGGCGCCCGGCTTGCTGGCGCCCGGCTTGCTGGCGCCCGGCTTGCTGGCGCCCGGCTTGCTGGCGCCCGGCTTGCTGGCGCCCGCAGTAGAACGCGTTCCATCGGGGGTCGTCAGCTGGGGCTTGCTGGTGCCTTCCCCGTCGGTGGAGCGAAGGGCGGGGTTGGCCCCCGTGGTGCCGAGCTTGCCGCGCTCACGCACGATGCGCGACTGCACGAAGCCGTAGATGGCTTTGATGGCGTCGAAGGAGGCGAGCTCGGTGGCCTCCATCACCTCGCGCGTGGTGCGCTCACCGTCGATCGCCATGAGGATCTTGCGCTCGCTCTTGCCGATCTTCGCGTCGTCGAGGGTGCCGAGCGCGGCCTCGTTGGTGACGAGGACTGCATCGAAGTCGATGGTGTCGGCCATGAGGCGCCACTCGTCGACCCGGCGGAAGCCCTCGAAGACGAGCTCACCGAGTCCGAGCTCGAGGTTGGCCTTCTCGGCCTCTTCGTTGAAGTCTTCGTAGTGCAGCACGAAGCGACCCTCGGGCCAGCGCAGAAGCTCGTAGACCAGCTCCGCGCTCTGCTTGCTGAGGGCCTGCCGCAGCTTCTCGGCGTCGATGTGGCCCGCCTCGAGCAGGTGCTCACCGAGCAGCATGTTGGCCTTCCTGGCCTTCACGAGCTCGTTGTCGACCTCTTCGCGCCGCAGCCAGTTGGTTTCGACGAAGTAGCGCCCGATGCGGAACTCGTCGTCGGTGCCCGTGGATTGGGCCAACTCGAGCATGCCTTCCCGGACGAAGAGGGTGACCGATTGACCCTTGTTCCGCACCTTCAGCACGCCGCTCAGGCGGCCGAGCTGCATGAACTGCAAGAACTCGGCGATGGCGATCTTGTCGAGCTGACCGCGCAGCGCCTCGCCGGTGTCGGGGCGCAAGTCCATCTCGTCCATCGCCCGCGCGACCTGCCCGATGACCTCCTCGGTCATGGCGTTGGCGATGGTGTCGGTGATGATGGCGGTGTTCGCCAGGTCCTGCGGGTTCATGCTCGCGAGGATGGGCGCGACCGTCTGCCCCACCAGCGTGCCCACCAGGTTCATCGAGCGGAAGTGGCGGCTCGGCGGCGGCGCGCTCATCGGCGCCTCGCTGAGGTCTTCCTCGTCCATCATCGCGGCCGGATCCGGCATCGACCGCCTGGCGTTTCGGCCCAGCACCGACTGCACCACCGCCACCAGTGCGCGGGCGTCGAAGGGCTTGTCGAGGGCGTCGAGCGCGCCCGTCTGCTGAACGAAGCGGTCGCCGATGGTGCTCGTGCGTGCGCTCATCAGCACCACCGGGGTGTCCTTGTGCTCGGGATCGGCGCGCAGCTTCCGGCAGAACTGGTAGCCGTTCATCCGCGGCATTACGAAGTCGAGCAGGACCAGGTCGAAGGGACCCTCGCTCTTCAGGATGCTGAAGCCCTCCACCCCGTCCCGTGCGGTGTGCACGTAGTAGCCGTTGAGGTGGAGGATGGTGTGGACCACCTTCAGGATGGTCAGCGAGTCGTCGATGACCAGCACCTTCACCGGCGCCGCCGCTCCCGATGGGGGCGGTTCCGCGGACGCTGGATGTACGGAGTTGGCCATCAGGGAGGAGTGAGGGTCAGGCGTCCGGGGCGTCCTCGACGGTGGTGGTGATGAACACCTCGCCGAGCTGGCTTGGTTCGACACGATCCGGGGCGCCGCTCATCAGATCGATGCCCTGGTTGGTCTTGGGGAAGGGGATCACGTCGCGCAACGTGGGGGCTCCGCTGAGGAGCATCGCCAAACGGTCCATCCCGATGGCGATACCGCCGTGCGGCGGCGCCCCCGAGCGTAGCGCATCGAGCAAAAATCCGAATAGCTCCTTTGCCTTGTCGTCTTCGATTCCCAGGACGCGGAACACCTTCTGCTGCACGTCGGGGTCGTGGAGCCGGATGGACCCGCCTCCGAGCTCGACGCCGTTGAGCACGAGGTCGTAGCGGTAGCAGAGGACGCGGGCCGGGTCGGACTCGACGAGCTCGATGTGGTCATCGATGGGGCGCGTGAACGCGTGGTGTGCCGCCACGAAGCCGCCCTCGCCGTCCTCTTCGAAGAGGGGCGGGTTGACGACCCAGAGGAACTTCCACTCTCCGCCGTGGCCGAACTGCGGGATGAGCTCCATGCGCTTGCCCACCTCGAGGCGCAGCTTGGAGAGGGCCGCGTTGACGATGGCGGGCTTGCCCATCGAGATGCAGATGACGTCGCCGGCCTTGGCCCCGACGTGAGCATTGAGGGCGACGCGGAAGTCGTCGGTGACGACCTTGGCGAAGGGCGACTGGCTCCAGCTGCCGTCGTCGCCCACTTTGGCGCGGCCGAGGCCGGGGAAGCCCTTGATCTCCTTGAGACCCTTCTCCAGGTCCTCCACCTGCTTGCGTGACAGCTTGGCATCGGCGGGGATGACGAAGGCCTTGATGATCTCCTCGGGGACCTCCTTGCGGTAGGTGCCGTCGGCGAACTTGTCGACGATGGCCTTCATGAGCGGGATGCCCCCGCCGTCGTGCTCGATGGCGAGATCGGTGAGCTCGCTGAGCTCGAGGCCGAAGCGGAGATCGGGCTTGTCGTTGCCGAAGCGCCGCTCCGACTCGTGGAAGCTCATCCGCGGGAAGGTGCCGTCGGGGTAGAGGGCCTTGAGATCGGCGGCGCCGGTGGCCTCGAAGAGGGTGAACATCAGGCCTTCGAGGAGCCGGAAGACGTCGTCCTGATTGATGAACGACATCTCGATGTCGATCTGGGTGAACTCGGGCTGCCGGTCGAGGCGCAGGTCCTCGTCGCGGAAGCACTTCACGATTTGGAAGTACTTGTCGAAACCGGAGACCATGAACAGCTGCTTGAAGAGCTGTGGGCTCTCGGCGAGGGCGTAGAACTTCCCGGGCGACAGGCGCGAAGGCACGAGGAAGTTCCGGGCGCCGCCGGGGGTGTACTTGCAGATGATCGGCGTCTCGAGCTCGAGGGCGCCCGCGTTGGACAAGTAGTTGCGGGTGGCCTGATTGAGCTTGTGGCGCAGCCGAAGGGTCTTCTGCAGGGGGGCCCGGCGAAGGTCGAGGTAGCGGAAGCGGAGTCGGGTCTCCTCGTCGGAGTCGATCTCGTCGTCGAGGGGGATGGCCGGCGTCTCGGCCTGGTTGAAGACCTCGAGCTCCGAGACCATGACCTCGATCTCACCGGTGGCGAGGTCCTTCTTGACGTTGCTTCCGCGGTGGCGAACGACGCCGCGCACGCCCACGACCCACTCACGCCGCACCTGCTCGGCGAGGCTGTAGGCGGCCTTCACGCGGTCCTCGGGCCAAACCTCGTCATCTTGTCCAACGAGCCGCTGGATGTCGCCCTCGGGGCTGAAGCCCGGGTCGAAGACCACCTGCGTGATGCCGTCGCGATCGCGCAGATCGAAGAAGATGAGGCCGCCGAGGTCGCGCCGGCGGGCCACCCAGCCGTAGAGCACGACCTCACGGCCGGCATCGGCGGCGCGGAGGTCGCCGCAGTAGTGGGTTCGTCGTAGCTCGTCGATGAAGCGCGCCATGTCTCTCGTGGGTCTTTCGTGGGTAGGGCCAGGCCCCGGGGGCGGGGACTCTAACGCATGCGGACGGCGGTTGGTGTAGGCTTACCGGCCGGAAGCGCAAAGCACGAATGGGGAACGGGAGCGAGCGCGACGAGCAGAGGGTTGTCGGGGGCCGCTACGTGGTCCACGACCCCATCGGTGCGGGGGGGACGGCCACGGTCCATTTCGCCCGTATGGTCAGTGAGGGCGGATTCTCGCGCATTTTGGCCGTCAAGCGGCTGCGCCGAGAGCTGGTCGACGAGCCCGAGTTCGTGAGTGCCCTCGTCGACGAGGCGCGGCTCGCGTCGCGGATTCGGCATCCCAACGTCGTGGCGCCCGTGGACCTCGTGGTCGATGAAGGCGAGATCTTCGTCGTCATGGACTACGTGGCGGGCGCTTCTCTCGCCGAGCTCATGTCGCTGTCGCAGGAGCGCCGCAAACGCATCGCTCCCCGGGTGGGTACGGCGGTCGTGACCAACATCCTCTCCGCCCTCGACGCCGCCCACCGCGCCGCCGACCCTTACGGCCGGCCGCTGGGCATCGTGCATCGCGACGTGTCGCCGCAGAACATCCTCGTGGGGGTCGACGGCGTCTCTCGCCTGCTCGACTTCGGGGTGGCGAAGGGGCGAGGGCGCATCAGCACGTCCCGCGCGGGCCAGGTGAAGGGCCGCCTCGGCTACACCGCCCCCGAGTTGCTCACCGGTGACGAGCCCAATCCGCGCACCGACATCTACGCAGCGGCGGTGGTGCTGTGGGAGGCGCTCACCGGACGGCGGCTGTTCGAGCCGAGCGATCCCGAGATCATCCGGCAGATCCTGGAGGCCGACCTCCAGCCGCCGTCGCACCACGTTCCAAAGCTGCCGAGCAAGCTCGACGCGCTCGTCATGCGGGGCCTCAACCGGGTGCCCGAGGCGCGCTACGAGAGCGCGGTGGCCTTCGCCACGGCCATCGAAGAGACGGTGGGCGTCGCGACGCCGCGTCGCGTGGGGGAATGGGTGCGCGAGGTCGCCGCCGCGGGGCTGAAACAGCGCGCCCGCATGGCGCGCGAAGTGGAGATGGCGGCCGCAGTAGGCGACGACGCGGCGGTTCGGCAGCTGCTCGACGCGACCATCGCCTCGCGGCCGCAGCCTCGGCGCGAAGCGGCGGTGGATGAGGTGGCGGATCCTGCGACCGAGATCGACGAGCCTACGACGACCTCGGAAGGCCCCACGACGTTGCCCGCCCCTGGCTTCGACCCGAAGCAGACCCGGGTCGTAGGGGGGGCTGCCAGTCCGATCCTGAAGGGCCCTGCCGTGCCTTCGACCCCGAAACGTCGCAAGGAAGCACCGGCCGTGTCGGATCCGCTCGAGCTTCGGCCCGAACGGCGCATCGATCCCCCCGAAGCCACGTTGGCGTCACCCGGTGCAGACGAACCGCCTAGCGACAAACCGCCCGTGGTCGACCCGCCCGTGGTCGAAGGGGAAGCGCTGCGTCGAGCGCAGATGGACCTGAAGAGCGTGGCGGCCCTCGCGGGGGCCGCCCACGAGGCCAAGCGTGCCGTCGCCCCGGACGCGCCGACGCTTCCGAGCGGCACCAACAGCGGTCCGTCCTTCGCGCCGGAGGACATCGAGCTCCCGGTGGCGGGGGGCAACCAGTTCTGGATCGTGCTCATCGTGATCGCGATCCTTCTCGGCGCCCTGCTCATCTACCGCTTCGCCTGAGGCTGGGGCTCACCCAGCCTCAGGTCGTCGTCGATCAGTCGGCGAGGAAGATCTCGACCTTGCGGTCCTTCGCCCAGCCGGCCTCGTCGGTGCCGGTGGCCTCATCTTCACCGCGCGAAGAGGACTCCATGCGGTCGTCCTCCAGCCCCTGGGTGGCGAGGTACTTCGCGACCGATGCTGCGCGACGCTGACCCAGGGCGGTGTTGTACGACTCGGGGCCGCGAGGATCGGTGTGGCCCACGAGACGCATGGAGCGCCCCTTCGCCTTGCCGGTGGTGAAGCACTCGGCAAGCGCGTTGAGTGCCGACTGTGCATCCGTGGAGAGCGCATCGGAATCGAAGGCGAAGTTGGCGGTCGGCATGTCGCAGAGCGCCTTGAGCTTCGGCCCGAGCACGATGTTGCCCTCGTTCGGATCCTTTTGACTCTTCGCCTCGTCGGTGAGGTTGTCCTGGCCCGAGGAGGCCTCGGTCTGAGCCGTGGTGGCGTCCTTTGCGGGCGTGTCTTGCTTCGAACAGGCCGTCCCGGCCAGGGCGAGGACGAGCACCAAGCTGAAGTGGTTCTTCATGAGCGCCGACTCAAGCAAAGCGGAGGCCATGCTCGTGGCGCCTCCCAGGGGCTCGCCAGTGCAACGGCTGCACGCTGGGCCGGCGCTAGCGTGCGCCGACTGCGCTCGGGGACTAGGCGCCGAGCACGGGGGCCCATCGCTCCTTGGGGAGCTCGGGGGAGCTGAGCACGTCCTTCACCTCTTTCGGGATGCGCTTGAGCTTCATGTCGTCGCCCACGCAGGCGAGCAAGGTGTAGGCCTCGCAGAGGAGGGTCTCGCCGCGCTTGATGCGATAGCGATATTTCACCGTCACGCGGGTGGTCTCTTCGACATCGGTGACCACGTCGATGAGCTCGTCGAAGTGGGCGGGGGCGCGGTAGCGGAGCTTGCTCTCCACCACGGCGAGGTGGATGCCATGCTCGACCCAGCTCTGGTAGCTGACGCCGCGCTTGTGGAGCCAGTCGACCCGCGCCGCCTCGCAGTAGAGCAGGTAGGTCGCGTGGTGCACGATGCCCATGAGGTCGGTCTCGGCGAAGCGGACCTGCACGCGGTGGACGGACGTGTTCGCGGCGTCGTTCATGGCCGCTCCCCTATAGCTCAGAACCGCAGGAGGTCGCGCAGCTCGATGCTGTGGCGAAGGTGCCGTCGACGTGCGGCGTGACCCACCCGCAGGCGGGCCGCGGTCACGAAGGGGTCGTGCGGCGCGAGGCGTTCGACACCATCGATGAGACCGGGCGTCTGCTCGCCCATGCCCACCAGCGCCATCGCGCTCACGTGTTCCTTGAGCGTGCGTGCCACCACCTGCGCGCTGCGTGGATCGGGCACGTCGAGGTTCACCAAGGTCGAGCCGACCACGCCGTCGGTGTGCAGCACGTGGGCGGCCAGCTTGCGATCACTTCGGCCGAGGCGCTGCGGCTCGAAGCGAAGCCACGCTCCCTCTACCCGCAGGTGATCGACCACCCGCTGCTCCCAGCTCGGGTCGAGCTCGACGAGCAGGGGCCGCGCGTCGGAGAGGACACTGAGGCCGTACTCGCTCGCCTGTCCGTGGAGCGCGAAGTCCTGTAGCAGCTGCGAAACCGCCGGCTCGCTCGGCACGAGGTGACGCACCACCTCCCCGCGCCGCAGCAAGGGCGCCGGCACGACCAGCACGTCGGGTCGTTGCCCGCCGAGGCTCTGCGCCGCCCACAGCCGCCACGTGAGCGCGGGCGAATGCACCAAGACGGCAGCGCGAGGCGGGAGCGCCGACAATGCGCTGTCGGTCCAGGTCTCGGCCGCGAAGTGATCGCTCCGGTCGGCTCGGTAGGCCGCCTCTTCGTGGGTGACGGCGGCCAAGACCACGTAGAAGACCACGGTGAGCGCCACCGCCGGACGGGTGAAAGGCAGCTTCAGGCGCCCGACGAAGGCGACCGCCTCCGCCACGCCGACCGCGGCCGCGATGCAGATGACGGCGAGCGCGTTTGCTCGCAACCCCGGTAGCTCGCCGAGCATGTGGTCACCGGCGAGCGCGTAGGTCAGGTCGACGACCACGAAGCTCACCAGTGCACTGAGCCCCGCCCGACGGCCCGGGCGCAGCGCCCCCGTCACCAAGCCCACCAGCGCGAGCGCGATCGACAGGCCGCCCACCTCGGCGTTCCACGCCAGAACGGCGGCGCGATGGTCCGCGCGCACGAGCTGCACGGGGTCGAGGTCGACCAGGGAGATGGCCGCTCCGATGTCGGACAAACCCCGCGGGGCCAGCGGGCGCAGCAGCGCGGGCGACCATCCGAGCGCCAACACCCCGAGGGTGACCACCGCCAACAGGGGAACGAGTCGCCATGGTGGGCGTTTGGCCCCGGCAAGGGCCGCGGTCACCGCTGCGATCACGAGCGCCATGCCCGCCACCCACTGCTCTGCGAGCGCGAGCCCCGCGATGGCGGCCAGCGCGAACCAACCGCGCGCCGCCTCGGGGGTCAGCGTGCGGGCTTCGGGCGCCGTGAGCCCGCTCACGCGTGCGACCCCGAGCCACACCAAGGCCAAGGTGACCGCCGCCCCACCGCCCACCGTGCCTTGGTCCTGCCAGGTGGGACTCAGGGCGGCCATCACCGCCGCGACCGACGCCAGCAACGACGTCAGCGCCGGCGCCACGTCGCCCGTCGCGCGAAGCAACCGGAGGGCGACGGCACGGATGGCTCCTGCCGCCACTGCGACCGCCAGCGCCGAGACCATCGCATGGCGAAAGCTCGAGGTGCCGAGGGGCAATATGGCCATCCCTTGGGCGAGTGCGGTCGACACCGCCCCGCCCATGCTCACCGAAGCGAGCCCCAGATCGCGCACGGCGGCCAGGTCGGACTGCCACTGTACGGCGGCCGAGGCCCGCCACAAGGCGACGGTGGCCGGGCCCACCACCGTGACCCACGCGAGCAGCCCGTCGAGGCTGCTCGCCCGACTCGGCTCCGGAGGGGTGGGGCTTGTGGCCATGGTTCTGAATTGCCAGACCGAGGCGCCCCCGACCAAGTTTCGCGCAAGCGGTTTCGGGCCCTTGGCCGCCCTTGCCGCTACGATCCTGCGGGCCTACAACCGAGCTGAGAGCTGCATGCCGAATTGGACCGAAGCCGAGGAGACCGAGCTGGAGGCGACCGGCCTCGAGCTCGGAGGCTCAGGCTCGCTCCTGGCTGAGGGACAGGTCTTCGTCATCGTCGAGAACGAGAGCGGGCGAAAGACCATCGAGATCGCCGACGGAGCGGAGATGGCGGTGGGCCGCGGGGAAGAGTGTGAGATCGCGCTCGACGACACCAAGGCCTCACGACGTCATCTCATCCTGCGTCGCGCGGGCGCCATCCTCACGCTCCAGGACCTCGGATCGACCAACGGCACCAAGCTCAACGGCATGCGCGTGGGCGGGGGCGAGCGCCGCCTCGTGGGGGGCGACGTCATTCTCGCCGGTCGCACCACCTTCACGGTGGCGGCCACCGCCAATACCGGCGTCATGCCGACCGAGCAGGGTCGCATGGAGCTCGAGCTCGAGCGGTTGCACGAGGCCAAGGGCGCGGCCCGGCTCATCCGGATCGGCCTCCCCGAGAGCGCCTCGCCGCGCGAAATGGAGAATCTGGCCCTCGCGCTCAACCGGGTCGCGGTGGTCGAAGAGCGCGGCGAACGTCGGTTGGCTGCCCTCGTCGAAGAGGACGACGCCGCTGCCCTCCATGCGGCCCTTCAGGCGGCGATGCCGTCCGCGCGTGTGAGCGAAGCGCGTTATCCTGACCAGGGGCAATCCGTGTCCGAGCTTTGGCTCGCCGCGGCCCAGGGCGACACACCCTACGTGCCGCAAGGGGTGTGTGTGGCCGACCCGGGGATGGTCAAGGTGTTCCGAGTGGCCCAGCGTGTGGCTCAGACCGACCCCACCGTGCTCATCACCGGCGAAACGGGGGCCGGCAAGGAGGTGCTCTCGGCGCAGATCCACCGCCTGAGCCAGCGCGCAGCGAAGCCCTACGTGCGGCTCAACTGCGCGTCATTGCCCGAGAATTTGCTCTCGAGTGAGCTCTTCGGCCACGAGCGGGGCGCCTTCACCGGCGCCGACCGACGCAAGATCGGCTACTTCGAGGCGGCCAACGGGGGCACCCTGCTGCTCGACGAGATCGGCGAGCTCTCCCAGAGCATGCAGGTGAAGCTTCTCCGGGTGCTCGAGAACCGAACCGTCCTGCGGTTGGGCGGCACCACCGAGATCCCCGTCGACGTCAGGGTCCTGTGCGCTACCCACCGCGACCTCCCCGCGGAGGTGAAAGCCGGTCGCTTCCGCGAGGACCTCTTCTACCGGGTCAGCGCCTTCACCCTGCAGGTCCCGCCGTTGCGCGAGCGACCGGCCGAGGTGGGCATGCTCGCCGAGCTCTTCCTCCGCCAGCAAGCCGAGCGTGCGGGACGACCCGTTCCGACCCTCGGCACCGAGGTGACGGCCATCCTCCAGCAGCATCGCTGGCCGGGCAACGTCCGCGAGTTGCGCAACGCGATCGAGCACGCGTTCGTGCTCTGCGACGGCGACGTCATCCTCCTCGCGCACCTGCCCCCGACGCTGCAGGAGGCTGAAGTGCAACCCGTCGTCGCCGTCCCCGGCGACGCCCCGAGCTCGACCAACGTGAAGGACCGACTCGCCGCCATCGAACACGCCAGCATCGCGGAGGCGCTCGAAGCGGAGAATGGCAACCAGACCCGCGCCGCGAAGCGCCTCGGCATGTCGCGCCGTGCTCTCATCTACAAGATGGAGAAGTACGGCATCAAAAAGAAGCCCTGACGCTCTGGTTCACATGCCGCCGCCGGCTTCGACGCACTTGCCGTCGTCGCTCCAGGCGCAGTCCGAGCTGATCTTGCAGCGGGTCTCCGGCATGTCGCCACAGGCCATGGCCTTGTCCTCTTCGCCGTCACCGTCGGCGTCGCGCATGATGCCGCCCGCGTCGCCCGCCGTGTCGCCGGCGTCGTCGGCCGTGTCACCCGCATCGTCGGCCGCGTCGCCAGCGTCGTCCATGGCGTCGCCAGCTGCGTCGCCTGCGTCCTCTACGCCCTTCTTCGCGCCGCCGCAGCCGAACACGAACACCGAAGCCAGAACCACCACTGCCGTCCGAATCGTCATGGCCGCCTTTGTGGCATCGAGGGCTGGCGGCGACAACGCCGACGCCATCTTCAATGCCGGGTCGCGCGGGCTGGATTGGGGATGGGCGGGCGAAGCTGGAAGAGGTCGTGCGCGGTGGCCCTCACCACCGCGGGGAGATCGCTCGCCCGCGCCACCTGCCCGAGCTCGGCGCGGTTGAGCAGGCCCAGCAGCGGGACGGCGACCGCCGAGGGCCCGAAGGGGTTGAGCACGAGGGCCATGCGGACCCGTCCGCTGCGCGACCAAGCCACACCGATCTCGCTCGCGACCGCGGCGTTCGCGGGGCGATGGGCCGCCATGCGCAGCACGTCGTCTTCGGTGATCCGCGGGTTCTGAAGCAGCAGCCGGATCACCAGCGGATGCGGATCGCGCATCAGAGCGTCGAGGGCCTTGCGGGTGGGGCGTCGCGCCAGCGCCCGGCGCTCGCCCAGGGTCATCGGGCTACCGTCGCTCTTCTGCGCCACCTGTCCCACCGGCTTGCGCTTCTTGTCGAGCCCGAAGCCTTCGAAGCTGCTCGCGCGCAACAAGCGCCCTGCCGCGAGCAGCTTTGCTCCTGCGGCGGTGGCGCGAAGGCTGGCCACCCGCTCCACGTCGTTGCGATCGACCAGCGACGGAACGAAGGCACCCAAGGTGCTCCGCATGTCCTCGTCGCCGGTCTCCGCGTGCTGACAGAGATCGTCGAGCGCCTCGGCGAGCACTCCGAGCTGCAGGCGGTCCATCTCGCTGTGCGCGTAGGCCACCCGCAGGCGATGCTCGCCCAGGCCGAGGATGGTGCGCGACCAGCGTTCCGCGAACGACATGCCCGGTGAGGGTATGCCGCCTGGCGCCACTGGTCACGCCCGCGGGCTCAGGTGCCCGAGCAGTACTTGTTGATGTTGTCGACCAGCTCGCTCTCGCGCGGCGCGAAGCTCTGCATCTTCTTGATCGCTTCGGTGGTCTTCTTCATGTCCGTGCCCCCGAGGGCCTCGGCTGCCTCACGCGAGGAGGTGGCCAGCTCGGTGGCCATAGTCGCGTAATCATCGCGGAATTTGACGAGCTTCTCATCCTTCAGCTCGACCGCTTTGACCTTGCCCGACACCCCGTCGAGCACGTCGGCCAGCTTCTTGAACGAGCCGGCGTCGTTGCCCTGGGTCTTCATGTCCTTGATGGGCGCCTGCTCGTTGTTGATGACCTCGATGAGCCGGTTGCACTGGTTGATCTTCGAGTCGCAGGCCGACAGCAGGCCCAAGGAAGCGATGAGGCCTCCGGCCAAGGTGACCTGCATCCAGTTTGCGTTGCGCGGCATTCAGGATCCTCTCTCGTGGGGCGGGGTCGTTCACGGCCGCCACCCGACGGGCGGCATTAGGCCGCGTTTATCCTCGGCGTGCAAGCCCGCAAGGCGACGAGCGGCCAGGCGGCGGTGAGGAGCCCGTGGTAGGCTCCTCCGATGCCGCGAGACGACCTGCTCGTGTGGATCGACCTCGAGATGACGGGCCTCGATCCGAGCCAGTGCACCATCGTCGAGATCGCGACCCTGGTCACCGACGGACAGCTCGAGCTCGTCGCCGAAGGGCCGAACATCATCATCCAGACCTCCGACGAGGCGCTGAGCAAGATGGACGACTTCGTGCGCAAGATGCACACGCGTTCGGGGCTGCTCGATCGCATCGCCAAGAGCACCACCACGCTCGAAGAAGCCGAGGCGCAAACCCTCGCCTTCCTCGAGGAGCACGTGGTCGAGCGCAGCTCGCCGCTCTGTGGCAACTCGATCTGGAAGGATCGGCACTTCCTCGAGCGCTACATGCCCAAGCTCGACGCACATCTGCACTACCGGTGCATCGACGTCTCCACCATCAAGGAGCTCGGTCGCCGGTGGTACCCGGACCAGCCGCGACCGCCGGCCAAGCGAGAGACCCACCGGGCGCTCGACGACATCCGTGAGTCGATCGAAGAGCTGCGTCACTACCGGACCCATCTCTTCGTGAACGACGCGTCCTGAGCCCGCATTCCGTCAGCGATTCGGCACGAGCGATGGTCGCGAGCTCGCGCGGCGTGCCGCGCGGTAGGTGGCGATGTCGGCTCGGCTCGGGTTGACCACGAGCAGACCGTGATGGGCGTCGAGCAGCGCGATGTTGCCGGGGCTCGCCCAGCGGAAGATCCCAGCCACCTCCAGCAACGCAGGCACCCCCAGAAGTTGCAGCAGGAGCGCATTCTGCTTCTTCGCGGCCTCGTCGCGATGGGGCGCCGCGCTGAGCACGAAGCCCGCCGGGTGTGCACGCGCCGTCACGAGCAGATCGTAGATCCCCAGCGCGTCGGCGATGACCAGCGCGCGTGACGGGAGCGCCGCCCCCGGGTCTGGGGAGGCCATCATCCGCAGCGCGTCGCAGAGCTGCTCGAGGCCGCGGGCGCGCTCGAGGAGGAACGCGTCGCCGCTGTCGGCGGCGGCCTTCGTGGCTTCACCCACCACGTGGCGCAATGCCTTGGCGAGGCTCTCACCCCGACCGAGGGCCTCCGTGGTGAGTCGCTGAAGACGCTGGTCTTCGAGCATGAGCTGATACTGCTGCAGGAAGCGCGTCTCCTCGGGGGACCCGATGGCGGTAGCATCGGCGATGAGCTCGGCGAGGGTCGCGCGCGCCGCCTCGATGGCCTCGGTGAAGCGTTCCAGGTCGCCGTCGTTGGGCGCCTCGGTGCTGGCCTCGGCGGGTCGCCGGAGGGCGGCGATGGCCCCGAGCGCGCTGCCCGGTGTGACTGGCTCACCGGTGAGGGTGACTCTGCGGGCACCTCGGGTCGCACGCTTGGGCTGGCGCAGGTCGTCGAGCACGCGCGCGTGGCGAATGCCGGCCGCGATGGGCGCCGTGAGTGCGGCCGCGAGGCTGAGCTCCGCTTCGGTGAAGGGCTCGCCCGCGCGCTGCAAGACGACCGCACCGAGGGGCTCGTCTTTGCCGAGGATGGGGACCGCGAGAAACACCGGGTAGCGCTCCTCGCCGAGACCCGGCACGCCGTGAAAGCTCTCGTGGTCCGAGGCGGTGGCCGCCGCGATGGGCCGCCGCAGCTCGACGGCGCGGCCGGTGATCCCCTCCCCGACCTTGAGGCGGACACGACCGGGGGCGCGCTCGTCGAAGCCCACGTTGCCACGCATCACGAGCGTCGTGCCGTCGTCCTCTCGCAAGTAGAGCGAGCCCACGGCTGCGCCCAAGCAGGTCGCGATCTGCCGCGGTGCCTCGTCGAGCAGGATCGGCAGCGACTTCGGCTTGGCGACGAAACCAAGGTACGTCAGTACGCTGTCGAGCTGTCCCATCACGGTCCGGGGCGAGACCTATCACGTGCGCCCAGCGGACGCAGGTCGACGGGACCGTCGAGCGGAGGGCGCTGCATGAAGCCCAAGCGCGCGCGTCGCGCCAGAGGTGCGTGCCGGCCCAGACGCTCGGCCATGGGACCTTCTCCGCCGATGACGGTGATGCTTTCGGCCGGCAACCACCGCTCGACGCCCTCCGCGGGCACCACCAGCGCTGCGCGCAGCGGGGGCAGCAGGGTCATGGCCTCCGGCGATGGATCGAGGGCGAGCGCGTGATGGTGTCCCTGCCGCCACGATCCGACTGCCGCGTAGGTGATTCGGGCTCGCGCGAGGGCCGCACGATCGTCGTCGCGCAGTGCGCCTCGCGGCACCGTCGAAGCGGCGAGGCCTTCGTGAAGAGCATCCAGGGTCCGTTCGGGATCGTGCGCCACGATGACCCGAGGCGAGATACAGCCCGCCCCGTCGAAGGCCACGAGGTCCTGCACGACCCCGTCGACCTCGTCGTGCACGACGGCGACCCCGAAGCCGCTCCCGAAGCGAAGCACCCGCCCTGGCACCACCAGCGCGTCCAGGGTCTCGTCGCTGCCATAGAGGTGCACCCCGTGGTCGGGCTCGGGGTGCAGCGCGTCGGCGAGCGTGACGGCGGGGCAAACCTCGGCGATGGCCTCGGCCAGCGCGGGGTCGCGACGAGACGGCCGCACGACGACCTCGTCCGCGCAGGCCAGGGCGAACGCGACGGCGCGCAGCGCGGCCACACATACGTTGCCCGCGAGCATCACGTGCACCACGGGTGCCGCATGCGGCGCCGCGCGTCGTCGCATCTCGGCCAAGTCCTCGGGCGAGATGTTGGTCTCGAGGTGCTCGGTCAGCGCGAGCTCGATCCCTTCGGTCGACAGCAGGCTGGTCTCACGGAGCCGTCGCCGTAGTGCGACGCCTTCGGCGCGATTCGGGTCGCGCCACGCCGACGCGGCCCGCAACAGGGACGCGATCAAGCAGGCTCCATGAAGGGCTCCAGCGCGAGCGAGCAACCGCGGGGGGTCGCGCCCGGCTGTCGACCGAGAAGCGTCACCAGGTCGCCCTCGACCCGCACCCTATCCATCGTGAGCACCGCGACCGAGCTGTCGACGTTGGCCAGATCCACGAAGCGGGCGAGCCCCACTTCGCCCTCGGGGAGGGGCGCGAGCGTGGTGGGATCGACGGCGGAGACCCGCAACCACGGAGGCGCTTGATACCGCACGTCCTCGTCGTCATCGCGCACGCCGGGTTGGTAGAGCTGACTGCTCAGCTCGGTCATGCCGTATTCGGCCACCACCTTCGAAAGCGGCAGGGAGAAGCACGTGGCCAGCTGTTCCCGCAGCGCTTCGGGAGCCACCTCGCGGGTCCGTCCCTTGAAGCCGCCGGTCTGCATCACGCGGCTGCCCGCGGGCAGCGGTAGCGGCGAGCCATCGAGGGCGTCGAGCAGCATGACGAAGGCGAAGGAGGTGCCCGCCACGAGCAGGGGCGCCTCGCCCACCCGCTCGCGCACGCCAGCGACGTCGAGTGCGGCACCATCCCAGTGGTAGCTGACGTCTCCCCCGAGGGCCTCTGCGAAGCGCGCGACCATGAAGGTGAGGGACGAGCCGGGCGCGTCCGCCTCGGCCGTGAGCAAGGCCACCGTGCGCAGCTGTTCCACGTCGGGGAAGAGCATGTGCTTGCCCCACGCCAGTGCGCCTCGGCGGTAGGTGTCGACCCGGCGCATCGGGTGACGACCCCGCGCCTCGGCGGTGGTGCCGCTGGTGTGGAACACGCGCTCGTCGTCGCCGACGACCGCCACCCGCCGCAGGCGAAAGACATCGGTCGGCAGGGCGGGAATGGCCGCTGCCGTCGTCAGCGTAGCGGGGTCGATCCCTTGGCTCGCGTAGAGCCGACCGACGGGCGCAACGTGGGCCGCCTGATGCCGCGCGATGTCGCATGCGAGCGCATCGAAGGACGTACCCGCCCCCTCGATGAAGGCCTGGACCCGGTCGTGCAGTGCGTCGCTCATCCGATGCAGTCGAGCAGGGCCGCGTCGAAGGTCTCGAGCTCGGCGTCGGTGATGGTCAAGGGCGGGGTGAGGGTGAGGGTGTCGCCCGCGATCCCGCCCGTGAGGGCGATGAACCCGCGCTGGAGCAGTTGCGCGGTAACCCGTTGTGCGACCTCTGCGCTCGCGAGCTCGATGCCGACCATGAGGCCGGCTCCACGCACGCCCTCCAACCCGCGCGCCCTCAGTCGGGCGCGCCACGCGTCGCCGACGGTTCGGCCCTGCGCCAACAAGCCGCCTTCGAGGGCGTCGATGGTGGCGAGGGCGGCCACGCAGGCGAGGGGCGCCCCCACGTGGGTCGAGGTGTGCACGACCTCGCCGTTTTCGGCCCAGCCGGCCATCACCTCACGCGAGGCGATCGCAGCCGCGATCGACATGCCGCCGCCGAGCGCCTTGCCGAGACAGAGCACGTCGACGGGCGCGCCGAGCTCGGCCATGCGAGACCACGCGCCCCCGCGCCCCATCCCGGTCCACACCTCGTCGGCCACCACCAGGGCGCCATACCGGTGCGCCAATTCGCCGAGCGCCTTCAAGAAGCCGTCGGGGGGAACCACGCAGCCGCCGCGCCCCAAGATCGGCTCGACCAGCACCGCAGCGACGTCGCCGCGTTTCAGCTCGGCTTCGACCCCGGCCAGGCACGCACCTGCCTCGGCGCCGCGCACGCCGGGGTACGGGACGAAGGCGACGTGCTCACCGAGCTGGGCCGCGAAGGGTCTGGCGAAGCTCGGTTTGAAGCCGCACGCCGCGAGCGGGGCGTAGCCGAGTCCGTGGTAGGCGCCGTCGAAAGCGATGAGGCGGTGCTTGCCGGTGGCGAGCACGGCGGTCTTGACCCCTGCCGTGACGGCGTCACCGCCCGACTGCGCGAGCAGCACCTGGGCGTCGCCGCTGGGATGGAGGGCGGCCAGTCGCTCGAGCAGCTCGACCTTGGGCTCGGTCGCGAAGACGTCGCCCATGCCTTGCACCATCACGTCGAGCTGCGCGGCGACGGCACTGCGCCAACCGGCGTGACCATGCCCGAGAACCACAGCCCCGAAGCCCGCGCAGAGATCGAGGTAGCGCTTGCCGTCGACGTCGAAGACGCTCGTCCCTTCGCCGCGGGCCAGCACGATGGGCGATGGGCCTTCTTCTCCTCCCGGACGCACGCGACGACGATGCCCAAAGGCAGGACACTCGCGCGCGGCGAGGCGCTCCAGCAACTCGGCCGAACGGTTCATGGCGCCCGCTTCAATAGCAGACGCGGTTGCGGCCGGAGTTCTTCGCCTCGTAGAGCCGCTCGTCGGCGCGCTTGAGCAGCTCGCCCGCGTTGCGATCGGTGTCGCTCAGCACCGCACAACCGACGCTGATGGTGACCTTGATGCGATCCTGCTGGAACACGAAGGTGTGGTCGTGCACCTGCTGGCGGAGGCGCTCTCCGAGCTCGACCGCACCCTCGAGGGTGGTCTCGGGCAGGATGATGCAGAACTCTTCGCCGCCATAGCGTGCGAAGACCTCGTCACGGCGAATGCGCGACTGGACGAGGCGGGCCAGCTCCTTGAGCACGAAGTCGCCTGCGAGGTGGCCGTGCAGGTCGTTGATCCGCTTGAAGTGGTCGATGTCGAACATCAACACCGCGAGGTTACGATTGTGGCGGCGGCCGCGGATCAGCTCTCGCTCGAGGGCCTCGTAGAGGTAGCGCTTGTTGTGGACCTGGGTGAGGCCGTCCACGATCGTGAGTCGGTAGATCTCCTCGTGGTACTGCGCTTCGACGTCGGCGCCGGAGAGGAACTTGAAGATGGTCGAGCCGATCTTCACCCGGTCGCCATTGCGCAGAACGATCTCGCGGTGCACCTGCTCGTCATTGCAATAGGTGCCATTGGTGCTGCCGAGGTCCATGACCGTCCACGACTTGCCCTTGGCCTCGAACTGGGCGTGGCGGCGCGACACCGAGTCGCTGTCGAGAACGATGTGGTTGTCGGTGCCCCGACCGACGCGGGTGGGGCTCTCGTCGAGCACGAATCGCTTGCCGAGGAGCGTCGGCTCCTTGGTGTAGATCGTGACGAGGCAATCGGTCCGGTTGTCGTCGCCTTCTTCCCCGGCCACGGGTCGGACCACTTGGGTCACGCGGGTCTTCTCGTCGAAGTTCGCCACGTATCGCGCTACTAGTCGGGAAGGGAGAAAAAACGGAGGTTTAGACGCCAGATAAGGCGGACCAAACTGGAGGTTATGCCGCCCTCCCCGGAGGCGTCAAGCGCCTACGAGCGGGGCCCGGGCGGGGCCGGCGCGCGGGTCAGCGCGTCTTCTTCTTCGTCGCGTACGCCCCGCAATGTAGCGATGTGTAGGACCATGAGGGCAAGCGCGAGGGGCACCACCAGCTTACCGAGACTCTCGGCCTGGCTGTGCAGGCTCTCGAGCTGCGCGCCCTCGGTCCCGATGCGGCGACGCGCGCCCTCGTCGTGGAGGCGGTTGATCTCGGGGGTGAGGTGAACCCCCTGATAGACGGCGGCGGCGGCGAGGATGATGGCCGCGTAGCGACGCAGTCGGGGCCACCACGAGCGGTCGGCGCGCTTGAGGGCGAGGATGGTGCGCACGACTTCGGTGCCGAGCGCGGTCATGGCGCAGACGATGGCGATGGAGTCGAAGCGGGCAAAGGCCGCCCCCATCACGTTGCCGTTGAGCGGGGCGGGGGTGAGCTCGAACACCATGGGGGCAGCGCAGGCCCCGAGCGCGAGCATGCCGCCGGCCCAGACGCCGAGGCCGACGCAGGCGATGGCGGTCGCGACGCGGTCGATGATCGCGCGACGGCGGGCCTGGACCTCCTCTTCGGAGGGGGCGAGGTCGTCCTCGGTGAACACGTCTTCGCCGGGGGCGATCTCCTCTTGCGGCGGTTGCATGGTCGCTGGTTCCTCGAGCTGGGTACCTCGCGATGGGGACTTACCAGCCCCAGGCGCTCATGTCTCGCTGCGGTCGTGGGCCTCGATGAGGGCGAGCGCCTCGTCGATGGCCTCGGGGGCGGCCCGTTTGGGATCGCGGCGCATGGCCTCCAGCTTGGGTCGGGCGCCGCTCAGTCGCGCGCGGCCGGCGGCGGCGACGGCGAGGGTGCGGCGCTCTCGCGTCCAGGCGTCGAGCTCCTTGATGATCCAGCTGCGGGCATCCATGTCGCCCATGGCGGCGAGGGCCACTCGGGCCTGCCAGGCGAAGGGGTCGTGCTGCACGAGGAAGACGCGGCTGAAGCCTCGCTTCCTCAGAGGCTCGCGGGCGGCTTCGATGCGGAGCTCGCCGCAGAGCTCGATGGCCGCCGACTCGTCGTCGGCCTCGCTGGTGATCACCTCGCGACCCGCGACCTGGGCCAGGAGCGCAGCCCCATCCCGGCGCCCCAGCCGGCCGAGGATGACGGCGGCGGCGACGCGGACGGCGTCACTGTCGTCGTCGAGCAAGGCAAGGGCCCGCGGTAGGAAGCGCGCGTCGACCACCTCGTCGCCGGGCCCGCCAACCTCCTCCGCCATGCGCAACGCGATGTGACGTACGAAGGCGTCGTCGTCTTCGGTGGCCCGGAGCAGGGCATCGACGGCACCTTCGGGGTTCACCCGCGGGTAGGCGATCACGGCCTGGAAGCGCACGGGGCCGGAGCGGTGCTCCAGGCAGCGGCGAACGGCGTCGGCGCCGGCGGTGGCACGCAGCTCCCCCAGGGCGGTGAGGGCAGCCCCCACCACCTCGTCGTCGTCGTGTTCGGTGGCGCTGACCAGCAAGTCGGTCAGCTCGGTCAGCTCGCCGTCGGCAGCGGCGATGGCGGCCGCGGCGCGCACCTCGGCCTCATCCGTGAGGGCCGAGCGCAGATGCGAGACGACCTCATCGCGATGCGCCTCCGCGTGGGCGGCGAGGTCGGCCACTGCGCTCGCACGCACGGACACCTGCTCCGCCTCGAGATCGCGCAGGGTCGCGGCCCAGTTCCGCGTCTTGCTGCGGGGCCGCAGCACCGGCTCAGTTGCCCCCGGCGCCGCCCGTACCGCCGGCGCCACCAGCCCCACCGGCGCCGCCAGCTCCACCGGCACCGCCAGCTCCACCGGCACCACCAGCTCCACCAGCGCCTCCAGCTCCACCAGCGCCTCCAGCCCCACCGGCGCCGCCCGTGCCCGGGTCGTAGGGGGTGAGATCAGGGCCACCGTCGTGCGGGTAGCAGGCGTTGGGGGGCTCGCTCGCGGCCGGCGAGCGGCTGCCGATGGCCACGCAGATCTTCGAGTCTTGCGGGTTGTCGGCGTCGGTGTCGGCGTCCACCACGCGGGCCGAGCGATCCGAGGGTCGAAGGCACTCGTAGCCGTCGCGGCAGTCGGACGAGTCGTCGCACTTGCGCATGCAGAAGGTGCGACCGAAGCGCCCGTAGCGCCCGGCACCGGCGGGGCCACAGGCCGCGTCGAGCTCGTTGTTGAACGAGACGCAGATGGCTTCGTCGGTGCAGGAGTCGGGCTCGCAGTTGAAGACGGTGCAGTAGCCGCCCGGCTGGCTCGTGTCGCAGATGCGGTCACCCAACGTGGAGCAGTCGATGTTCGTCTCGCACTCGTCGCCGATGGACGGGGTGCACCCCGTGCCCAGGGCGAGCAGCACGGTGAGCCCGAAGAGGGGCTTCAGCCGGGACATGTGAGGGAGACGAAGCATGTAAAGGGAACGGAGCCATAGCGCCTCATTTCACCTGCGTCGAGGTGACGTGTGGCCGCGCGCCTTCCGCTTGGCCTGGCGGTCTCGGGCTTACGTCTTTAGGCTAGCGGGTCATGATCCCGCTTTCGTTCCGAATCGTGGTCGGCGGAGCGGCCGTCCTCGGACTCTTCGCCTGCGCCGACGCCCTCCGGCTCGAGCTTCCGGCTGGCACGGGCGGGGGCAACACCGGCACGACGGTCGGCATCGGGGGTGGCGGCGGCGTCATCGGCTGCGCCTCCAACAGCGACTGCCCCGAGCCGACCAGCGTCTGCGACGACATCAAGGGGATCTGCGTCGAGTGCCTCGACCTCGAGGACTGCGCCTTCCGACCGGGCACCGTGTGCGATGTGGGCGTCTGTGCCTGTCCCGACGACGAGACCTTCTGCGCCTCGGTGGGCTGCGTCGACACCATGGCCTCCCCCGACCACTGCGGGACCTGTGACCGGGCGTGTTTCGGAGCTTGCAGCGCTGGCGTTTGCGTCGATCCTTGGGTCCCGGTCGGCAACGACGGGGCGCCCCAGGCGCGCGGTTTCCACGTCGCGGCCTTCGCCGCGGGCAAGATGATGATCTGGGGCGGCTCGATCAACACCAACACGAGCAACAACCTCGACGATGGAGGTCTCTACGACCCGGCCACCAATACCTGGACCAAGATCACCAGCGTAGGTGCGCCCAGCGCGCGTCAGCTCGCGACGGCGGTTTGGACCGGTACCGAGGTCATCGTCTGGGGCGGTCGTGACGGCGGTCTGTTCCTCAACGATGGAGCCATCTTCGATCCGGCCACCAACACCTGGCGCGCCATGACCACCGGCGGCGCACCGGCCGGGCGCTATCGTCACACGGCGGTGTGGAGCGGAAGCCAGATGGTGATCTTCGGGGGCCAGGACAGCTCCGGGCGACTCGCCGACGGCGGTCGCTACGACCCCGCGACCGACACGTGGTCGCCCACGCAGGCGGTGCCTCCGCCCGGCGAGACACGCGCCAACCACACCGCGGTCTG
>JAUHZF010000530.1 GCA_030426145.1 Polyangia bacterium
TCGTCGCGCTCGCCGACTGGTTCCAGCCGGGCGACATCGTGGCCATCCAGGGTCCCAAGCGCGACGGCTACATCCACCAGCACGCCATCCTCATCGAGGACGTCGACCCGCTCACCGGCATGCCCCATGCACTCGCAGACCAGATGAAGGCCCCCCGGCACCGCACGTGGGAGATGATCATGGCCGAGGCCCCGCTTCGGGCCCTCATCTACCACGTGAAGCCCAAAACCGAGGTCTGGGCCGCCCTAGACCCCGAAGCCGAAACCCGCACCGCCAAGGTCGCCAAGAGCGACTAGAGGGCCTCGAGGTTCCGGGTTCGAGGTTCCAGGTTCGAGGTTCGAGGTTCGAGGTTCCGGGTTCGAGGTTCCAGGTTCGAGGTCCTCGAGCACGAGATCGAGCACGAGCACGAGATCGAGCACGAGCACGAGATCGAGATCGAGATCGAACCTACTCGGGCAGCTTCTCTGGGGTGGGTACACCGCCGCGTTCACGAACGTGGGCCGCTAGGGCTTTGCCGAACTGGCCGTCTAGCTTCTCGCACTCCTTGCTCACCGCCCCCATGCTCACGCCTTTGCAGGCTTTGCGGTGCTCCAGGTAGAGCGGGCGAAGGTTCTCGTCGCGCTTCAGGGCATCGCGGATCCCAGACTCGAGGCTCTGGAAGATGATGCGCGCGTTGATGGGGTTCGGGGGCGCATCCCAGCGAAGCTCGGAGGCCCCCAGGGTGACGCAGGTGCCGTTCCAGCGCAGGGCCTCGTAGCTCGCCTGGACGCCGCTGACCTTCATGCCGCCCCCGGGCTTGGGCGCGTCGCGGAAGGCGAGGATGAGCACCTCCTCGTCGACCGGCATCTTCTCGGGCGTGGCTCCGCCGCCAGCGCTCCAGGCCTCGGTGGGGATGGCCACGTAGGCGTGCTTGAAGGGCATGTCGGCCGAGAACAGCGCCAAGGCCACGCTCGGGTAGTCGGCCTTGCAGAGCTTCTTCACGAAGTCCTTGGGCGGCAGGCAGATCCCGTCGTCGGTGGTGGTCGCACAGTCCTTGGGCAGGCCGGTCGTCGGCTCCGCGGCGTCGTCGTCGTCACCGGACGACGTGGTGGCCGTGTCGTCACCGGTGTCGCTCGTCTCGACCGGGTCGTCGCTGGTGTCGTCGGCGGTTTGGGGTTTCTTGCCGTCCCCTCCACATCCGCTGAGCACCCATGCCACGAGCCCTAGACCGATCCAGCTACGCATCAGGGCCCCAGCGTGGTCGCCGGCCCCTTCCGATGTCAAGCCGGGCTCCCCCCTGCGCGCCGGGCCCGCTATGGATGGCGCGTGACACCACATCGCCTGCCCCCAGTAGCGCTCCTCGCGACGCTCGCCGTCAGCTGTCAGCCCTCGGCCACCGTCCGCTACAACGGCAAAGAGCGTGCGAAGATCGTGTCGAGCGGCGCCGCGGTGCGGGTCATCGCCGGCCGCGCGGAGGCTCCCGAGGGCCACGAGGTGCTCGGGGTGATCACCACCCAGTGCACCGCCCTCGACGGCTCCACCGGCCTCATGGAGGCGCCGTGCACCGAAGAATCCATGGCCTCTCTCGCGCGTGAGCGCGCCGCCGAGCTCGGCGGCACCGCCCTCTTCGAGCTGGTTTGTGGCACCGACGAGAGCGACCGCTTCATGAGTGGCGCCACCCAGCCCGGCTCTGGGGCCCAGTCGGGCCAGACCCAATCTCAGATCACCAACACCACCACCATCCGCACCATCACCACGTGCCGCGCGACCGTGCTCCGCAGCGAAGACGCCACCGCCCCTGCGCCCGTCGCCACCACCCCCGCCACCCCCGGCGAGCACGTGGTGGTCTCAGGTCAGCAGGTCGCCATCGAGTGGAGCCAACCCGGCCCCAAGCTGACGCCTCGAGAAGCCGCCACCGTAGGCGAGATGGACGCATTCCCCGAGGGCTATCGCCGCCTCGGTCAGGTGACGGGTCGGTGCGCCAAAGCCTGCGCGCAATCCGTCGTCACGCGAGCCCTCAAAGAGGCCGCGGCCGCACGTGGCGCCCTCGCCCTCGCCGAGCTCGACTGTCGGCTCGAGGGTGAGCTGTGGCGATGCCAGGCACTGGTGGTGGGACCGGCAACGGCGGCCCCGAAACCCGAAGGCAGCGGAGGCGCCGCACCCACTGACGCCCCCGGAGGTCAAGCTCCTGACGGCAGCGACGGCGGGGCTGGCGGGGGCGGCAGCCCCTAGCGAGGTCCTCGAGGTTCGAGGTTCGAGGTTCGAGGTCCTCGAGCCCGAGAACGAGCTCTATGCCGCAAAGCTGGGTAGTTCGGTGAAGCGGCGTACGTGAAAAGGCTCGTCCCCGTAGAGCACCTGGAGGGCGTGCATGCGCTTGAAGTAGAGACCGATGTCGTGCTCGTCGGTGACGCCGATGCCGCCGTGGAGCTGCGTGGCCTGCTGAACCACGAACTTTCCGCCGGTGGTGAGCTGCGCCTTGGCGGTGCTGATGGCCCGCTGCCGCTCGGCGTCATCGACCTCGTCGGCCCGAATGCTCGCGAGAATCGACATGCTCTTGCCGAGCTCCGTCTCGACGAACATGTCGACCGCCCGGTGCTGTAGCGCCTGGAAGGTTCCGATCTTCACCCCGAACTGCTCACGGGTCTTGAGGTAGTCGACCGTCATGTCGAGGGCCGTCTTCATGATCCCGTAGCCCTCGGCGCAACAGGCTGCGGCGCCGTCGTCGAGTGCCCGCGACAAAGCGTGCGCTCCGTCTCCTTCGAGCCGCCGGTCGGCGGCGACGGTGACGTCGAGCTCGACCATGGCTGCTTTGCGCCCGTCCATGGTCGCGACGGCCTTGCGGGTGACCTCCGAGGCGTCGACGACGAAGAGCGCGATGCCGTCGCCTTCTCGTGCGCTCACGACGAGTTGGTCGGCCGCGTGGCCGGCCAGCACCCAGCGCTTCTGCCCGACGAGGCGATAGCCCCCATCGTTCTTCTCGGCACGGGTCTGAAGCCCGTCGATGCCGTAGCGTAGGCCGTTTTCGACGTGGGCCAGGGTCAAGATCTTCTCGCCCGCACAGTGGGGCCCGAGGAAGGTCTCCTGCTGAGCCTCGGTGCCCGCGTGCACGATCGCGCGCGCCGCGACGAGCGACTCGGCGAAGGGCTCGCTCACGAGCGTGGTGCCGAACTGCTCGAGCACGATGGCCGCATCGACGAAGCTGCCGCCGAAACCGCCCGCGGCCTCCGGAAGGGCGATGCCCAGCCAGCCGAGCTCACCCATCTGCTGGTAGACCTCGCGCGAGAAGCCGGTCTCGTCGTCCCGCATCTTGCGCATGCGGGTGACGGGCAGCTCCTTCTTCACGAAGTCGGCCACCGTACGGCGGATCATCTTCTGGTCTTCGCTCAATTCGAAATCCATGTCGCTTCTCCTCGAAGACCCGCTACTTGGTGGGCAGCCCCAGCAAGAACTTGCTGATGATGTTCTTCTGAATCTCGTTCGACCCGCCGTAGATGGTGGTCGCACGGGTGTAGTTGAAGGCCGAAGGCACCCACCGCTCGATCGCGGGCACGGTGCCCTCCCCGTTGAACCACTCCAGGGAGTTGTGGCCCATCACGTCCATCGCCAACTCGAGGCTCTGCTGGAGGATCTCCGAGCCACGCAGCTTGAGGATGGATGACTCCGGCCCCGGTGCGTGGCCCAGCGAGGCGCTGGCCAGCGCCCGGTAGTTCTGCATCCGCAGCCCTTCGAGCTTGATCTCGAGGCGGGCGATCCGAGCCCGCACGTCGGGGTCTTCGAGCAGCGGCCGGCCGTTGGCCTCGGTCTCGGCCGCGATGCGCTTCACGCGCCGAATGGCGCGCGACGACAGGCCCACCGCAGCGATGAGCGTGCGCTCGTGACCGAGCAGTGCCTTGGCCATCGTCCAACCGCCGTTGAGCGGGCCGACGAGGTTCTCCTTCGGCACCTTCACGTTCTCGAAGAAGGTCTCGCAGAAGGCCGGCGTGCCGCCCGTCGTGAGGAAGGGCTTGGCCTCGACGCCGTCGCTCTTCATGTCGGCGAGCAAGAAGCTGATCCCCGCCTGCTTCTTCACGTCGGGGTCGGTGCGGACGAGCAGGAAGATCCAGTCGGCGTACTGAGCGTAGGTGGTCCAGGTCTTCTGGCCGTTGAGGATGAAGTTGCCGTCGCCATCGTCTTCGGCGCGGAGCTTCAACGAGGCGAGGTCGCTGCCCGCGTTGGGCTCCGAGTAGCCCTGGCACCACACTTCCTCGCCGGCGAGGATCTTGGGCAGGAACCGCGCCGTCTGGGCGTCGTTGCCGAATTGGATGAGCAGCGGACCCACCATGTGGAGGCCAAACGGACTCAGCTGCGGAGCGCCCGCGAGCTCGAGCTCCTCACTGAGGATGAACCGCTTGGTGACGTCGAGCCCCGGACCACCGACTTCTTTGGGCCAGTGGGGGGCGATCCAACCCTTCTCGTAGAGGATCTTGTGCCACCGCATCGACTCGTCGTGAGAGAAGTTGCCGTCGACGGCAGCCTTCGCAGCGAGGTCGGAGGGCATCGCCTCCGCGATCCAGCCCCGCACCTCCTTACGGAAGGCGATGTCCTCGGGGGAAAACGACATATCCATGAACTGCGTCTCCTCACCGACACATTTCGCGCGCGCACCGCAGCGCGTCATCGGCCGGTCGGCGGCAGTGTGGTGCGCCGCGGCTGGGACTTCAACCGCTCGCCTGAGATGGACCGCGGTCACGGCCCGGGAACGGAACACACCTTGCATTACCCTGTGGTATGCCCACCCCTTCGGCCCTACGCCGCGTCGCCATCGCAGGCTGCCTCCTCACCCTGGTCCCCGTCGCCTGTAGCCCCGACACGGCACAGCAGACCGGTGAGCTCACGGATGCGCCGGAGAAGATCTACACGGTGGACGGGTGGCTGAGCCTGGAGTCGGAGTACATCCCGAGGGTCTGCACCCAGGAGAACGGAAACGCCGACTATCAGGCTCTCGTGGCCCAAGCCATCGCCGCGCGTACCTACCTGCTGCGGGCCATGCGTGACGATCCGGCCCTCGGAACGACCGCTAAGCCAGTGGGAAATGGTGAGCATTTCCAAGCCTATTCGGCCAGCCC
>JAUHZF010000128.1 GCA_030426145.1 Polyangia bacterium
TTGAGGGCGCGATGGCGGACCGCCGTCCCCCCGCCGCAGCCCCTCCCTAATTAATCGTATTGGCTGTCTCAAACGCGTTGACACGTTCCGGAACGCAGAGTTGCCCGCTCCATAGAGGTACCCCTTGTCGGTATTGTTGGCTCCGGCCCCCTCGTAGACCATCTTTCCCGAGGTATTGGCCGGGCCGTCGGGGCCAGCCGTGTTCATCAAGTACTCTGTCCTATGGCGCACCGTCGGCGACCCATGAATCAGCACGTTGTTGGCCATGTCGCCTATCGGTCGGCATCCCCCCCCCACCACGCCCGACGCCACACCAGCTCCAGGGCCGGCGGGACAACTCTCGGAGAGGCGCGCCCCGGCATTGGAGGCAGGGCACCCTGTAATGAGCACGTCTGAGATGGCCTTCTCGTCGGCCAACTCGACGGCCACGATGTCCTGGCCATAGACGGACCCATCGCGTGAGCAGAAATCTGGATAGGTGCTCGCCACCACGGCACCGCTGGTTTTGGGTGCCGCCTCAGGCGGTATCCGGAAGATTTGGTCCTCGTAGAACGGAAATGCCTCTTCTTCGTCCATGATGGGTGCTCTCAGCGGTCCACCGCACTCATGGCCTGAGCGGGCGTGAATTTCGGCCCTCCGGACGTCGAGGGGGACCTTCGGGCGTTGAGAAATCGAAGGCGGCGCGGTTGGGAGGGGTTGGGTACGAAGCGCGCTAGGGAGGACGTGGCCACGTCCCTGAACCATTCAACCTTCGTACCACCCCCGTGGCACACGTAAGTGCTGGAACTTCAACGCGTCGAGCCCATCCCGCGAGGTCCAGATCGGTACCATGGGAGGTACAGACTCGTACCATCGGAGGCTCGACGACGACATTGTCAGACGCTGCCCGAGCCAGCCGTAGACGCACGCGTCGGCCAAGGACAAGCTGTCGCATGCTGATCTGCATCGGCGACGTTCATGCACGTGTGCTCGACCTCGACCAACGCTCCGTCTACGCCGACGTCATCGAAGGCGTGCCCAACGCTGCGATCAATCAGGACATCGTCGATCGGGCGGTGCAACGCGCTGCAGGGCGCATCTCGTGCCGCCGAAGTCAAAGCTCATGTCGGGCCGACGCGAGCCCGTTCCGCTGTTGCCTAGCGTCTGCTGCACGGCACGCGTGCGCGGGCCGGCGCTCGACCCCACCTCCGAGCACGCCGAGGCCATCCTCGTATGGTTCCAAGACGAGGTGTCGACGCAGCTCGAGCCCGTCACGGAGCAGGCTCTCGCCGTCGTTGAATGGGCCGATATCGCGACGGATGCATCCTGGTAGGCGCCCATGGGTCCCGCCTCTCCCATGCGGCAGGTGCGGGGGCAGGCGTCACCAGCGCTCCCAATGGATGTAGAGTTCCGGGGGGCGCGCGCAAGGTCGCGCAGTGGGCCGAGGTCGCGCACCTGCGTCCCATCCAGACGGAGGACACGCAGTCGCGCGTGCTTGCGGAGACCCGAGAGGTCGGCGATCGGACCGAAGCGAACATCGAGCTTCTCGAGCTCCGTGAGCGCGGCGAGAGCGGCCGTCGTGGAGGAGGTCGTCTCGCCGACGTAGCAGTGGACCGCCACTTCGCTCGCCGGCCATGTCCGGCCGCAGAACTCGACCGGCCGCGGTCCTCTCGTGTCCGGCTGTCCCCCTGGGCGCATCGGCGACGTCCCGCCCAACTGAGGTGGGCTCGGGCGCGTTCCACTGGCACCGTGATGAGCGGTGCCCGAGCCGCGTCGAGGGCCCTCCCCGGGAGGCCTAGACGGCGTTCGGGCACAGGCTGCCGCCATCGTGACCAGCGCGCAACATAGAACCAAGCCCAATGGCCGACAGCGGCCTCCGAGCTGACCGCAGCGTGGGGGAGCCGTCGCCGTCCCCATCACCCCGTCAACGCGAGGGTCGCCTTCGCACTTCCCGCGCGAGCGCGGCCCGGAGGCGTGCACGGGAAGCCGGTACCCCGTTGCAGAGGGTGAGGTTGGTTCTCGAGCGCTTCCCCAAAAAGTCGCCGCGGGCCGATGAATTCGGGACGCCGCGCTCGTCTGTACCTCGAGGCCCGCGGTGGGCCGCTGGAGTACACGATGATTCAGACCCTCAATCCCTTTCTCAACTTCAACGGAACGTGCCGAAAGGCCATGGATCTCTACGCTGAGGTCCTCGGCGCAGAGGTCGTTGACATCATGCCCTGGGCCCCCGAAATGTTCGAGGGTGACGTCCCGGCGAACATGAAGGACGGCGTGATGTACGCCAAGCTGAAGATCGGCGCGTCCGAGCTCGAACTGAGCGACATGCCGCCTCACATGAAGGCGGAGCAAGGCTCGAGCACGCACGTGATCCTGCATCTGTCGGAGCCGTCCAAGCTCGACGCCATCTACGAAGGGCTCGGCGCGGGCGGTGAGCCACAGATGCCCCCCGAGGACATGTTCTGGGGCGCCCGCTACGCCAAGGTGCGCGACCGGTTCGGGATCAGTTGGGCCCTGCACTGTCAGATCGAGGCCCCGAAGTAGCGGCGGTCCCGCTTCGACGAGCGCCGAGCTATGGTCGATACCCGACCATGGACGGCGCCGTCGAACGAGAGCTGGAAACCCATCGCCCTGCCCTGGCTGGGCACTGCTACCGCATGCTCGGCTCGGTGACCGAGGCCGACGACGCGGTGCAGGAGACGATGCTGCGCGCCTGGAAGGGCATCGACCGCTTTCGGGCCCAGAGCAGCTTGTCGACCTGGTTGCATCGCATCGCGACCAACGTCTGCCTCGACAGCCTGAAGCATGGCTCACGACGTGAGCTGCCGACGCTCGACGGCCCCTGTGGCGCCCCGGGAGACGAGCTCGTGGCCCGCCCCGGGACCCACTGGATCGAGCCCATGCCCGATGCCCTCTGCCTGTCCCCCATCGCTGAGGCCGAACATCTGGTCGAGCAGCGACAGCACCTCACCCTCGCCTTCGTCGCCGCGCTCCAGCACTTGCCACCCCGGCAGCGGGCCTCGCTCTTGTTGAAAGATGTGGTGGGCTTCTCCACGGCGGAGGTCGCGAACACCCTGGAGCTCACGCCTGCCGCGGTGAACAGCGCGCTTCAGCGGGCACGAAGCACGATGTCGGAGCGCCAACCAGCGTCACCCCGGGCCCTGAACGACGCCCAGCGGGACCTCGTCCGCCGCTACGTCGACGCCTTTCACCACTTCGACATCGATCGCCTCGTGAGCCTACTCCACGAGGACGGGACGATGAGCATGCCTCCCTTCGCCCTGTGGCTGCGGGGCCGGGTCCACGTCGCCGGCTTCCTGCTCGGCCCAGGCGCGGCGTGCAAAGACTCGCGGCTGCTCCCCACGGAGGCCAACGGCACCCCGGCCTTCGCCCACTACAAGAAGACCGACGGGGTCTATCGAGCCTGGTCCCTCATCACGCTCGACCTGGGCCCGGATTCGATCCGATCCATCATCCACTTCCTGGACGTCGAGACCCTCTTCCCTCGCTTCGGCTTCGACCTCGAGCTCCCGCCCCCCTGACCTCGACCACCGTCTTCCGGGAAGCGGCTATCACGCTCCGTCCCCGAGGTCGTTTCGAACCCACCGTCGGCTCTTTCCCGCTTGATGGCTCCGGCCGCCGCATCTATTTCCCCGAAGGGTGAAGGAGCGGCGCCTCGGCATCCTCTACGCACCGGAGCGCGGGCTCGCGGGAGATGAGCCCATCCTCGCCTTCGGCCACCATCTCGCGCACCACGCGGTGAGGCTGCTGTGCGCCTCCCGCCAGCGGGGGGACGCGGCCGTGCGATTCTCCCACGAGCGCTACATCGAAGTCGTGGATCGCCGCCACCTCGCGGCCCTCGAGCTGTCCGTCTGGCACGACGTCGTGCTCGACACCGACGACGCCTTCGGCGCGCGACAACGCGGCCATCGCCCCTTCCCCATCACCATGGGCGCCCCTCCCCTCATGCAGGCGGTGCGCCGTGCGGTGCCACTGCTCTTGGCTCGCCCCCAGCCATACGACACCGTCATCTGCCGCTCGACGGCCGAGCGAGACGGGATGGCGGCCATTCTCGACCACGCCACAGATGAGCTTCAGCGCGCGCACGGCATGCACGTCCCCTACCGCGGGCGAATCGAGGTCATCCCCGAGGCCGTGGACACCGAACGGTGGCGACCTCTGGACCGGGCCGCGAGCCGCCGCCACTTCGGCTTCGACGAGCGCGCGGTCGTGATCGTCTGGCACGCAGTCCCCGACGCATGCGACGAAGCCGACTTGCTGCCGGTGCTCGAGGTCTTCGGCGAGCTGGTGGCCGCCCACCCCGACGTGCACCTCGTGTACGCCGAGGACGCCGGTCCAACCGGTGAGGTCGTCATGCGTCTCGCGACACAACTCGGCATCGGCGAGCGGGTGCGGGTGGTCGACCGGACCGACTGGCCAGTGCACCTCTTTGGCAGCGCCGACGTATTCGTGGATGCGTCCGGTTCGAGCCATTCCCTGGAAGCCATGGCCTGTGGCGTGCCCCAGGTCGTAGCCGACTGGGGCGGCCAGCGCGAGCTGGTCGTCGACGATGAGACTGGATTCGTCATGCCGACCCTGGGCCTACGTGAGCAACGGGACCTCAGTCGAGCGCCTGATGACGGCGCGTGGTCCCTCGCCTCGACCATCACCGTCGACCGCCGGTCACTACGCGACGCGCTGGAGAAGCTCATCGCGGACCCCGCACGGCGCCAGAACATGGCCACCGCATCACGGCGGCGCGCAGAAGCGGCCTTCGCATGGCCCGTGATCACGGCGCGCTACGAGGCGCTTTGGAACGCGCTGGAGCGTGAAGCCAGCGAGATCGAAACCGAAAGAGCCCTGGTGTGCGGGCATGTGGCACCGGCCCTCGGGACGGTGCTCGCGGGCCACCCGAGCCGGGTTCTCGAAGACCACGATCTCCTCCGCCTGTCGACGCGTGGACGCGAAGCCATGTCGAACCAGACGCTGTCGATCCCCATGCCGTCCACCGCCGCCTTGGACCCGGAGCTGCTCAAGCGCGCCATGGTCGGGCTGCGCCATTTCGACACCAAGGGCGAAGCATTGGCCGTGGAGCGCGCCATGGGCGTGCTCCTGAGGAATCAGGCCGTGTACGACGAGCGCCGGGACCAGGTTCGGCGCCACCTTCTGTGGCTCGTCAAATGCGGGCTCGCCGAGTTCTCCCTTCCCCACCGCGAAGATTGATCGATGCCCATCGAAGACGACGTCTACGCCATCGTAAGCACCATGCTGAACCGCCCCAACCAACCGCTCGAGCAGCGGATGCGCGAGGCCCTGCGGGTGTTGAGCAAGTGGCGCGCGAGCCAGCTTGCAGCACGCCTCGCTCCGACCGATGCGCCGCAGGTACAGGGTGGGCCCTTCGCCGGCATGACCTACGTCGCCGACCCCAGCGAGGGCTGCTTCCTGCCGAAGATCTTCGGCACCTACGAGCAAGAGCTGCACCACCTCGTGGAGGGCTGGAAGGATGGCGACTATGCACAGGTGGTCAACGTCGGCTGTGCCGAGGGCTACTACGCGGTCGGGTTGGCGCGAAACCTCGGCGTCCCGATCCACGCCTTCGACATCGACACGGTGGCCCGCGAGCGATGCACTGCGCTCGCGGCCGACAACGACGTCGCGACGCTCGTGCAGGTAGGCGGTGAGCTCACCCCCGAAGGACTCGACGGGTTCTCGGGGCGGACCCTGGTGCTCTGCGACATCGAAGGCGGTGAGAAGACCCTGCTCGACCCGACCGCGGCTCCGGCGCTGAAGCACATGGATGTGCTCGTCGAAGCCCACGAGAGCTTCGTGCCGGGCGTGACCGAGACGCTGGTGCGGCGCTTCGCGGCGAGCCACGACGTGACGCACATCGCCAATGGGGCCCGTCGCGTCACCACGCCCGAAGCTCTTCACGGGCACGACACCTTGGATCAGGCCTTGGCGTTGTGGGAGTGGCGCATCGCCGACCCCGGTTGGTTGTGGCTCCGCGCCAAGTCGCGGTGACGCGTCGCGATCGTCCAACGGCGGCGGCGTGACCGTTCAATCGTGAACGGCGAGCGAGGTCCATCTTGGGACCATGCTCGAACGCACCGCATTTCTCGCCGCCCTTCTCACCTGCAGCGTCGCCTCCGCCGAGGAGATCTCCACCGAGCCGCTCGGAGAGGTCGAAGTCGGGGCTTCCTTCGCCCACGACGAGCTCGCCGGCAAGCTACGACGCCACCGCGCCTACGGCGCCGACGTCGGCCTGAACGTCATGGCGCGTCCTTTGGCATGGCGAGCGGGTGCGTTGCTCGACGACTTCTCGGTCGGCATCGGCGCCCACCTCGGCTGGACGGCACGGCTTCCCGCCGATGCGCGAGAGTCTCGACTCCAGGCCTACGACATCGCCCCCAACGGCTACCTCTACGGCGGCTTCCGCGCTGAGCTCCTCGGTGAGGTCGATCGACTCGGTCTCCGCTACGCGATCGGCGCCACCGGCGAAGACGCGCACGGTGGATCGCTCTACCGCTCACTCGGCGACGAGCGCAGCTGGGACGAGCACGCGGCCGAGGGCGAGATCGCGCAGAACCTGTGGTTCACCTGGCAGCATTCGTGGCTACAGGCCATGCCCACGGCCCGTGGTTCCCACTTGGCCGACGTGAGCACGACCGCCACGACGGCGCTGGGAGAGAGGCGGGTGAGTCAGACCTTCGCCGTGACGACACGGGCGGGATGGTTGCTCGGCCCGTTGCCCGGCACCACCACCGTGAGAGGCGATGACTGGGGGTCCAATGCCGAGGCCTACGTGCACGCCAGCCTCGGGCTCGACCTCGTGGCCCACGACGCAATGGTCGACGGCCCCTTCTTCAACGATGAGCCGCACCCCCACCAAGTGGACAGCCGGGTCTTCGTTCCCTTCGCGACCATCGGCGTGATGGTCCGGCCCTGGCGCAACGCGGGCATCGGCTACGCCCTCGACCTCCGCGGCGCCGACACCGAATCACGACTGCCCGAAGCGCCCTCGACCGACCCCTCGGTTACAGGCCGCTTCGACCTCGAGCTCAACTTCTGATCAACGAAAGGACGACATCATGAACCACCGACACCTTCCTCTCCTCCTCAGCTTCGCAAGCCACCTCACCGGGTGCAGCTTCACCGCCTCCGTGGTCCCCGACACGCCCGACGTCTCCCGCGTGACCGTCACGACCGACTCGGGGGATGTCGAGGTGCGGGTCGCGGATGTGAGCGAGCCCGTCGTGCGATACCGCCGCGGCACGTTCTCCGCCGATAGCACGCCGAGCGTTCACCTCTCAGACGACGGCACCACGCTCGTGGTCGACGATGGCTGCAGCGAGCTCGACGCCGCCGTATGCCACGTCGACTTCGAGATCACGCTCCCCGACCGCCCCTTCCACGTTCACCTGGCGAGCGACTCGGGCGAGCTGAAGGTGGTCGGCCTGCGCGGCAGCGTGTCAGCGACCACCGACTCGAGCGACCTGCAGGTGAAGGATGCCACCCTGAGCGAGATCGCCATGACGAGCGACTCTGGAGACCTCCGGCTCCGCGGCACGCACAGCGATGCGGTGAGCCTCACCTCGAACTCGGGGGCCATCGATGCTGACTGAGCTCCATCGCGTCGTCGTGACCGGCGGCACCAGTGGCATCGGTCGCGCGCTATGTATAGAGCTGGCGGCCGCCGGCGCCAAAGTCCTCGCCTGTGGTACGCATCCCAAGCGCGTGCGGGAGATGGCCGCCCTCGAAGGCGTCACGGCCGTGATGTGCGACGTCACGGAAGACGAGGACGTGCGAGGCCTGGCCACCACCGTCCAGACGCAGCTCGGGGGTGTCGACGTGCTGGTGAACTGTGCGGGGATCCAGCGGTCGCTCGACGTGACCGACGGCCTGGACATGGTCGAGGTCGAACGGGAGCTCGCGGTGAACCTCACCGCTCCCATCCGCGTGACCGACGCCCTGCTCCCGATGCTTCTCACCTCGGAGCGAGCGGCCATCGTCAACGTCACGTCGATCTTGGCCCGCGCCCCCAAACAAGGTGCCCCGATCTACTGCGCGGCCAAGGCGGGTCTCGCGGCCTGGACCACGGCGCTCCGATACCAGCTCGAAGCGCGTGGGGTTCTCGTGATGGAGCTGGTCCCACCATTGGTGGCGACGCGCATGACCCAAGGTCGCGACGCGGGCGCCATCTCGCCCGAGGTGGTCGCCCAAGCCTGCATGCGCGGCCTGCGCCACCGAAAGACGCGGGTCGCCGTCGGCAAGGCGCGAATGGCTGAGCTCCTCGATGCCGTGGCCCCCGGTCTACTCGCGCGCAAGCTGCGCCACGCGTAGCGGTTGCCCCTCTCGGCGCCTCGGGGGACCATGGCCGGTGTGGCAGGCAAAGTCAGCCGCATCGTGGCCACGCTCGTGCTCGATGGCTTGCGACGCACGGTCCCCGAGGCGCTCGAGGACCAGAAGGCGGTAGCGGCGGTGATGGGGGCCGGCGATGAGGGCGTCCCCCTGGCGCCCTACCGCGCCATCCTCCGCGCCGCCTACGCGCATGACGGCGGCAAGGCGCTCCTCGGCGCCGGTGAAACCTTGCGCGAGCTCCAACACCCGCTGCTCTTCGTGCTCTTGAACTCGGACTCGCCCACGCTGCTCATCGAGAAGGAGATGCGCCTGTCGGCCTTCTTCCACTCCCGGCACCAGGTGCTCATCGAGGAGGCGAACGACACCAACATCGTGCTTCGCCACGCCTCCACCATCGACGAGCCGACCCAGGCCGTGGACAACCTCGCGAGCTGCGCTCAACACCTGGTCTTGCTCGAGGAAATCGGATGCCACGACCTCCGCCTGCGCTTCCCCGACAGCACCGAGCCCGAGCGTTGGGTCTACGAACGGAGAACGCTCTCGACCCCGCCCGCCGGGGGTGGCTACGACCGCTGGCACTTCGCATGGTCCAAGCTCGTCCCTTCGCGGCGACCGATGGAGGGGCTCGACGAGATGCTGCTCGGGGGTACACGAGAGCCAGAGCTCGCCGAAGAAGAAGACGCGATCGCATCGGTGCGGCGCATCATCCGGCGCGACCTCGGTCGCACATGGAAGATCGGCGACGTCGCGGCGGCGCTCGACGTCTCCACACGTTCGCTGCAACGGTCCCTCGCCGCCCTCGGCGACCGCTACAGCGACGTCGTCGACCGTACGCGCAACCTCGAGGCGGCCCGCCTGCTGCGCCAGAGCGAGCTGTCGATCACCGAGATCGGCTACATCTGCGGCTTCGCCGACAGCGCCCACTTCAGCCGTAGCTTCAAGAAGCGCCATGGCGTTTCGCCTTCGGCCTTCCGCGCCGAGGGGCAGCACGACTAGCCTCCGCGCCATGAGGCACTTCTGGCTCGGGTTGCTGCTGCCACTCATCGCCTGCGGGGGCGAGACCAAGCAGACCACACCCAGCGCGACCGCGAGCGCCACCGCAACCGCCCCCCCCGCTCCGGTGATCGAGGCGGAAGGCATGGAGGTTAAAACCCGCGGCCAGGCCCCGGAGGCCCGCAAGTACACTCCCGAGGCCGGCGTCGAGCAGCTCATCACCGTAGCCGTGGCCCGGGGCCAGAACATGGTGGGTCAGCAGGTGAAGCCCACGCCAGCGTCGAACCTCACCTTCGCGGTCACCTGCGGCGAGCCTGCCGACGGTCAGCTCACCTGCCGCTACGAGGTGAAGCGTGCCGGCCTTCAAACCGGCGCCGTGCCCGACGCGATGAAGAAGCAGATCGATGGCCAGCTCGACCGGCTCATCGGCTTCTCCGGCGAGGTGAAGGTCAGTGACCATGGGCTCGTGACCAGCGTGACCCCCGACAAGCGCGAGGATTCGGTGGAGCAGATCGCGGCTCTGGGCGTCGCCGACACCGTGTCGAAACTCTTCGTTCCCCTGCCCCGTGCCCCCATCGGCATCGGCGCCGAGTGGACCCGCAAACGCGAAGTGAAGAGCGATGAGCTACGGCTCTCGGAGATCACGAGCTACGCCCTGAAGAAGATCGACCAGGACAAGTTGGAGATCGAAGCGACGGTGACGCAGAAGCCCGCGAAGAAAGGCCAACAGGTCGAGTACGTCAAAGGCGCCAAGCTCGACGTCACCGGCTACGAGGCCCGCGGCCGGGCCCGCTATCAGCTGCGCCCCGCACGCGCAGTCCCCGCCAGCGGCGAGGTCGAGGTGCTCGCCACGATGACGCTCGCCAAAGACGGCAAGAACGACAAGTCCCTCGCCCTCCTCACCCGCTCCACCTACACCACCCCCGAGCCGTAAGGCGGGGCCGCGTGGGGGCAAAGCGATCATCGATCGCTTGCCGGGTGGCAGCGTGCACGCAGCGCCCACCGAAGGGATCGATGATCGCCTTCTTGGCTTTCAGCGGCCCATGACGATGCGCTCGCTGCGGAGCATGCGGGCGGCGGCGAGGACGAGAATCAGGGCGAGGAGCGAGGCGCCGAGCGCCGCGAGCACGAAGCCATAGACCGGCGTCGGCTCGCCGCGGATGGTGCTCGTGAGCAGCGTCTGCTGGCCGAGCACGGGGATGGGATACATCCACGGCTGCGCCTCCAGGGGCTTGATGCCGAAGATCGCCCCCGGAAGCGTGGGGATGAAGATCATGATCGACAGGTAGGTCTGGGCCTCCTTGTACGAGCGAGCGAAGAGCGCCACCAAGACCTGAGCCGCCGGCGCAGCAAACGAGAGCGGGATGACCGCCAACAGGATGCCGAGCACATCCGTCACACCGATGTCGACGTGGAGGCCGATCTCCTCCAGCGGGATGGTGCCCAGGGCGACCAGCGTGAGGCCGAGCGTCAGCACCACCGTGACCGCCGAGAAGAGCACACTCGCCAACCACTTGCCGGTCACGATCGCCCCCCGCGACACCGGCGTGAGCAACAGGGGCTCGAGCGAGCCGCGCTCACGCTCGCCGGCGGTGGCATCGGTGGCGAGGTACATGCCGCCGATGAAGGCCGCGAGCAGAACGAACATCGGCAGCAGGTTGAGGAAGATGGCGGCGCGTTTGGCCGGCGTCGACACGTCGACCGACTGCACCTTCAATGGCTTGGCCAGCTGGGGATCGACCCCGCGGGCCACCATGCGCAGCAGCGCCAACCGCTCGCCATAGGCCTCGAGCAGGTGCCGCACCCGGGCACGGTCGCCAGCCCCGGCCGTGCGCGATTGGTCGACCACGAGCTCGACCGTATTGGCACGGGCATCGCGAAACCGCTCCGCGTAGTCCTCGTGAACGATGAGCACCATGGGCGAATCACCGATGCGTACCGCTTCGAGGTAGTCATCCGGCGGAGGTACCAGCTCCACGCGGTGGTCGTGCAGGAAGGCCATGAGCTGGGGCGCGTGCTCTTGCCCCACCACCGGCAGCTCGACGTCACGGTTCTGGTCCAGTTCCTGCGCGGTGAAGTTGAGCGCCACCGACACCATGACGGGTCCCAGCAGCGGAAACAGCAGCATCGACATCAGCGAGCGCCGATCGCGAATGGCGTCGATGAGCTCCTTGCGGAACACGATCCAGAGCGGGCTCACGGGGCCTCCTCCGTCGCGGCCGCCACGAAGACGTCCTCCATGGTCTCAGCCCCCGTCTGCACCTTGAGCTCTTCTTCGGTGCCCGAAGCGACGACCTGCCCCTTGGCGATGATCACGATGGCATCACACAGGGCGGACACCTCCTGCATCACGTGCGACGAGAAGAGCACGCAACGCCCCTCCTCACGAAGTCGCACGAGGAAGGCACGCAGCGACCGAATGCTCATCACGTCGAGACCATTGGTGGGCTCATCGAGGATCACGTTGGGTGGGTCGTGAACCAATGCCCGCGCAATAGCCACCTTCATGCGTTCGCCCTGAGAGAAGCCGGTGGCCGCACGGTCTGCCACATGGCCGAGCTCGAGCATCTCGATGAGCTCGTCGATACGCTTGCCGAGGGCCTTTCCCCTCAGCCCGTAGAGCTCGCCGTAGTAGCGAATGTTCTCCCGCGCGGTGAGGCGCGGGTAAAGGCCCCTCGCGTCGGGCAGCAGGCCGAGGCGTGCGCGCCCGGCGCTGGGATCTGCGAGCACGTCGACATCGTCGATCCGAGCCTCACCTCGGTCGGGCTGAAGCATGCCGCTCACCACCCGGAGGGTGGTCGTCTTGCCCGCACCATTGGGGCCGAGCAGACCGGTGATCCGTCCGTCGGGCGCGGAGAAGGTCACGTCCTCCACCGCCACGACCCCACCGAAGGTCTTGCGCAGGCCGGTGACCTCGATCACGGTGCGGCTCCCGCGTGGTCGATGAAGAAGGGCGGCGGCTTGCTATCGTTCACGCAGCTCGCATCGACCGTCGCCGTCGGCGCGTCGAGGAATCCCTTCACCAGACGTGGCACACAACCACGGGCGAGGATCCCATGACCCGCATGGGCCATGACCACGCGGTGGTGATGCTGCACCCCCTCCATGGCGACGTCGGCCCACCGCACCGGCGTGACGGGGTCGACCGTGCCCGACAGGCTGAGCACGGGAATGCTCGGAGGCAGAGGTTCTTGTTTGGGCGCATAGGTGGTGCCCCGCCACTTCTCGCAAGCGGCCATGAAGTCACGCACGACGGTGTCGCCGAGCACCGTGCCTTGGGTGGCGGGACCGACCTCCTCGGGGCGGATCTGTGGGATGTCCTCGGCGCAGGTCACCGAGAGCAGAACACCGAGGGAGAGTTCCGAGCCCTGGTCCATGAGGGCCGCGATGCCGAGCAACGGAGACAGGTCTCCTTCGCCTGCGCGGCGGATGGCGTAGGGGAGCAACCCCTGCAGGTCGGTTGCGTAGAGCGGACCTCGAAGGAGCTGCGCCACGGCCTCCCGCGTGACCTCGACCTCGTGCCGAAGCCCAGTGCGCGGATGGGTGACCACCATCTTCTTCGGCAGGGTCTCGAAGAAGGTCTTCATCTTCACCAAGGGATCCCCGTTGTGCTTCAGGCAGGCGGCGTCCTCTCGGCACCGCGCGGCCACCACCTCGAGGGCGCTCTCCATATCTCGCGCGAAGGGAAGCGGGAGCCGAAGCTGTCGCGGCGCAACCGCGTCGAGCACCAGGGACCGCGTGTGCTCGGGGTGCGCTTTGGCGTACTGCATGGCGAGCCGGGTGCCGTAGGAGGCTCCGATGAGGTTCCAACGCGCGATGCCGAGGGTCTCGCGCACGACCTCGAGGTCGATCACGAACTGTCGGGTCGTGATGTGTCCGAGCTGGGCTATCGTCTCGCCGTCGAGCCGCTGGTTGCAGACCTCGGCCCCGTGAGCGATGCCACTGGAGCGAAAGAGCTGGTCGAGTTCTGCGGCGTCGCTCTCGGCATCGGGCACGCAGTAGAGGGCGTGGCCGGCGCTGGTGCCGCGCACGTCGATGAGCAGGATGTCGCGGTCGCGGTTGATGTCGTTGAAGACCGGAAGCATCGGCCCATAGGCCCCGATGGCCGACTGCCCGGGACCGCCCGCGAGCAGGACGACCGGATCGGCCTGGCGATCGTCGCTCTCCGCCGGCACTTTCACCAGGGAGATGGGCACGGTCGGCCCCGTTTGGGTCTCGGTGGCCGGCACCTCGACCGTGCGGCAGAGCACCGCCCGCCCGATGCCAGGTCGCCGGCACCAGGCCCACCCGTCCTCGCGTGCTCTCACCTTGGGTTTCCCGCAGCTCACCAGCGTCGCGAGCCCCAGCAAGAGGGCTCCGCGGAGGACCGTGACGACGCCGTTCCGCACCACGGCCACACCGTGCGACGGATGTTCGGCCTCCACCAGTGCAAACGCTTCGAAACGTTACGTTTTTCGTCATTTCTCGCTCACCCCGCCGGGGTGGCCGGGGCATGACACGATCGTGACGAGAGCGCCTAGACGCCCCGTGGTACCCCCCAATCGCCATGTCTGTGCTCGCTGCCCAGAGTCGTGACGCCGCCCTCGAGCTCCATCGCCTACTGAGGGACATGGACCCGTCGCGCACGGGCCGACGCTGGGACGCAGAGTCGCTGATGGCACGCGCGGGTGAGCTCGCCGCCGATTTTCGCGCCCTCCTGACGAGCGAAGACACCAGCGGGGACGCGGTCGCGACCCACGTCGACCAGCTCGCAACCATGCTCAGCGCGGCCCCAGAGCTCGCGGGCGGAAGCAGCCGCTCGGCTTGGAGCCGCTACCGCAAGGAGCTGCTCGCGGCCTACGAAGAGCTCGGTCGCGCGCTGCGCGGCGCCTCGGTCGACGTGCCCTCGGTTCGTCCCACCAACTACACCCGCAGCATCGTGCACGCGGGCATGGCCATCGTGTGTGTGCTCCTCATCGAAGAGGTGCTCACCCCAACCCAACGCTGGGTGGTCCCGCTCATCGCGTCGATCTCCTTTTGGGCCATGGAGGCGTGGCGCCACACCTCCGACACCGGCCGTCGGGTGCTGCTCTGGGTGTTCGGGCCCATCGCCCACCCCCACGAGCGACACCGCATCAACTCCGGAACCTACTTCGGCACCGCCCTCGCCATCCTTGGCCTCTGCTTCGCGCCCATGATCTCGGCCGCGGCCATCATGATCCTCGGTCTCGCCGACCCGGCGGCCGGGCTCGCGGGCCGCAAGTGGGGCCGCATCAAGCTCATCAACCAGCGCTCGCTCATCGGCACCGTCACCTTCGTGGTGGTCGGTACGCTCGCCGCGCTGATGGTGCTCACGCTTTGGCACGCCGACCTCACTTTGGGGAACCGCTTCGCGATCGCAGGTTTGGCCGCGCTGTTCGGCGGTCTCGGAGAGCTCTTCAGCAACCGGGTCATCGACGACAACCTCGCGGTTCCCGTGTCGGCTGCCGCGGGCGGCTGGATCGCCCTCCAGCTGCTGGGTCTCTGAGTGCCGCGACGTCCCGTCCTCGCCGTCATCGACGACCCGAGGACCGACGAGGTGCGCGCCCACGCGGCCATCGCCGCCGCCCCCACCCTGCTCTGAGGCGAGCCGGAGATGCTAGGGTTCGGCCCATGCGCTGGAGGGGAGGTCGGGGATGACGCGCCGCACGCCCGAGTTCTCCCCCCTCGAAGGCCGTGAGCTCGAAGCTTATCTAGGCGAGGTTCGCGGTCTCGTGCTCGACGAGATCGACCGCATCATCCCGAGCGGGACCCGCTACGAGGAGCAGCTCTACCGCCCCATGCGGGCCTACCCCTTCCGACACGCCAAAGGCATGCGGCCAGCCTTGGCCGTGGCCGTGTCCCGCGCATTGGGGGGCCGCATCGAAGCCATCCTCCCCTCGGCGGCGGTGCTCGAGCTCTATCACAACGCCTTCCTCGTGCACGACGACGTCGAAGACGGCTCTTGGAGTCGGCGCGGCCTGCCCACCCTCCACACCGAGATCGGCACCCCAGCTGCCATCAACGTCGGCGACGCCATGCTCGCCCTCTGCCTGAGGCCCCTGCTCGACAACACCAAGCTCGTGGGACTCGGCCCGGCGCTGCACGTGCTTGCGAGCATCGCCGACATGGCGCGTGAGACGGCCGAAGGGCAAGCGCTCGAGCTGTCTTGGATTCGTCACGCGGACTACGACCTTCGCGACGCCGACTACATCCGCATGGTTCACCAGAAGACCACCTGGTACACCTTCCTCACCCCGATCCGCATCGGATGCGTGCTCGGAGGAGCCTCCGCCGAGCTCGAGTGCAAGCTGCGCCGCTGGGGCACCCTCATCGGCGCCGCCTTCCAGATCCAAGACGACGTGCTCAACCTCGAAGCCGAGGAGCAGGAGTACGGGAAAGAGATCGACGGCGACCTCTGGGAGGGCAAACACACCCTCATCCTGGTGCACGCGCTGCGGTTGGCATCCGCCACCGAACGCGCGCACGCGCTGAAGGTCCTCGCCAAGCCTCGCCCCCCCACCCCCGCCGAAGCGACCGAAGCGACCAAGTCGCTCGACGAGATCCAAGCCATCCGAGCGCTCATCGAGCGTACGAAGAGCATCGACTACGCACGCGCCGCTGCCCGCCGACGCGTCGAAGCGGCCGCAGCCACCCTCGAGCGGACCCTCGCCGAACTCGGCGCTTCCGTACATCGGGACTTCCTGGCAGGATTGACGACCTACGTACTGGGGCGGAGTAGGTGAATGGCCATCGAAGACGATATCCGACGATTGCTCGAAACACCGCTTCCGTTGGCCAACCTGGTCACCCAGGCCCTACGGACACCAGCGCCACGCAGCGGAAATGACGAGCGCGAAGCCCGTCACGAGATCGAAGGAACCGTCATCAGCGCCCTCGCCGATTCTCTCGAAGCGAGACACCGAGCCGAAGAACACCGCGAGCGCCTCGAAGATGCCGCCGCGAGCCGGGCCGAGCGCGGCTTCAGAGACGACGGTGACGAACACAACGTCGCCTACGATTTCGCAGCCTTCGGGATGCACACCCTCAAGACCTTCCTCGAGCTGAACGCGCGCGCGAATCGTAAGATCATCGATGCCCTGCGCAAGTCCGCGCAAGACCGCCCCGACCGTGTGAACAACCGCGAACCCCAGGAGCAGCCCAAGGCTCCGGTTCGGCTCGAGCTCGACCACGAGCCCTTGCGCTCACGACCAACGCCGTGGTCCCAACCCCACCTCCGGCTCGGACGGTTCGAGCTCGTCAACCGGCGCGGAACACGCCTCGCGTTCACGATGCCGTGTACGGTCAAGCTCACCCCAGCCGACGCTCCGGAAGATGCGCTCGACGTCGACTTGGTCTTCGTGCCCGAGTCGGTCGACCTCGAGTCGGGGCAGACACAGGAGGTCTTCGTCGAGCTGCGCCCCAAGGACGCCCATAGGCTCGCCGAACGACGCCACGTTCACTGGGAGGGAGAGATCGAAGGCGACGTGCACCACGGGCGCCATGCTCCCTTCCCGGTGTTCCTCACCAACCTGTGGCGCCAGCGACGCGAAGACGAGGGCGAGGCCTACCGAATCCGCGTCGGTACCAAGCCCATCACCGGCGACCTCACGCTCTTCGCATGGGACGGCGTCGACGAGGACCTCGTCGTCGAGGCTCGCGTCGACGACGGCGTCGTGGCTGCCGACGACCACGCCGCCTTCTGGGCGCTGCGCGGTCTATTCCTGGCCGAGCTCCGCGATGGCGGCAGCGTGACCTACTTCTACTTGATGCTGTCTGAAGGCGGCGAAGCAGCGAAGTAGCCGTGACGCAACGGGTCGAGTTCCACGATGAGCCCGAAGACCTCGAGCTCGAGCAGGCGCTCCGCGCCATCCAACACGCGATCATGGCCCACCCGATCGCGGCCCAAGCCATCTTCTACGCGCTCGTTCGCGAGGGGCGCGCCTACGCAGAGACCGAAGAAGGTGCGGCATGGCGCGACCGCCTCGCCGGCTCGGAGCTGGTGGTACGCGCACGCGTGTTGTGGGACGCGCTGACGGTTCGGGCGCTCGAAGACGACGAGCAGACGGTCCTCCCCACGGCGATCCTCGAAGCCATGGTGAAAGCCGCCTCGTCCCCCAACATGGAAGCGGTGCTCGAAGACCTGTTCATCGACGGCATGCTCGGAGGACAGTAGTGCTTCAGCGGCGCCCCACCGACTTCGCCCACCGCAACCTCTTGCTGCAGGTGCTGCTCGGCCTCGAGTCGCTGAGTGCGCAGTTCGAGGTGATGCTCGAGCGCCACGTGCCCGCAGAAGCCAAGGAGCAGGCGACGGAGGAGGACCGCGACGAGCTCACCCTCGCCCTCCTCGGTGCGGTCGCCATCCAACGACGGCTCGCTCACCACCTCGCTCAACTCGACGCGCCCGAGCCACCTCCCGAGCCCCCTGAGGGGACGCCGCCGAAGGGCATCTTGCGATGAATACGCAGCCTCCGGGGTGGCTCGACCTCGCCGTGCAGCGCACCGACTGGTTTCGCCGACCTCCTTCCCGCGTCGGCGGGCGACCTGGCTTCAAGGAATGGCAGCACTTCTGCATCTACGGACGCGACTTCGACCTCCTCCTCAACCTGAGCGAAGTCGACCCCGTGGCCACGACTGGGTCGCCGGTGGTGCGCCTCACCGCGCTCGCTCGCTACGACCGCTGGTTCGGCAACGTCGAGACCATCCCCGCCGAGGAGGTGAACATCCGCGCGGGTCGAATGCACGCCGAGTTCGGTAGCTCGTCGATTCGCTACCAAGATGGCCGCTACCGCCTGAACGTGAAGTGCCGGTCGATCCCCGTCGAGGCCGAGCTCGAGCTGCAGCCCCATTCGATGCCGGCTCCCATCTACAACGTGATGACGGGCGACGGCCCCCCCATTCACTGGGTGGTGCTCCCGCGCTTGGTCGCCCACGGCGTCGTGCGACTCGACGGAACGGAGCATCGCCTGGACGGCACCCCCGCCTACCACGACCACAACTGGGGCCACTTTCGATGGGGTCGCGACTTCGCTTGGGAGTGGGGCTTCGGGCTGCCACAGGACCCTGCCAACCCTTGGAGCTTCGTCTTCGCACGGCTCAGCAACCGCAAGCTCACGCGAACCCGCATGCAGACGCTCTTTCTCTGGAAGGGGCGAAGGGTTCACCGCGCCTTTCGCGACGCCAACATCCGCATCGAGCACCACGGCCTGCTTCGCGCTGACCGCGTGCTGAAGGTGCCGCCGGTGATGGGGCTCATCGCCCGCGGCACCGCCACCGACGTGCCCGCCCGCATGAGCATCGAGGCCTGGAGTGATGACACCCGGCTCGAAGCATCTTTCACCCCCAAAGACATCGCTCAGGTCGTCCTCCCCAACGACGACGACTTCGGTGTGACCATCATCAACGAGGTCGCCGGCGACCTCGAAGTCCGCGCCAACGTGGCCGGGGAGCGCGTCGAGCTCACCTGCCCCACCATCTTCGAGTTTCTCGGTGCCTGAAGCCTTTCGCGACCACCTCGGAGAGGCGCTGGCTACCGTTCAGCGAGACGTGCCCACGCTCGCGGCGGAGCTCGCGCGGGCGGTTGGCGACCGGGTGATCGAGATCCAAGTCGACGGCACGCCCTTCTGGGTGGGCGTGGGTCCCCTCGGGGTCGAGCTTCGTGGCCACGATGACGGGTGTGTCGCGTGGGGAACGGCGTCGGGCGAGGCCATCGATGCCCTACTGAATGGTGAGAAGACCCTCGAGGAAGCTGTCTTCGATGGCAGCGTGCAACTACGCGGTGCCTTGAATGACCTCGTCGCCCTCGACCAAGGGTTGCGCGTCTTCGTACAATGCGCCGTCCGCGCGCCGGGGATCCTCCCCATCCTCGCGAGCTGGAACGCCCGCAAGAAAGAAGCGACATGAGCAAGAACGGCCAGAAGGTTTGGGTCATTGGAGGCGGCATCGCCGGCATGACGGCGGCCCACGAGCTCGCCGAGCGGGGTTTCGCGGTGACCGTCATCGAACCCACGCCAGACCCACGATTCTCCGGCCGCCCCATGCTCGGGGGTGTCGCCGCCTCGCAGTTCCGGCGCGCCCACGTCCCTCTCGGCGATGGCAGCGCCTCCGCGAACGAGCAGCCCTTCGCTCCCCTGCGGGCCCGAGCTCCGCTGTCGTTCAACCACCTCGAGCTCGGCGCGCAGCTCGGTGACGACCACACCACCGGCATTCCGTTCTTCGCATTTGATTGGCCCACCTTCGTCTACGTCGACGACGAGACCCCCGCCACGACGGTCGCGGCCGCATCCCAGGCGGCGCTCGCAGACCTCACGGCGGAGCTGGTCGAGACCGTCAACGCATCGAAGACCGACGAGACGATGTACGTCGTCGTCACCTACAAGACCGAAGCGGAGCAGGTCGACGCAGCGAAACGGGCCAAGACCCAGCTCGAGGCCTTGGCCAAAGCGCTCGACGAAAACGCCGACCTCGCGCGGTACGAGTCCGCCCCTGACGGCGGCATGGCCGACGCAGGTGACTACAGCAACGTCGGCCCCTCTTCCCTCGTGGGGTCGCTCCGCATGCCCCGCGATGCAGACGACCCGGCTGGTCCCCACAACTTCATCGTCGCCGCGGTCGTTCAGCTGCACGGCTCGTCGGCGGCCGCGCAGGCCCGTTGCAACTTCCTCCAACTTCGGCTCGCGCAGCAGCTTCTCCCCGGCGAGCACGGGTACCGCTTCTTCCCCTCCTTCTACCGCAACCTGTTCGACACGATGGATCGCATTCCGCTGGTCGAGCTTCGGCCGAAGGACCCCTTTCGCTACCACACCGAAGTCGCCCTGCAGCAGCGGCTCCCGGAAGAAGAGCGCCGCACCGTGAGCCGCACCGAGGCATGGCCTACCCGGGACTCGGTGCGCGACAACCTCGCCTCGGTGCAGCTGCATGCCCTCGCGACCCAAGACGGCACCCCGCCTGCCGTGCTGCCCCGCTCGAACACGGCTTCGGTGAGCACGGTGTTGAAGATCATCGACGCCATGCAGCGGCCCCGCATGAACCTCCCGGCCCGAGACATGCTGCGCACGCAGCTCCGGCTGCTTCAGTTCATGACCTCGTGCCCAGGCCGTCGTGCCGATCTGTCGGACATCAGCTTCCTCGACTTCGTGACCGACGACGACACGAGTCCAGCCTTCGTCGACGCGATCAAGCGCTGGCCACAGGCGCTCGCCGGACTTCGAGCGGGCGACGCCAATGCGCGGACCTACGCCGCGGTGACAGTTCAGCTCGCCCTCGACCAGGCGCGTCCTCGCAGCTACCGCGACGGCACCCTCACCGGTCCCACCACCAAGGCGTGGTTCGACCATTGGCACGACTACCTCAGCGGCTTTCACGACGTCGACTTCCGGGTGGGCAAGCTGACGGCGCTCGACGTCGACGATGGCGCGCTGAAGCCCACCCTCGAGATGAAGAATGAGCCGCCCGAGGCCGACTACCTCGTCTTCGCGCTCGACCTCGGGGCCTGGTTCCGCATCGGGGGCAACTGGGCCGACCACGCCGGCAAGACACCCCTCGCATTCGTCGCCGACCTCGCCAAGGGCTACGACGCCAAGGCCGGTATCGAACGCGAAGTGAAGTACCTGGACGACCTCCGGAAGCAGTGGGTTCCGGCGCCAACCACCGCCTGGGATCAGCGGGCGGCGGCGGGCTTCGACGAGCTGAAGGCGAAGGCAGAAGCCCTTCCCACCGGCGATCAACACCTGGAGAACGCCGCCGAGCACGTCGAGCGCCGTCATGGGCTGGGCTACCAGACCGCGAGCGCGCCGGGGCCCATCGAGCTTCCGTTCCGGCAGTACGCCGGTATCCAGTTCTTCCTCGCGCGCGACTACAACTACTTCCGCGGGCACATGTATTACCCGAACTCGCCCTGGGCGCTCTCGTCGGTGTCGCAGATGCAGTTCCGGCAGAACCCACCCGACCGCACCACGGCCTATGGTGGCGTGCTGTCCGTCATCCTCGGAGCTTGGGACGTGCCGGGGCCCCTCACGGGCAAGCCGGCCTGGCTGCTCCCGCCGGAGGAGATCGCGCGCGAGGTGTGGGAGCAGATCAAAGCCGGACTCCGCGGCGTCCCCGTGCTCCCCGAAGACCCGATCTACTTTCACATCGACAGCAACATGGCGTTCGACGACGCGAACGAGCCAAAGGAGGTCATCGGGAACAAGGCCCCCTTCCTCGTGAACGACGCCAGGCTCGCCGGCCAATGGCCCGAAGAACCTGGCGAATACGAAGTCCACTGGGACAAGGCGGTCTTCTGCGGCACTTGGCTCGACACCTACACCCGGATCGTCACCATGGAGTCGGCCAACGAATCGGCCCGCCACGCGGTCAATGCCATCCTGGAGGACGTGCGCTCGAACAAGCAGAGCGTCGCGGTGGGCCACGATTGCGCGACCTTCGACCTCGAACTCGACGAGCTCGCCGATCTCGCTCCGCTACGCGCGCTCGACCAGGAGCTGCACACGCGCGGACTGCCCCACTTCATGGAGATCCTCAAGGTCGAGAAGGCCATTCTCCCCATGATGGGGGGTGACGAGAGCCAGGGTGGATCTTCAGATCTGCTTCAGGCGCTGCAGACGTACGTGAAGACCCAAGGCGAGCTGGGCGCCGTGCTCGCTTCGCATCTGCTCGGCGTCATGCGCGCCCCGAAGCCTTGATCAGCACGCCATGGGGTCGAGGAGACGCAGGAGCGCGGGCGGGTTGCCGACCGTCACCGGAGGGGCATCATCGGCTCCCGCGGCGCGCGCGCTCGCCCAGGCAAAGAGCCTCATGTCCGCCGCCTCGAAAGCATCGCACGCCTCGCGGTAGAGCTTCACGGCCGCCGCCTCGTCCCCGGCGAGTCGGGCCTTGCCCGCCCGGATTCGCAACCCCCAGGCCAACGCCGGCGGGAGCCCGGTCTTCTCGATGACCTTCACCACCTCGTCGATGCGAGAGCCGACGTCGGCAAGGCCACGTTCACGGCCCACCGCGAGCAGCAGGCGCGCGAGCAGGTCGTACGTGACGGCACGGGTGCATCGCACCGCAATGGCCTGGTTTCTCTTGAGCCTCGGCAACGCGCCCTCGAGGGCCGTCACGCCTTCGGCGAATCGGCCCGCGTAGAGGTGGTTGCGCGCTTCGTGCGTCGCGGCCGCATACTCGAAGACGCCGGCATCTTCGGGAACGAGGTCCCAAACCCGTCGGGCGAGGTCTTCGGCCCCCTCGCCATCATCACGTACGAAGTACCGCATCCCGGTATCGCCGGCATCGAGCACGACATGGGCATTTCTTTCACCCCGGTCGACGGCCGCCTGCAAGGCGACCTCGATGCGGTCTCCGAGCAGGTCGAAGTCCCCCATGAACGCACGCGCAGAGCAGGCGAAGGTGTCGGCCACCAAGAGTCGAAACGTGTCCCAGGGGGCCTCGGTGCGAAAGATGGTGGCGGCCTTCTCACAGGCGATGGCAGCGTCCCGCCACCGACCGAGATGCCAAAAGACGGTGCCTCGCACCTGATGAGGCGTGAGATGCGCCGGGACGTCGTGGTCTCGCTCGAGGCGGTCGATGCGATCGAGCAGCGCCAGCGCGCCCCGCTCCCATCTCCCGCCGAGGCCAGCCTGGAACGGGGCCTCCATGATGATGGCCTGCACCTGATGGTGCGCCGCACCTCCACGCATGGCGCGGGCGTAGTAGCGGCCGGAGATGGCGAAGGCCGTATGCATGCGCGAAACGCTGAGGCGCGTTCCGCACTTGGCGAGCAGGGTCAGCTCTTCTTCAGCCTCGACGTCGACGTCCTTGGGCTCCTCGAAGCCGCGCAGGTTGGTCCAGATGCGCTGCCACATCCCCTGGGCCAGAGCCACGCCGGCATGGGTCGGATAGGGCAGACTTCGCTCTCGGAGAAGCTTTGCAAAAACCACCTCGCCCTCATCGACCCGGCCGGACGCGACGAGCGCCGCCGCGCCTTCGCGTCGTAGCGCGTTGACCTCCTTCGCCGCACGGCCCACCGCCACCGCCTCCCGAGCGGCGGACAGATAGGCCTTGCCGGCCGCCGCAGCGCGACCCGATGCGGTCCATGCTTCGGCCTCGCGCCGATAAAGGGTCAGACGTTCCTCTGCGTCGTCGACCCAGCTGGCCGCGCGTCCGAGGTAGGTCGCCTCGCGCACGAAACCGAGCTCCTCGTGGGCCAAGTCGGCCGCCTCGACCGCGAGCACGCTCGCCTCACGCAATCGACTGGCTCCCGCCAGGTGATGCATGCGACGAGGGAGGTCGGCCGGCGTCGCCTCCTCGAGCACCAGCGCCATCCGGTCGTGCAGCGCGCGGCGTTCGTCGTCGCCGATGTCGGCGGCCAAACCGTCGCGGAGGAGCTCGTGATAGAGACCCACGCGCGCCTCGCCCGGAAGCAATCGAAGCAGACCTCGCTCCTCGAGCTCTCGCAGGGCGAGGAGTCCTTCGCCACCGAAGCTCGCCGCTTCGAGCACTACCCCCCGCGGAATCGGCTCCGGATCGATGGCGAGGAGCGACAGCAGTTTCTTCGCGCCGTCGTCGAGGCCGGTGACGCGGCTGGTGAGCAAAGCGTCGAAGGTGCTCGGCGTCTTCCCGCTCCGGGTCGCGAACGCCCAGCTCTCCACGGCAAAGGGCAGCCCCCCCGAGCTCGCCCTGAGATCGCGTGCGACGTCGGGGGCGATCCCGGGGGCGAGCAGGTCGGCCAGCTCTTGCACTTCGGTCTCACCGAGGGGCGGGATCTCGATGCGCTCCCCATCGCGCCATGGCCCCTCGAGCGCGTCGAGGAAGGGGCTGAACTCGAGCTCTCGTCGCTGCGCCAGCACCACCAAGGCGGAGGGACCATCACA
>JAUHZF010000531.1 GCA_030426145.1 Polyangia bacterium
GCGGCGCGCCTCGGCATCGTCGACCCCCATCGCGTGGTTGCGCCGCTTCGCGATGCCGAAGTCGAAGACCTTTACGTGGAGCTCGTCGTCGTGCGTGCTGAGGAAGATGTTCTCGGGCTTGATGTCGCGGTGGATGATGCCCGCCTTGTGCGCCATGCCGAGGGCCTTGGCCGTTTGCGTCACCACCTTCTGCAAGGTGTCGAGAGGCAGCTGGCCGTCGCGGTCGAGGCGCTCACGAAGCTCCTCCCCCTCGAGGTACTCCATGACGATGTAGGGCGTGCCGTCACGCATGACGCCCTGGTCGAAGGTCTGCACGACGTGCGAGCTCTTGATCTGAGCGGCGGTCGAAGCCTCACGGATGAAGCGTTCGAGCACCTCGGGGTCGTCGGGATCGAGCCGGTCGGAGATGAACTTCACCGCGACCTTGGTGTTCAAGGTCAGATGCTCGGCGAGCCACACCGACCCCATGGCCCCTTGGGCGATGGGTTGTTCCAGCCGCACATTGGGCGTCACCGCGGTGCCAGGCTGAAGCTTCATGCAGACACGCCATCTTACGCGAGCAACCGATGCGGTGCTACTCGCGGGCTCACGACGACTCGAACTGGCGAAGCTTCTTGTGAAGCCCCTCGCGCGTGATACCGAGCGATTTGGCCGTGCTCGTCTTGTTGTTGCCGTGCTCGCGTAGGGCCTCGAAGACGATGTACTTCTCCACCGCGAGCATGGTCTCTTTGAGGGTGCCGCGGCGCACGCCGGCCTTGTTGACCACATCCTCACCCTTGCGCATCCGAGGTGAGAGAAGGTCGGGCGTCACGAAGGCGCCGGGATCGACCTGGATCACCATGCGCTGCACCTCGTTCTGGAGCTCGCGCACGTTGCCCGGCCAGTCGTAGGCCATCATGAGGTTGATCGCCTCCGAGCTGACACCGGCCACCGGCTTGCCGATCTCCTCGGCGTAGCGCTCGAGGAAATGCTGCATGATCAGAGGGATGTCGGTCCTACGCTCACGAAGGGGCGGAACCCTGAGGGGAAAGACCTTGAGGCGGTAGTAGAGGTCCTCGCGGAAGCGCCCCGCTTCGACCTCCTTCTCGAGGTTGCGGTTGGTGGCCGTGACCACGCGCACGTTGACCCGTCGCGGCTCGGGCGCACCTACGGGTCGGATCTCCCCTTCTTGAAGGGCCCGGAGCAGCTTCGACTGGATCGACATCGGCGCTTCGGTGATTTCGTCGAGGAAGAGCGTCGAGCCGTCCGCGAGCTCGAACAGCCCCTTCTTGTCCTCGTGCGCGCCCGTGAACGACCCCTTGGTGTGACCAAAGAGCTCGCTCTCGAGGAGGTTCTCGGCGAGCGCGGCGCAGTTCTGCGCGACGAAGAGCTTGTCTCGCCGTCGGGAGCGGTAGTGAAGCGCAGACGCGATGAGCTCCTTTCCGGTGCCGGTCTCGCCCTCGATGAGCACGGTGACGTTGGTGTCGACGACCTTGTCGAGCTGCCGCAACACCTCCTGCATCGAGTCGCTGTCACCGATGATGTCGACCTCGCGGCCGCCGCTGCGCGCTCCCCCGCGCCGCGCCTTCTCGCGATCCTTGAGGAAGTCGTTCTCGCTGCGAGCGCGCTCTTCGGCCACCTTGAGCCGCTTGATGAGGCGCGCGTTGGCGATGGCCAGCGAAGCCTGCTCGGCGACGAGGAGCAACACGTCGAGGTCGGCGGGCTTGAGCATGCCCGGAGCGTCTCGGTTGTCGACCTGGAGCACGCCTAGGATCTCGTCGCCGCTCCAGAGGGGGACCGCGATGGTGCTCCGCACCGATGCCCCCATGAGCGAGGGAGTCGCCCCGATCTGCTTCTTGGCGTCGGCGGCGAGCACGGCGGAGCGCTCGCTCAAGACCTTGCGGTAGACGCTGCGGGTGATGGGGATGAACTCGTTCTGACTCTCGCTCGGCGGCCCGCCCTTGTCCTCGGGGCGCCGGCGGGTGAGCACCGGGAGGTAGTTGCGGGCTTTGGCCTTCTTGCCGTCATCCCCGCGCTCATCGTCACGCGCTTGGAGAACGACCGTGACGTGGGTGGCGTGGGTCAGCAGGTCGAAGACGGCGCTCGCGATCGACTCGAGCACCGCGTCGAGGTCCTCGGCCCGACCCACTTTTCGCTGGGCCTCGTACAAGGCGCTCAGGCGCCCGGGGTCCCGAGGCACCTCGGTGCCGTCGTCGACCTTCTTCACCGTGACGACGGTGGCGCTCTTTTCGTCGTCCTCGAGCAGTGACACCTCGAGCCGGCAGAACTCGTCGTCCTTGCCGAGCTGCACCACATCACCCTCGCGCAGCTCGACCGCATCGCCCACCTCGCTGAGGGAGATACTCTCCTCTCCACGGATGACGGCGGTGCCGTTGGTCGAGCCGAGGTCTTCGATGGTGGCGCTGTCGAGCCCTTGAACGATGCGGGCGTGGCGTCCCGAAACGTGTGCGTCTTCGAGCACCACCTCGTTGGCGGGCGCGCGACCGACGAAGGCGACGTCACGGTCGACCTTGAAGATTCGCCCTTTCGTCGCCCCGTCGATGACCTCGAGTTGAATCATGCCCGTCACCACTTCTACCCCGAATGGGGCCGGAAAAGAAAAGAGGGAGCGTGCAGCTCGCACGCTCCCTCGATTCGGTACGGAGGCTCGGGGCTCAGAGACCCGCGCGCGCCTCGAGGCGGTAGATGATCTGCTTGAAGGGCTGGATCGCCTTGATGGCGTCGTTGTTCCTCGAGTCCTGCGCCTTGTCGTACATCTCGTGGAGCTTCTTGGCCACCGCCTGGTCGCCCTTGGGAGACTTGGCGAGCAGGATGGTCCCGATCATGATGCGGATGGCCGGGCTCTTGATGCTCGGGAGCTTGTCGACGAGCTTCATCTTCACGTCGTCGCCGCCGTAGATGCCGATCATGGCGATGGCCTTGACGCCCATGGTCACCGTTTCGGCCTTGGAGACCTCCGGCTTGGTGAGCCACCCCATGTAGCAGTTCACGTCCTGCTTGCACTCATCGAGGACCTTCTTGGCGTTGGCTCCCGCCCGCAGGTAGTTGGCGCGGAAGAGCGCCGTGCTGAAGGCCTCGACCCCGAGGTCGCCGAGATCGACCATCTTGGCGTCCTTCTTGTCGGCCGGCCGCCCCGTGGTCCCAGGATTGATCTCCAAGGCGACGATCTTCTTGACGATCTCCTCCGCGGAGAGCGTCTGCTCCTTCTTGGCCTTGGCGTCCTTGATGACGAACTTGTCGTCCTTCTTCTTGATCTTGATCTCGGGCTGCTCGGCCATGAGCTTCTCGACCGTGTCCCACTGGTCGAGCGTGGCGCCCTTGTAGACGTACTCGTAGATCGAGAGGTAGCCGCCCTGAACGTCGCCCTTGTCGCCCTTCTGCTGGAAGGCGGTCTCGAGGATGTGGTCGTGCAGCTTCTTGTTCATGAAGCTGTCGGCCACTCCGAGCATGGCGAACTTCGGGTAGTCCTCGGTCTCGGTCTTGTCGCTCATCGACCAGCCGTCGTAGAGCTGGATGAACGTGTCGATGATCTTCTCCTCCTGCGGGAGAAGGTGGAGCTGGGTCGCGACGGTGGTCTTGAGGTCCTTGTTGTCGGTCTCGAGCATCGCGAGCATCGGGTCGGTCGACCCGAGGGTGCCGATGTTGCCGACGATGTTGACCGCCATCTGCTGGTAGGCCTTGGCGGCCTCCTCATCCTGCTTGTTCTTCTTCTTGGCTTCCTTCTCGCGCTTGCCCTGGTCTTCGAAGGCCGCGATCGTGCGTTCCTTCGAGTAGTCCATGAGCTCCTGGTCCTTGCCCTGCATGAGGGGAACCGACGCGTCGAGCGCGGGCTTGCCGATGCGAATGAGGGCGACGAGGGCGTCGTTGTGCACGGCCTGCTTGAAAGGCGAGAGGAGCATCTTGATCAGCGGCTTGACCGCCTTCTTGCTCTTGAGCTCGCCGAGCAGCTCGGCCGAGGTGAGTTGCCAGTAGAACTCGTCCTGAGCCGTGCGCGCGAACTTGGGCTTCAAGCTCTTGATCGGCTTCTTGATCATGGTGACCAGCTCACCCTCCCAGGAGGGGTCCTTGATGAGCTTCAGGGTCTTGTTGATGATCAGATAGAAGTTCTGGTTCCGGGCCTTCTGGTAGCTGTGGTGCGTACGCTGGAAGAGCCCGAAGATGGCCTTGTTGACCTCGGGGTCGTTGCTGATGGCGCCCGACTTGACCATCTCGCTGACGTTGCGGACCACGTCCGCGATCTGCGAGTCGTACTTCTCGGGCCGCTTGTCATCCATGCGGTAGTCGTTGATCGCCTTCACGAGGGCGGGCACGACCTGCGGATCGCGGGTGTCGGCCAAGAAGGCGAGCAGGTCGCCCTGCGCCTTGGTCGAGAGCTCGCCCTTCATCGCCAAGTCCTTCAGCGGCGGGACGATGAGCTCGAGGAGTGGCTTGACCGTCGGACCGTTGCGGTCCTTCTTGTCGGTCGTCATCGCGTCCTCGTAGAACTGGAGGAGGCGCTTGACGGCCGCGTCTCGGCGCTTCGGGTCGTCGAGCCGGTCGACCCAGGTCTGGGGCTCCTGCTCGTCTTCGCAGCCGGTGAGAAGGGTAACGCTGGTCCCGGCCGCTACGACCGTCGCCGAGGCCGGAGCCATGGCGAGCGCGCCTGCGAGGCAGGCCCGGAAAAAGGGAGTGATTCGACGCATCTTCCGCATGTTGTCGCCCATCGTGGGTGTGCTAGGCGCACCGTAAGCCGGGCAAACCATTGATGTCAAAAGGAACGGTGCGGCCCTCGCTCGGGGCGCGATTTGCCTCGGTCAGCCGCGTAGTACGCGCCTCACCCCCGCTTCGAAGAGGGCGTCCGGAGCCAGGCGTCGCAACATGTCGAGCGCTTTGGCGTCACGGCCCACCAGGACCCGAAGGGGTGGGCGGTCCGAGCCGAGCAGACCCACCACCGCCGACGCCACCACCTCTGGCCCCGGCGCGTCCTGTACGCCACCGAGGATGAGCGTCTCGAGCCGCGCATTGGTCCTGTCGTAGGCCCCGGTGGTGCCCATGAGCTCCCCCCGGCGCTGGTTCTCGAAGAAGATCTCGGT
>JAUHZF010000129.1 GCA_030426145.1 Polyangia bacterium
GTGACAGCGCCGAGGAAGAAGACGGCGGCACCAAGAAGAAGAAAAAAAAGAAGAAGAAGGACGACGGCGACGAGGAAGAGGAGGAGGAAGAAGAGAAGGAAGAGCCCTCCGATCCGGAGCCGGCGTCCGATCCAGAGCCAGCCTCGGATCCAGAGCCAGACCCAACGCCCGAGCCCGCCCCCGATCCCTCTCCCGCGACCGACCCCGTGTCGCCGAGCCCAACCCCAAGCCCCACCCCTTCGTCGCAGCCGCCCTCGCCGGCGCCGTCGACCCAACCTCCGGCTCCGGCTCCGTCGACCGCGCCGTCCACGCAGCCTGCCCCTCAGCCGCCCCTGGGGATCCCAGGCATGGTAAAGCGCCCCGACGGGAGCTGCTGGATCAAGCCGCCTTCCCTCGACGGAAAGCCCAGCACCCCGATCCAGGTGCCCTGTCCTCCCGGAAAGTGACCATGAAACGTTCCCTCTTCCTTCTCCCCGCCCTCGCCATCGCTTGCGCCCCGCCGCCGCCGAAGTGCGCCGAGGCGCCGCCCGAGTACGAGACCACGAAGGCGTCCCCCGCCGAGCACGGACCTGCGAAGGAGCATGGACGCGGTGAGCACCACGGTCCCAACGAGCCTGGCGAGCACCATGGGCACGCCAAGCACGGCCACGGTGCTAAGCATGGCGGACCTCTGGTGCACGGCTTCGACGGCGACCCCGCCGCTTGGGCCAAGCGCTTCGAGGGACCGGAGCGAGACGCGTGGCAGAAGCCGACCGAGGTCGTGGCCAAGCTCGCCCTCACATCGGGTATGCACGTGGCCGACGTCGGCGCCGGCACCGGCTACTTCATGCCGCACCTCAGCAAGGCGGTCGGGCCCTCGGGGCAGGTGGTGGCTGTCGACATCGAGCCGACCATGGTCCGGCACATGATCGACCGGGCCGAGCGCGACGGGCACACCAACGTGGTCGTGCGACTCGCGGTGCCGGCCGATCCTCTGCTCAGCGCGTCGAGCCTCGACCGCATCATCGTCGTCGACACCTGGCATCACATTCCCGACCGCGTCGTCTACGCCAAGAAGCTCGTGGCTGCCCTGAAGCCCGGCGGACAGGTGCACGTGGTCGACTTCAAGCCCACGAGCGAGAAGGGGCCGCCCAAGAAGCACAAGCTTCCGGCGGCCAAGGTGAAAGAAGAGCTCGAGGCGGCGGGCCTCTCGGTCGTCGTCGACGACGCCACCCTGCCCGAGCAGTACATCGCGGTCGGTACCAAACCGGCTTCGTAAGAAATAGGGGATCCAATGGAGGTCGTGCCGGCATGGCCTCGACATGCACGGCACGGGGAACCCCCCGTTCATGAACGACCTCGGCCTCGTGCGCAGATGGCACGACGTCGGGATGATGCTTCCGTCGAGACGGGGGTGGTTGCCAGCCGAGGGCGTCCTGGCGTAGCTACCTCGAATGCGGTGTTTGGTGGCGATGGCGCTCGTGCTGTGGCCCGCCGTGGCGACGGCGGACTACGTCGTGCCGGCTGCATGTCCGCCGAGAGAGACCTTCGTGGCTGCCGTCCGCGCGCGGGTGCAGGTCCCCCCCACGGATTGGTCCGTGCGGGTGGAGCGGATCGAGGAGGGCTACGTGGGAGAGCTCTCGTGGCGGGGCCGCACGCGTCGCATCGAAACCGAGGCATGCGAAGCCTTGGTCGAGGCCTTGGCCCTCTCGCTCACGCTTCAGGTCGCGGCCGCACCGTCGCCCGAGCCGCCGCCTACGTCCCTGCCGTCCGCGCCCCCGCCGTCCGCTGCGCCGCAACCCGAGCCCCCCGCGCCGTGGCGGTGGCAGTTGGGGGCAGGGGTGTCGGGGGCGGTCGTCTCCGGTCGGACGCCTTCGGTTCGTCCCGAGGTCGAGGTCGCAGTGTCGGTGCGCCGGGCCGACGAGGGGTACGCTCCGGCGGCATCGCTCGGGGTGTTCGCCTTCGGCTCGGGAGAGCTCGTGACAGAGGGGCCGGGCACGGCCTCGCTCCGCATGTTCGGCGGTCGGTTGCGTCTCTGTCCTGGCGGATGGCGGTTGGCGGCCTTCACCTTTCTGGGCTGCGCCGACGTCGAGCTGGCGCGTGTCGAAGCGGATGGCCGGCTCGACACCGCAGAGCGGGCACGCACCACCTGGTTTGCGCTCGGGGCCGATCTCGGCGTCGGGTGGCGACCGCTCCCGGTGCTCGAGGTCGCCCTGTCGGGAGCCGCCGTGGCCCCGCTGTCTCGCTACCGCGTGAAGTTCGAGGCGCCGGAAAGGGTCATCTATACGGCAGCATCGGTTGGCATGCGGGGCGCGCTCTCGCTGACGGCATGGCTTCCGTGATGAAGGTACTGGGCGACTTTTTTGGGGGACCAGTGATCCGCAGTGCGGGCCCACGACATGGCTCGGGTGACGATGGCTGACACAGTCGCTCCCTCCGAGGACACCGTCCTCGATGCCAGCGAGCGGGCTCGGCTGTGCGAGCTCATCGAAGAGAGTCACGACTTCGTGTGGCGCACGCTGCGTCGGCTCGGCGTCGCAGGCGCGGACACGGACGACGCGACCCAGCAGGTCTTCATGGTGATCTTTCGAAAACTCCGACGCATTCAGCCCGGTAAGGAGCGCTCCTTCTTGTACGGCGTGACGGTGCGGGTAGCGCGGGCGCATGCGCGGCGGCGCTGGCGGGAGGCGCCCACGGAGGAGGTCGAGCTCATCGACGACAAGGCCCACCCCGACGTTCAGGTCGACCATGCGCGGCAGCTCGCTCGCCTCGACGACCTGCTGGGGCAGCTCTCCTTTCCGCTGCGCACGGTCTTCGTGCTGCACGAGATCGAAGAGATGACCCTGACCGACATCGCGACGACTTTGCGCATCCCGCGCGGCACGGCTGCGTCACGACTGCGCCGTGGCCGGGAGCAGCTCCTGCGCGCTGCCGGTCGTTCCAGCACGAGGGGAGAGAAGCGATGAGCGACGACGGTCTCGAGGCCTTGTTGGCGCTGGCCCGCGCCGATGGAAGCGAGGCGAGCCAGGCCAAGCTGCTCAGTCGCGTTGCGTCGGCGAGCTCGTTCGCGCTCATTCTCGCGTCGACGCGCGCCGCCCTGGCGTTGGAGATGAAGCTCGTGCTCTCCGGGCAGCTCGTACCGTGGGGGGCGGGGCTGACAAAGGCTGGGCTCGCGGGCGGCGTGTTGGGCGCTGCCGCGGGCTTGGCCACGGAGACGGCGGAGCCGCCGCGTCCCCCGGCGGTCTCCGTGCAGGCAGAGCCGGTGGTGGTGTCGGACCCAGCGGCACCACCACCGGCCGCGTCGCGAGATGAGGTCGTCCCCGCCGCCTCGTCACAACCCACCCAGACGGCGATCCCCCAACGTCGCGCCGTTCATCCCCCTGCGGCCCGTCAAGACGAGGCACCGGTTCTCCCGCCGGCGAGCGAAGGTCTCGGTCCGGCGCTGACCGTGCTCGAGCGCACCCGCGGCGCCATCGCGCGTGGGGACGGACAAGCGGCGCTCGATGCCCTCGCCGGCTACCCCGCCGTGCGCGGCGACGGCACGCTCGACCCCGAAGCGAAGCTGCTCCGGATCGTGGCCAAGCGCCTCGCCGGGCGCACCGGAGAAGCGAAGGCCGACGCGGAGCAGTGGTTGCGCGACGAGCCCCAGACCCCATTTGCCGACGCGCTTCGTGCCGTCTCGGAGCCACAGCCATGAATCACACCATCCATCTCGGCCTCGCACTGCTCGGTCTCGCGACCGTCGCTTCGTGCACCGTCGACGACCTCACCCTCGGCAAGGGCAGCCCGATTCAGGGCGGCAGCACCACCACCACCGGCTCGGGAGGTTCTGGCGGTACCGGGGCCGGAGGGAGCGCCTGCGTGCCCTCCGACTGTCCGGCGCCGCCCGAGAACTGCCAATGGGTCGGCATGGGATGCGATGCCAATGGTTGGACCTGCGGTGAGTTGTCGTGCACCTGCCCCACGCCCGCGCCGTCGTGCGACGCGCCCGCGGGTTGCAGCTTTGCGAATACGACGCCCACATGTGAGATGGGCCAATGGAGCTGTGGTGCGCTCAGCTGTGGATGCGAGGGGCCACCACCCGGTTGCCCCCAGCCGCCCGCCGGGTGCAACTACGAAGCGGGCGGATGCGTCAATGGCGAATGGACATGTGGCGCGCTGGTCTGCAGCTGCGCAGGCACCGACCCCTGTCCCTGCACCGACCCCCCACCGCCGTGTCCGCCGCCACCGGGCGAGCCCGGCTGCGGCACGGTCGGTGCGGGGTGTGTCGACGGCCAGTGGTCGTGCGGTAGCGTCGTGTGTACCTGTGCCGGCAACGACCCGTGCCCGTGTCAGGACCCGGCCCCGAGCTGCACGACCCTTCCCTCCTCGTGCACCTACGAACGAGGTGGCTGCGTCGACTTCGCCTGGTCGTGCGGAGACGTCGTCTGCGCGCAGTGAATCAACTGGGGCGTGATTGCACCACCACAGAGTCACCTGGGCGCACGACCCCGGGTTCGACGACCTGAAGGTAGATGCCGCGGAGGCGTCGATCGCGCCACGCGGGGTCCATGTTGAGCTTCATGGCGGCGAGGCCGAATCGCTGCACCCACTTCTTGCAGCCGTTGTGCGCCTGAGGCGTGACCCGCAGGCGCGCCGCGCCGAGCGTGAGCTCGGTGCCGATGGGTAGATTCTGCGGCGTCAGGTCGAGGTCGAGGAAGAGGTTGTCACCGTGTAGCTCGAGCGGTTGGCCATTGGCGATGAGGGCGGCCACGGCGTGGTTGGTGGTGGCGATCTGGTAGCTGGGGCCGTACTTGTCCTGGCGTGCCCAGCGGTCTCCCGGCACGCCCCGCTCGACCGTCAGCATCGCCTCGTCGAGCACCCGCCGCTCGCCGACGTCTCCGCGTGCGACGATGAGCGTGACGCTGCCCTCGTCTCGAGGCGCGGGCGGGAGGTCGTTCAACGCCGCCACGAGCTGGTCTCGGGTCAGATGGCGCGTCGGGTCTCCACGCAGACCGACGAAGCTCAACGTCGTGGTGTCGAAGCCGGCCTCCGGCATCGACAACAGCTCCTCTTTGGTGGGGTCCGGCACGAGCAGAGCCTAACCCCGCGGGAGAAGACGTCACGGCCCAATGCCGTCGACCGAGCCAGGCCACCCCGCGTCACGGCGAGCACTCGAGCACCCCGTCGGGGTGTTCGGGGTCGGGGGTCATGGGTCCGATGCCGCCGAAGGTGGCGCGCTGTGCGGAGGTGAGCTGGCGGCTGCCCGTCACCTCGCGGAGGACCTCACCGCCGAAGGTCAAGGTGCGGTCGTAGGTGTCGTAGTCGACCTGGTAGAGCCCGAAGCGGGGGCCGTAGCCTTCGGCCCACTCGAAGTTGTCGGTGAGGCTCCAGTAGTAGAAGCCGCGGACGTCGACGCCCGTCGCGCGCGCGCGGTCGATCTGCTCGAGCACGCGCACGATGTTCTCGGCCCGACGAACGCCTTCGCTGGTGGCGATGCCGGCCTCGCTGACGACCAAGGGGATGTCGGGGTAGCGCTCGCCGTAGCGCTCGAGCACCGTACCGAGGCCCTCGGCGTTGAACTCGTAGCCCATTTGGGGAACGCAGAAGCTCGCATCGAGGGCGGGCAGACATGCCCCGAAGTCGAACTCACCAAAGCAGGGGGTGACCTCGATCACCGGGATGAGGCCCTCGCCGGTGACGCCCGCCCGGAAGTAGTACTGCACCCCGAGCCAGTCGAGGGTGCCCTGCCATTCGGGGATGTCCTCGTCCGGCGTGCCGTCGAGGTCACTGTCGAGGCGCCCCGTCGTGAGCGCATCGGGGATGAGGTAGTGATAGACGTACTCGACGTCACGCGCCGCTTTGACGTCGACGGGCGCATCGCTCAGCGCGTTGTTGTTGGCCGGCTCCCACTGGGCGATCGACAGGGTGAGCCCGATGTGGGCCGCGACGCCATCCCCGTCGGCGTCGGTCGTGTCGGCGGCCTTGATGGCCGCGTACATGGCGGCATGCGCGCTCACGTAGTCGCGTACCACGGGCACGAAGGCCTCGAGCAGGTCGAAGATCTTCTGCTTGCCGGGCGGGAAGGTTCCGATGCCATGGCCGGCGAGCAGGTAGTTCACCGGCTCGTTGACGGTGCCCCAGTCGTCGACGCGGTCGCCATAGCGCTCGGCCAGGAGCTGAGCGTGGGCGCGCATCTCCTCGATGATGAGCGGGCCCCCTTCGGCGTGGCCGAATCCACACAGGTTGTCATCGGTGGGGCCATTCACGCACTCGATGTCGCGTGGGTCGTCGACCCAGACCGGATTGGAGAAGTGATGCACGGTCACGTTGGGGCGCATCCCGGCCGCCACGATCGCATCGATGACGGCGTCGTAGTGGGCCAGGGCCGCCTCGTCGATCTGGTCACGCGTGGGCTCGATGCGGGCCCATTCGATGCTGAAGCGGTAGCTGTCGAGACCGAGGTCGGCCGCGAGCTGCACGTCTTCGAGGGCACGCGAAAAACCCTGCGTCGCCTGGCCCACGGGCGTGTGCTGTCCCAGGCCTCCCTCGGCCTCGGGAGCGGTGAAGACCCACCAGTCGGTGGCGGTGTTCTGATCCTCGATCTGCGTGGCCGCGCTCGCTGCCCCGAAGCGGAAGCTCCCTCGGCCATCTTCGCCGCTCAACGGGCCGAGCGCGTCGAAGGCGATGGGGGGCGGCCCTTCGTCGGTGCAGGCTCCGACGAAGGCGACCACGAGGGCGAGTCCGGCGAGGCGTGCGATCGTCACGCCTCACCATTACCACGGAGCGGGGGCTCAGGAGGGAGGGGTGAACTCGTCGCAGGTCTCGTCGATGATGCCGATGGCCTGGTTGAAGAAGGACCCGTAGTCGGCCTCGCAGACCGAACCCTCGAGGCCGTGGTCGCCCCACAGCTTGATGAACTCGCTCCAGTGGGCGCCGGCGTTGGGCTTGTTGTTGGGGCGACACCCATCGAAGTTGGGCGTGAGGCCGACGACGGCCACGGCGTCCGGGTTGCCCCCCTTGGCTGCGACCACGGCGTCGTACCAGTCCTGAGGCATGCCCGCGTCTTCGACGTTGGGGTCGTCGCTGATGAAGGTGACGACGAGGATCGCATCTTCGCGGAGGAAGCCCTCGTTGCAGCCATCGGTGCCGTTGATGCCGGGGGCGAGGGCCGCGACCATGGCGTCCATCGGCCGCTCGGAGGGATGACCGGCCAGGCCGACCTGGGCCATGCAGGCGAAGGCGTCGGCGAGGTTGGGCTCGCTCTCGACGAGGTAGCGGTTGCCGCCGGTGATGTTGCAGAGCTGGTTGCTCGCGCCGTCACCCGCGGGGTTGAGGACCCCCGCGCCGAGCACGTTGTCGCAGGTGGTGAAGTTGTTCTGGTTGCAGGCGTACCCGTTGGCCTCGTCACAGAGGGTGTCGGCGCTCTGGGTCCCGTTCTGGCAGTTGGTTGGCGTGCACCGCGTCACCTCGTCGGTGTCGACGACCATGATGTGGTAGTCGCTGTCGGCGGTGAGCGTGTTCTGAATGCTCTGAATGAACGAGGGAAAGCTCGCGATGAGGGCGGCCTGCTGGTCGCCCATCGAGACCGAGTTGTCGACGACGAAGAGGAAGTCGACCTTGTCGCAGCCCGTGCCGCTGCCCCCACCGGAGCCGGCGCTCACCGTGAGGTCGCCACCTTCGCCGTTGCCGCCAGAGCCGCCATCTTCCCCGCCGGCGCCGCCGCTCGACGAGCCGCTCGTGGTCCCGGTGTCGGGGGGCACGGTGCCATCGTTGCCGTCGCAGGCGGCGAAGACGCCCATCGACACGAGAACCGAAGCGAGACCCAAGACCTTTGCGAAGTGCACGGTCGATATTATTGCATCGCCCGTGCCAGGGTCGCCATGGCGGCCTAGAGCCCGAAATGGCGCGGGCGAGCCGTTTTTTGGGTGTACGTCTTTTGCACAGCTGCGCACCCTCCGTACACGAAGGGTGGACAATTTAGCCGGGGCTGGAACGCCGCGCGACATGGGCGATGCCCGCCGCGGCAGCGACGATGATGGCGCAGGCGGCGACCATGCCGATGGCGACCCCGGGTCCGAGGCCGTCGCCGAGCACCCCGGCGACCCAGGGGGTGAGCGAGCCGCCGACTGCACCCGCGCCACCGGCGAGGCCGATGGCGGTTCCGCGCGCCGATGGGAAGTGCTCGCCGATGAGAGCCATGGCGAGGGGATAGACGAGGCCGATGGCGAGGCCGTCGATACCGAGGGTGAGCTCGATGAAAGGCAGCTCGAGGGCGAGGGTGACCGCGGAGATGACGGCGCCGGTGATGCCCGCGGCGACCATCGCGCGGAGGTCGAGCGGTTTGGGGCTGAGGGTGAGGCCGATCCGGCTCAAGAGGACCCCGCCCCAGAAGGCGCTGATGGCGTAGCGCCCGCGGCTCGGGTCGAGCCCTAGGCTGAGCTGCGCGAAGGGCACGGCGAAGAGGGTCGTGAGGGCCTCCATCGACACGTAGGCAAACGTGATGGCCATGAAGGGCAACAGGCGGCTGTAGCGTAACGGACGCGAGGCGCTGGCGAGCTCGCGGGTTCGCGTGCGCGCCACCGGTGCGATCCAGGCGAACCCGGCCGCCAAGAGGTGCATGACCCCGAGGATGCGAAAGCTCGACGGCCAGCCGAAGCGGCTGCCGAGGGCCTCGGCGAGCAGCGGTCCGGCCACCGCGCCTACGGTCGCCGACGCGTGCACGATGGCGAGCGGTCGTGGGGCGCGCGAGCCGTAGTGCTCCGCGACGACCGCATTGACGACCGTGTTGTAGGCGCCGCCGCCGACCCCGGCGAGGCCGATGCGCAGCAGCGCGCCGACGTAGGTCATGTCTTCGCTCACCGTGAGCAGCGGCAGGCCACACACGAGGGCCGCGGCCGACCACAAGGGGCGCGGCGAGAAGCGATCGAAGAGCGGCCCGCACGACGTGATCCCGATCCCGGCCCCGATCGCGAGCGATGCACCGAGCAGCGCGGCCTGCGAGAGGTCGAGCGACATCGCCGCCGTGAGCTCGGCCTGGTGGGCGCCCACCACGACGAGCAGCCAGCCGAAGCTGACGAAGGTGAGGATCGCGAGCGCGAGCAAGGCCTGCGATCAGCCTCCCTCGAAAGCCGGCGTGCGGCGCTCGAGGATGGCGGAGACGCCTTCGCGGTGATCGTCGGTGCGCTGCACCACGCCCTGATACGAGGCTGCGAGCTCGAGGGCGGTCTGAAGGTCGGTCTCCCAGCTGCGGTATGCAGCGCGTTTGGTGAGCTGCACGGCGAGGGGGGCGTTGGCCGCGATCTCCTTCGCGAGGGCGATCGCGCGCGGCACCACCTCTTCGGGGGGCACCACCTCGTGCACGAGGCCGATGGCGAGCGCGCGCTCGGCGTCGATGACCCGGCCCGTGAGCATGAGCTCGAGCGCGCGGGGAAAGCCGATGGTGCGGGCGAGGAAGAAGGCCCCGCCGTCGCCGGGTACGAGGCCCACCTTGACGAAGGTCGAGCCGAGCTTGGCCTTCTGGGAGGCGACCCGCAGGTCGCACATGCAGGCCAGGTCGAGGCCGGCCCCGATGGCGGCGCCGTTGATGGCGGCCACGATGGGCTTGTCCACGCGGGCGAGGCGCTGCGGCACGCGCTGGATCCCCATGATGTAGCTGCGCCGGAGCGACACCGCGTCATCGCCTTCGAACATGCCCTCGTCGGCGGCCATGCGCTTGAGGTCGCCGCCGGCCGAGAAGGCCTTGCCCTCTCCGGTGAGCACGATGCAGCGGATCTGTGCGTCACGCTCGGCCGCGTCGAAGGCGGTGATGAGGTCGTCGACCATGGCCTCGCTGTACGCGTTGCGCGCATCGGGGCGGTCGAGGGTGATGGTGGCGATGTGGCCGTCGGTGGCGTAGCGGACGTCGGTGAGGTTCATCGTGGGCGGGACCCTACCTCATTTGTCGCCGGCCTCGCGGTCGAGCAGGGCGCGTTTGCGCTCGAGTCCCCAGCGGTAGCCCGACAGGCTCCCGTCGGCGCGTACGACCCGGTGACAGGGGACCGCGACCGCGAGCGGATTGGCGGCGCAGGCACCGGCCACCGCGCGAGCGGCGGTGGGGCGCCCGAGGGCGCGCGCGAGCTCGCCGTAGCTTCGCGTTTGTCCGGCCGGAATGGCGCGTAGCGCTTCCCACACCTGGCGTTGAAAGGCGCGTCCCCGGATGTCGAGCGGCAGGTCGTGAGGCGCGGTGGGAGAGGCGACCATGCGCACCACGGCGTCGACGAGCGCACTGCGTTCCTCGGAGGCGGGGGTGATGGTGGCGTGGGTGAATCGACGGCGAAGGTCGGCCTCGGTCGCGGCGCGGTCGTCGCCGAAGAGGATGGCGCAGATCCCCCGCTCGGTGGTGGCGACGAGCACGGGACCGAGGTCGCTTTCCGCCCATGCGACCTGAATGTCGACGGCGGGGCCCCCGGCCCGGTATGCGCTCGGGGTCATGCCGAGGGCGCCGTCGGATTCGGCATAGAGGCGCCCGCTCCCCGAGTAGCCCGCCTCGAAGGTGGCGCGGGTCACGTCGTCGCCGGCTGCGAGCCCGTTGCGCAGTCGCTCTTGCCGCAGGGCGCGTGCGTAGGCCTTGGGGGTGACACCGGTGACGGCCTTGAAGGTACGGTGTGTATGTGACGGGCTCCAGCCTGCGCGTTCGGCGAGGGCCGCGAGGGAGGGCAGCTCCTCGGAATCCTCGATGAACCGGCAGAGGTCCGTCACCGCGGCTGCCTGACGCTCGGCGCGCGAGTCCCCGTCGGGGTGGCAACGAAGGCATGCCCGATACCCCGCAGCTTCGGCCGCAGCCGGCGCATCGAAGAACCGGACGTTCTCGGGCCGCGGCGCCCGCGCAGCGCACGAGGGCCGACAGTAGACCCCGGTGGTGACCACGGCGTAGACGAAGCGCCCGTCGAATTGGGCGTCCCTGGCCACGACGGCCGTCATGCGCGAATCGTTCATGGTCCCTGGATCTAGCGACGTCGGGTTGGCCCGGCGCTCCGCCCCTTGCTCGGTAATTCACCAAGCCCCGAGTGCCACCCTACTCGAACGGTATCCGGGAAAGCGCGTATGCTCTGGCGGTGCTCTATCGCGCACCACGCTCGCCAGCGCTCGACGGACTCGTCGACGGGCTCTGGTTCTATGACCACGCGGCGAGCCACGCCCATGAGCGGCTTCTCGCTTCGAGCACGGTGCAGCTGTTGGTCGACTTGGTCACGGGCGAGGCCTTCGTGGCGGGGCCCGCCACGCGACCGAAGGTGGTGAGCACGGTACCCATGGCCCGCATCGCGGGCGTCGTCTTCGCACCGGGAGGCATGCGGGCCTTCATGCGTGCTCCCGTCGAGGCGCTGCGAGATGCGGATGCGCCGCTCGTCGACCTCTGGGGCGATGCGGGTCGGCTGCTGCCAGAGCAGGTCGAGAGCGAGCTCCCCGAAGCGTCGCTCGATCGTCTGGAGGAGGCGTTGCTGCGTTGCTTCGACGTCGATCGGCGACCCCATAGCGCCATGGCCGCGGCCTTGGCGCAGCTCGACGCCGGAGAGCGGGTCGTCGACGTGGCCGCGTCGGTGGGCCTGTCGCGGGCCACGCTCGCTCGTCGCCTTCGAGACGGCGTGGGTCTGTCACCCAAGGGTTGGGGCTCGTTGCAGCGCTTTCAGCGGGCGGCACGACGCATCGCAGCCGGCCAGCGCGACTACACCGAGGTCGCGCTGGAGGCGGGCTTCTACGACCAGGCCCATCTCATCCACGCCTTCCGGCGCTACGCGGGGCTCACGCCGAAGCGCTACCGGCCCAAGCCGGGGGAGCCGAATCACATCGTGGAGTGAGCGATTCTTCCAATACGACACCCGTCGAAACCCGCACGATGCCCCCATGAACACGCTCACGCCTCGCATCGTGGTGGCCGGCGCCGACCGGGCCATCGAGTTCTACAAAACCGTCTTCGATGCCGAGCTCATCGAACGCTACGCCGACCCGAGCGGTCACGTGGTGCACGCCGCTTTGACGTTGAACGACGCGGTCCTCGCCCTCACGGAGGAGAAGGCCGACTGGAACAACCACGCGCCCCCCTCTCTGAAGGGCAGTCCCGTCATCCTCAACCTCGTGGTCGATGACGTCGACGCCACAGCGCAGCGCTTGATCGACGCCGGGGCCGAGGTGGTCTTTCCCGTGGCCGACCAGTTCTACGGTCACCGCGAGGGCCGCTTTCGCGACCCCTTCGGTCATCTCTGGATCGTCACCACCATCATCGAGGAGCTCACCCCCGAAGAGGTCGAGAAGCGCATGCAGGGCTAGGCCGAGATCATCGGCTGGCGATGGAAGCGGCGACCCGGGCGACGGCGGCGTCGCTGTCGGCCGTGAGCTTCTTGCTCTGCACCAGCGACTTGGCGAGGGCCGGGTCCATGCGATCGATGGCCCGCAGCGCCACGCGCCGCACCCGAGGATGTGCATCGTCGAGCAACACCTCGAGTCGTACCGCGTCCTTGGGCTCGCCCACCGCGCTCAAGGCCCGTGCGGTGACCCAGCGCACCTCGGGCGATGCGTCGCCGAGTGCGCCGGCCAGCGCATCGACGAGGCTGCGGCCCTGCGGATGCCGGCTGCTCGCCGTGACGGCCGCGACCCGAACCGAGACCTGGTCGTCGCCGAGCGCATCGCTCAGCGCGTCGCGCGTCGCCACTTCGTCGCGGCGCCAGAGTTGGGCCACGACGAGGGTGCGGACCCCGGGGTCGTTCGCGCTGGTGGCCAGATCGGCGAGGGCTTGGGTGGGAATGCCCGCGCTCTTGGCCACGGCCCCGGCGAGGCCGAGTCGGAGGTCGATGTCACCCGCGTCGATGAGGCGCTCGAGCAGCAATGGACCCGCGTCGGGATTGGACAACCAGTCCGCGTTCACGCGGGGCTGACCATCGCGACCTCGTTGCACCTGAAGCGCATCGAGCTGCGTCTTCAGCTCCGGGTGGTCCGCGATGATCTTGACGCTGCGCTCGCTCGCCCACTGTTTCCACTTGTCGGTGAGGTCGGCGTCGAGCGTGTGCTCGGCGACCACGGTGGTCGCCGGCTCCGCGGCAGGCGCGGCGACCGGGGCCACGTCGGGCTCGCTCGCAGGAGCGGGCTCGACCGGCGCAGGGGTGGAGGTTCCGCCTCCAGAGGCGGGACCCGAAGACGTGCAGGCAGCCAAACCGCCGATGAGGAGGGTGAGGCCCAAGGACCGGTGCATCGCGTTCATCACTGGAAGTAGCTCCTCTCGAGCTGCAGGAGGTCTCGGCTTTCGACCCACCACGACTTCGCGTCGGGGGTTCGCTGCACGGCCGTGCCGCAATGAACCTCGCCGAGGTTGGCGTGGTACGTGTAGAAGTTGTCGGTGAAGACGATGTCGAGACCTTCGGGCATCGCGTCACGGAATGCGGTGAGGAAGGGGTCGCTGTCCTGTGACTCGTTCGTTCCTCGGAAGAAGGGATCGGGAACGATCAAGGTCGGGGTCGCGCCCTCGGGGTTGGCGACGATGAGGTTCACCATTCCGGGGGTCATGGCTACTGCCCACGACCCACAAGGCTCGAAGATGGTCGGGATGAGAATGACGTCGTCGTCGGTGAGTCCGAACTCCGTCTTGAATTGAGCGAGAATGGGGTCGAGCTCGTCGAGCTGGATCTCGTCGTTGAGAGCACGCAGTCCGTTGTCGTCCTGGATGCTTCCCACCGTGCTCACGCCGTGCACCTGCTGGTAGCGCGGGAGCGTCTGATTCGGATCGAGGGTCTCGACGAGGGCGTAGGCCGAGCGCGTATCCGCCATCAGGAGCTTGAAACCCTTCTCCGAGCTCGGATCGGGAATGAAGGTCGCAAACTCGTCGACGTGGCCGACGCAGAGCCAGGTGGAGTCGACCTCGACCGGCGCTTGCAGCTGCTGGGACGCGAGGAAGTTCGACAGCTCGGGGCCCATGCCCTCGTTGCCTTGGCGCCCGTAGTAGATGCGCCCGTAGGGGTAGCTGACCCCGTTGGCCTCGACGGGGGGCGTGACCTCGAGATTGCCGAAGCTGTCGTACGTGGTGCCCTGGTTTGCCGGACCCCACGTCGAGACCGCGAACTCAGACCCCGCGGTGTCTTCGGGCCACGGGTCGAGGCCTCGGTCGCGATTGGAGTCGATGATGATGTCCTGGCGTTCGCCGTGGTTACCCACCTGGGTCGCGAACTGGGGCTCGTCCTGGAGCCAGATGTCGAAGTCGTAACGGTTGCCGGGGCTGGCGGTGAAACGCTCGTTCAGTACGGCGGTGAAGTCGCCACGCATCGAGCTGTTGCCGTTGGTCTGCAGCACCCATGCGCGCTCGAGCGGCTGGAGGTGGTTGTTGAGGATCATGGGCGAAGCCATGACCGCGATCTCGGTCTCGTCGGTGACGAGGCCGTCGGCGTCGAGGATCTCGATTAGCATGCCGCCACGCGCGAGGTATTCGCCGAACTCGACCTCGAGCAGTGGTGCCTGCCCCGAGTAGGCGAAGGTGTAGACGGTGACCCCCGTCTCGGCTCCGAGCACGGCGAGGCCGTCGTGGAAGACCCGGATGACCGGCGTGTCCCCGGCCAGGGTGAGACGGATCTCCGTACCGGGCTCCAGCTCGGCGAGCCGCTCCGGTGCGAACACGATGGGCGACAGGTCGTCTTCCCCTGGCTGATAGGGGTCGTCGAAGTCACGCTGCTGGTTGAGGTCGTCGTCGTCGAAGTTGGTGACGCCGAAGACGTCCTCTGCTTCGAGCTCCGGCCCCGGCGGGGTCATGTCACCGCCACCGACGCCGGCCGTCGTGTCACCACTGGGGTCACCCTGCTCACCGTCTGAACCGCAGCCGCCCGTCGCCACTGCGGCCGCCACGAGCGCGAGCGCCCATCCCGCCTTGTTCATGTCACACTTGTTACGACGTTGTTTCCGCGTGTGCTCAAGGTTTCGACACGCGCGCCGGCTTCTTCTGCCCCCACGTGCGACTTCTTCACCCACGGTGGAATTTAGCTTCTTTCAGCGCTTGATGACGCGGAGGAGCTCGCGGTGGAACGCATCGGGGTGCTCCCGGTGCATGAAGTGCCCGCCGGGCATCTCGATGATGTCGTAGCTGGCGACGTAGCGGCGAGCGGCGCGGTCGTAGTTGGCGCGCTTCATGATGTCGTCGCGACCGCAGAAGGCCACCGCATCGACGGTGACGCGCTTGCGGTGGCCTTTGGGGAGCGGCCCGTAGAGCGCCTTGTAGTAGCCCACTGCCGCTTCCGCGCAGCCGGGATGACCGAAGGCTTCCTTCACCGCGCGCGTCTCTTCGGGGCCGGGGTTCCACGTTGGCGACCAGCGGCGTACCAGCTCGTCCACGTAGGTGAAGTCGCTGTCCCGCATGCGCTGCGCGGCCCCGGGGAGCGCGAGCTTGACGAAATGCCGCACCGCCCACGCGAGCTTCGGGGTCGGCTTGACCGCCGCTGGGTGCGGGATGGCCACGGTGATGAGCTGACGAAACGCCTCTGGGGACAGACCGGCGGCGGCGTAGGCCGCGCTCGCGCCCCAGTCGTGACCGACCACGATGGCCGGCTCGCCCCCCAGCGCATCGATCCAGCCGAGCACGTCGCGGCCCAGGGTGTCGCCGTCGTACTTGGCGTCGGTGGGGATGGCGGTGGGGTGGTAGCCCCGGGTCCAAGGCGCCACGGCGCGGAATCCCGCGTCCGCGAGCACGTCCATGGTGGGGAGCCAGCTGTCCGCGGTGTCGGGGAAGCCGTGGATGAGGATGACGAGGGGCCCGTCGCCCTTCTCCAGGTAGGCGAAGTCGACGCCGTTGGCCTTGAGGTACTGAGGTTCCACGACGCCGAGGCTAGCCCTTCGATGAGGGCTTTGCGACACTCGGCCCCGCGCCGGCGGTAGCGTTTTTTCGGCCGCTGCGTCCAAGTCGCGGCAGGTCGCGCGTCTGAGCATGAGCCCTGCGATTCAGGGCCTGAAAGGAAAGTGACATGCCCAAGTTCCTCTGCGTTCAGCGAAGCCTCCCCGCCACCGACGACCGACCCGCCCCCTCGCCTACGGAGATGCAGGCGATGTACGCCAAATTCAACGAGTGGCGGGAGACGTTCTCGTCCCAGCTGGTCGACCTCGGCGGCAAGCTCGGCGACGGTCGACTCGTCACCGAGGAGCCGATCACCGACGCGCCCTTCGTCGAAGTGAAAGAGCTCGTCGGCGGCTACATGATCGTCGAAGCCGACGACCTCGAGGGCGCCATCGAGGTCGCACGTGGTTGTCCTGGCCTCGTGAGCGCACGCTCGGGGGTCGAGGTGATCGAGATCCACATCCCGGGGGGATGATGGAGCGGGCGTACTTCCGCCACGCGAGCGGACAGCTCGTCTCGACCCTGTGTCGGCGCTACGGGATCCAGCATCTCGAAGCGGTGGAAGACGCCGTGCAGGTCGCCTTGCTCAAGGCGGTGGAGACCTGGCCCGACGGCGAGCCGAACGACCCGACCGCGTGGCTCTACCGCGTGAGTCATCGGGCCCTGCTCGACGAGCTACGCACGGGGAACCGCCGCCGGCGTCTCTTGGCCGAGCTCCCTCCTCAGCTTCCTCCAGAGCGCTTTGGAGAACCCTTCGACGTTCGTCTCGAGGGAGAACTGCGCGACGACCTGCTGCGCATGCTCTTCGTGTGTTGTGACCCGGACCTCCCGGTCGCATCCCAGATCGCCATCGCGCTGAAGACGCTGTGTGGCTTCGGGGTGCGCGAGATCGCGCTCCGTCTCTTCGTGGCCGAGACCGCCGTGTACAAGCGGCTGAGCCGCGCCCGGGCGCACCTCCGCGATTCCCCCCGCGACGACCTCGACCTCGAAGCGAGGCGCCCCGTGGTGCTTCGCGTGCTGCACCAGCTCTTCACCGAAGGCCACCTGTCGACCCAAGCGCCAGGCCTGCGCCACGACCTGTGTGACGAGGCCATTCGTTTGGCGCAGCTGCTCGCCGAACACTCCATCGGAGCGCGCCCGGACACCTTCGCGCTCCTCGCCCTGATGCACCTTCACCGAGCGCGCATGGATTCGCGCACCGACGAGGCCGGCGACCTCCTGTTGCTCGAAGAGCAGGACCGAACGCTCTGGGACGCGGCCCACATCCAGACCGGCCTCGCCTTCCTCGCGCAGTCGGCGGAGGGCGACGCCTTCTCGCGCTACCACGCCGAGGCGGGCATCGCGGCCGAGCACTGCCTCGCGCCGAGTTTCGAAGCGACCCGTTGGGACCGGATCATCGCGTGCTACGACCAGCTCGAACAGGTCGCGCCATCGCCACTGCACCGCCTGCATCGCGCAGTGGCCGTCGCGGCCGCCCGCGGGCCCCAAGCCGGACTCGAGGCGCTCGAAGGCGACATCCCCCCGGCTTGGCTCGAGGGGTCGTATCTTTGGGCGGCCGTGCTCGCGGACCTCCATCGTCGTTGCGGCGACCCATCCCGCGCCCAGCGCTTCCGCGACACCGCGCTCGAGCTCGCGCCTTCGGAGGCGGCGCGGAAGGCGTTGGGCCGTCGGCTCGGCTGATTCGCTCTCGGGGAAGATCGTCTCGTCCACGACGCAGGAACAGCCAGGAGCTTCTTCGAGAACCCGTCGCGGAAGGACTGAACCCTTTGCCGAGTGATCGTTTTGCCGCCGCACGGCTGCAGCGGCAGAGTGTCTCGCCATGAGCGCGATCGAGGCTTTCTGGTCCTACTGGCGTGAGAACGAAGCGGCGATCCTCGCTGCCATCGACGACGGCACGCTGCAGGATTGGGCCGGAGCCATCAACGAGCGGGTCACCGCCTTGGGCGACGGTCTCCAGTGGGAGTTCGGCCCGGGGCGGGAGGCCTCGCACTACTTCTGTGTCGCCGCGCCCGGCAACCTGGCCGGGCGGGCGCGTGCGGAGCGCTGGCTGAGGGCCGCGCCACCGGCTGGTGAGCATTTTGAGTTCTACGCCTCACGCCCCGGCCGTGGCTACGACCCGGGCATGCGCATCGTCTTCGGCGAGCACGAGGTCACGTTCGGCGACTTCGTCTTCGCCATCGCGTCGGACGAGGCTCGACGCCGGGTGGACATCGAGGTGTGGCACCCCACCTTCGACGGCGAACCCGAGCTCGCGCCGCGCGCCACCTACGTCGCCCTCGACACGGTGCTCGGTGAAGACGCGGTCGAGACCTGGATCGGTGGGGTCGAAGTAAAAGAGGCCTCCATCGAAGGTCAGGACTTCGAGGCGCTCATGCTTGCGCTTCAGGCCATCACCGAAACCGAAGAGACCTTGACCGTTCTACGTGGACAGGATGCCGAGGGCCATGTGGTCTTCGTCACCGCGCGCCTGGGTCTCAAGGCCCAGCATCACCCCGAGCACGACCGCCACATCGAGGTGGTGATGACACTTCAAGACCCGACGGAGCACGGCCTCACCACCAACGAAGAAGCGGAGCGCCTCAATGCCTCGGAGGATGCGCTCATGGAGAAGCTCGGGGACGCCGCGGTCTACGTGGCTCGGGAGACCGGCGAAGGTGAGCGACGCCTCTACTTCCAAGCGGACAGCGAAGGGGAAGGCCTCCCCATCGTGCTCGCCTGGGTCGAGGAGCAACCGTGGGAGACGGAGGTGAAACACCACGTGGACCCAGAGTGGAACATCCTTCGTCGCTGGTGATGGAGTCGGGCGATCCTTGGACCCTGCGGCTGCCATTCGGGCTGGTCGACGAGGGGTTCCACTTCCATCGACTCTTGATGGACCAGCTGGGGCTGTCGTCACGAAAGGCCCGGGAGCTCTATTCGGCCTTCGACATGAGCGAGCCCGAGCGGGGGTTCGTGCGCGAGCTGCTGCGGCGGAAGCGGAACCTGTGGCTCTTTCGCTGCCACCAGCAGCGCTTCTGCGGCGACTTCATCGTGGTCGACATGAGCGGCACCGAGCCCGGCCAGCGGCACGTCACCGTGCTCGAGATGAAAGAGCGCGAGGAGGTACGCCCGGTGACGGAAGGCGCGCACCAGGTTCGGCAGGCCCCCCTCGCCATCGCCGAGTTGAGCGATCGCGGCGTGGTGGGGGACGGCGCGCCGGTCGCGACGGTGGTCGGCGGAAGCGGCGAGCTCCTCGACTGGCTCACCGCCGAGTGAAAGGCTGCCGCGGGGAAGCGATTCTGGTTCGGGGCGGGGCTCAGGTCAGATTGCTGAAGCGATAGACGACGTCGACGTCGAGAGACGCGTCGAGCGACGACACGGCGACGGCCTCGCCACGGTGCGCGACGTGGGCTTCCCAGCCCCCATCATCCGTCCGGTGGTGGACCGTGATGCGCCGCTTGCGGTGGGATACGAGGATGACTTCACGCAGGGTCGGGATGGTCTTGTACATCTCGAGCTTCTCGCCCGTGTCGTACTCCTCGGAGGAGTCGCTCGTGACCTCGAGCAACACGGCGGGGGTCACCGCCGTCGCGCGCGGGCTCGGCTCGTGCTGCTTCATGGCACCGCAGATGACGCTACCGTCTGGGAACGTCGCGAGGCCAGGGGCCTCGACATAGACGCGGAGGTCGGACGTGTGCACCCGACAATGTTTCTCACCCACCGCGTTCCCGAGCAGGCGCAGGACTTCGGCTGCGAGCGCCGAGTGGTCCTCCGACCCGCCGGCCATCGCGTAGATCTCGCCGTCGAGAAACTCGTGCTTGGTCGGGCTCTCATTCTCCAGTGCGACGTAGTCGGCGTAGGTATACCGATGGTGACGGCGAACCGACGTCATGGGCGAAGGCTAGCACGTTCACCGAGGGCACCATCCCCACGGCAGTCCTCACATGCCGAGGGCGGTGCTGAGGGCGCGGAGGCCGAGTCCGAGGGCGACGAGGCTGCTGAGGGCGAAGAGCACGAAGCGCACCACGACCTGGTTCACGCTCGCCTGCCAGATGCTGTGCACGACGCGCAGGCCGACGTAGGTCCAGGCGAGCGCGAGGTCGACGCCGTCGTTGCGGCCCATCACCGCGAGGCTGATGGCGAGTGCGTAGAAGAGGGTCGGGTGTTCGGTGAGGTGGGTGTAGTTGTCGGACTTCCAGCGCACGTTGGCGGGGAGGGTGGCCATCTGTTCGCCGCGTCGAAGCTGGTTGTCGGGGACCATGCCCGCCCGCTTCATCGCCGGCAGGCGCGTCGCGTACATCCAGAGCAGCATCACGTGCGACCAGACGACCAGGGTGAGGACGGGAACGAGGATGGGCGAGGTCATGGCCCCATCCTGATGCCTCCGGTCTCCCGGGGCCTTGACGATCGTCAAGTAGAGCTGAGCTTGCGCTTGGCCCGGCTCAGGGTCTCCGGCGTGACGCCGAGATAGGAGGCCACGTGGTAGTCGGGCATGCCCTGCACGATGGCGCGATCGAGGTGCTCGGCGAAGAAGGCGTAGCGGTCGCGTGCGAAGGGGATCTGCAGCATGCGTAGCCGACGCTCCATCGACAGATAGTGCTGCTCGACGAGGATGCGCATCAGGCGTTCGTAGTGGGGCGAGCGTTCGAACGCTTGGCGCGAGAAGCGGTAGCCCACGACTGGAGTCACCGCCTCGATGAGCTCGCGTTGTCCTGCCCCCTCGATGAGGCTCGACATGGCGGCGGCCACGTTCGGGGGACCGAGGAATCGAAGGTTCACCTCGCGCCCGTTGGGCTCGATGTCGTAGGTGCGCACGAGGCCCTCACGAATGAGCACGAGGTCGCGCGGAAGAGCCTCGGCCTCGAGCAGCGGCTCCCCGGCCCCGCGAGACAGGGGACGCAGGCCCTCGGCCATACGGTCGAGCTCGTCGTCGTCGAGCCGCACGAAAGGGGAGACCACGGCCGAGAGAAGTGCGCGGGCGTCCACCTTCGGACCCATGGCGCGAAGCTAGCACCGATGGCGAGCGCGGTTCAGTCTCGCCGAAGAGGTGGCCCGCAGCGCTTCAACCGCATCATCGCTGCCATTTCATGTCCTCAGGGGCGCCTGACGGCCACCAACGACATCGATCCTGTCCTTCGCTACATCGAACGCCCGTGCGCTCGCCGAACGACGTCACACGGGAAAGGCCTTGGCGAAGGCGGGTCGAGCCAAGAGGCGACGGACGTAGGCGCGAATGGGCGGCGACACCTCGATGCCCATCTGTAGGCCGTGGATGAGGGTGCACCCGTTGACGACGTCGGCGGTCGACAGTCCGGTGGGCAAGAGGTGGTCGTGGCGCGAGAGCGGGCGTTCAAAGGTGTCGAGCACCGCATCGAGCGGGGGCACGCCCGGTGGCACGGGGGCGCCCTTCGACTCGAGGTAGGCGCGAAGCATGGCGGGCTCGAGAGAGCCAGGGGCGTAGAGACACCATTGATAGTAGGTCGCGCGGAGGGGCGTCGCTGGCTCGGGCGCGAGAGCGGTGCCGTCGGCGAGGTCGAGGCATATGGCCACCGACTCGAAGACGGTCTGCTCGTCCTTCTCCAACACCGGCAGCTGCCCGAGGGGGTGACGGCGGCGGTGCGCTTCCGACCGTTGCTCGCCGCGTTCGAGGGAGACGAGCACCAGCTCGTGGTCGAGACCGAGCTCTTCCAGCATCACCTGAACGCGAACGGAACGAGAGCGAGGATCGTGATAGAGCTTCATGCACGCATCATGGCCAGCGACCCGCGCTCCAAACAGGTGCCTTCGTCCGGAAGACCGGCGAAAAACGCCGACCTCGACGCCCGTCTTCGTCCGCTCGTACCCGACGGCTGGGCTTCCGCGGCCTACGAGCTCGACGACGCGTGGGCCGGCGCGGCAGAAGCGTGCGGCGGCTCGGGCTTCTACCTCATCGATACGGGCCGCATGTGGCTCGAAGCCGAGGGCGAGACGACCGAGGTCGTCGCGGGCGACGTCGTGATGATGTCCCGCGTGGTGGCCCATCGCGTCTCGAGCCGACCTCGCTTCTCGAACGTTCACCTCGATGACGTGATGGCGCACACCCGCGACGTGAATGGTTGGCGCCGCCTCCGAGAGGGCGGGTCCTCGCGCATGCACGCGGTCGGTCTCGGACGAGGCGCCATCCCGCGGCTCCCAGGCGTACGTCCGCTGCTCGTCGTACGCCGCGACGACCGACGCACCCGCACCATCGTCGACGCCCTCCGACTCGAGCTCGACCCGAGCCACGGCACGCCGGCCGTCGCCGAGGCGCTGGTGCGCGCCCTGTGGCTCAAGGTCCTGACCGACCAGGTCGACGCTCGCCAGCTCGACATCGACCTCCTCCAGGTCACGGAGGCGGCCCTCGACGACGTGGAGGCCTTTCCCCACGCAGGACGTCTCGCCGAAGCCGCCGGCCTGTCGCGCTCACGCTTTTCGGAGCGCTTCCGCGCCTGCTACGGCGAGCCCCCCGCCCGTTGGCTCCGTCGCGCCCGAATGAAGCGCGCCCACGAGCTGCTCTCCACCGGCGCCTGGTCGGTGGCCCAAGTCGCCGAGCGCCTCGGCTTCGCCAGCGAGTCCGCCTTCCGCAAGTCGTTCAAGCGCGTCATGGGCCACCCCGCCCGCGCAACCTGAGACCGATCCGAGCAGGTCGAGTGTGTCGCCGCCCACGTGTGCGCCTCGTACTAGACCTTCGACCGTGAGTCGGAACGGTGATGAAGAGCTCGCGCAGGCTCTCGCCGAGAACATCGACGACGAGGGGGATGACGTTGGCCTCGCCGCTTGGGTTGCGTCGTGGTCGCCCGAGCAGCGAGCCCGGTGTTTCATACGGCTCACATCCCGCCGATTCGACCGGACCGATCTTGACTCCGATCGGCTAAGGCCCTGAAGGTCTTCACGATCATCCAGCCGCCCAAGCTCAAGGTGGTGAAGTAAGCCGGCGGCTACTCACCCGACCACGACCACGCTTCCTCGTCCCAGGAGCCTCTCGAGCCACCGAGCACCGGGTCGAGGAAGCTCCGCACGGCGACCAGGAGGTCGGCGATGGTCTTCCACGGAAGGTCATCGTCGGCCGCCATTCGCTCGTATACGGGTTCCCAGCTCGGCGGTGGATCCTGGACGGTGGCCGGTACGGCGTGCGTCTTGCGGAAGGAGAACGTCGCGTCGATCGCCTGGCGCAGGGCACTCCCGTCGAGGCTTCCGAGGGACGCAAGGAGGGCGAGGTCGGGGAGGTCCTTCACCCTGGTGTTCACGCGCTCACGAGGGAGCGTGTAGGCGTGGAGCTTCTCGGCGATGTGCGTGACCCGTGGGTAGATTCGCATCGTTGTGCGCTCGACTCCTGCGAAGTCGAGGAACGTGCTTCCGACGATGAGGTCTGGCTCGACCGTGATGGCGTCAGCGAAACCGACATCGATCCCGAAGCGTCCACCGTACAGCTTGCCGGCGAGCCGAGCTTCGCAGCGGAAGCGCCGGCCTTCATAGACCATGCCCTCGCCCTTCATCACGGGATGGTCCTTGTCCGGCTCGACGATGAAGGAGAGGAAGTCGCCCAGATCCAGTTCTCCGAGCTTCCGAAGTCGGTTGAGCGTGCCGGCCGCGTCACCCTTCATCCACAGGTCGACATCCTTTGTGGTGCGTGCCCGGTCGAGGCGCAGCTCCAGCGTGATGCCGCCCTTCACGATGACCTTGTCCCCCAGGTGCTGGAACACGCGGGCGAGAAAGCGGTCGAACACGACGAGCTGCCGGAGCCGCGTGAGGTCGCGCCCCTCCTTCCGTGCCTGCGTTCGCAGCCGTTGCTCCAGAGCCATGCGGAAGGCTTCGGGCGTGGCGTAGGATCTAGTCACGGCGCTCTTTCACTTTCCGCCGAACGTCGGCCCGCGTGAAGGCACCGCGTCGGACACCTTGGTCGATCGCCTGCTTCACGAGGTTGGGCTCCACCGCGTTCGCCGTGCAGTCGACGACCGTCCGAAGCGGTGTCGTCACCTTGATGGCCCCGTTCCACTCGACCTCATCGTCGTCGAGGTCGAAGTAGTGAAGCATCAGTCCCCTCGGTACTCGAAGCCGCCGCGACCCCCAAGAAGACGGAACGACCATGTGGCGAGTCGCCGGCAGGGCATCGGACAGGTCGTGAAGCACCAGCGCCGTCTCGTGACTGAACACACCCTCACCTTCGGCCCAGAGCGAGAGCGGCATGAGGTCCTCGTGGTCGCCGGGGGGGAAACGGGCCAGACGAAGCACCCCACGACCGGACCGCTCCAGCTTCCCCGAGGCAAGGTGGTATTGGAGGAGTGGACGCGAGAAGCCAGCCTCGTCCGCCTGGGCCACGGTGAAGTAGCCCAT
>JAUHZF010000130.1 GCA_030426145.1 Polyangia bacterium
CTACAGCGCGACCCGGAGCGTTTCCTTCGCGACGCCAAGAGCCCCGTGCTTCGCGACGTCGTTCTCCCCGGGGTCGCCGCGGTCAAGGGTTTCACCGACCCGGACCAAGATGAAGGACGCGGCCAGCGGACGCCAGACGCCAAGGTCAAACGGCTCGCGCGCAAGCTTCGTCTCGATCCGGAGGGTTTCTTCGCTGACGCCAAGAACCCTCGTCTGCGCGCCATGGGACCGGTGATCACCCCGTTGATCGAGAACCTACCCGACCCGGAGTCGCCTGAGGTACCGCCGGAAGAAGTCGCGGTAGAGGAAGCCAGCACGACGGTGCGCCGGATCGGGCGCGAGCTCCCGTTGCCCGAGGTGGCGCTGGTGGTGGTGGTGCGTGAGCTCGCCACGTTGCCCCTCGGTGCGCTGGAGAACATGTTCGAGCTTCTGCCCGACCGGGCGGAGGTCGTGGTCGTGACCCATGCTGCCCCGCGGGAACGCCTCGAAGCGACGACGGCCATTCTGCGCCACCGGCGCGCTCGACTCTACTTGTGCTACTCCGCCCGTTCGACCACCGAACTGCTCGCCTATGGGGTGGCACGGGCATCCGCCGATCGGCTCATTCTCATCGATGGTGCCGAGCTCCCGGACCCCGCGGCCCTCAGCCAGGCCTTCGAGCAGGCCATCGGAGACGACCAGCGATGGCGATCGGCGGGGACCTACAACATCGTGCACCGCGCGGGGGGAGTGGTCGAACCCAAGCACGGCAAGGCGCGCGGTCTATGGGACCAGCGTTGCCGAGCCGCCTTCGGGATCGGGACTCCGGTGGAACACGACGAGGTAGGGCTGGGGGCGGTTACGGTGCTGCGGCTCGCCCGCCGGCCGGTCCATTGCCATCCGGGCCGGGAACGGCCGACGGTCGAGCGTCTTGCCCTCGAGCCCGACGCGCGCTTCGACGTGTTCGGCCCGTCGTCGGCCACGCTCGCGTCTCGTTACGCGCAGCACGCCTATGGGCCCATGCCGGACGTCGAGACCTTCGAGCTCGGCGCGGCCCTCGCCAGCTTCTTCGTCTACTTCGGTCCACCTTCGGAGGGAGACCTGCTCGACCTCGGGGAGAGCGAACACCCCGTCGTATGCTTCGAGGCGCACCCCGCCTGGTACCGCTCGTTGGCTTCGCAGCGAAGTCAGCGCGACAAGCTGACGGTCATCATGACCTGCTTCGAGAGTGCCGATACCGTCGAAAGGGCGCTCGCATCGGTGCTCGCCCAGACCTATCGCAACCTCGAGGTCATCGTCGTCGACGACCACAGCGGAGACGATAGCTTCGAGCGACTACGCCGCTTCGCCATGCACGATCCTCGGGTGCGCATCCTTCGCTCTCCGGCCAATCGCGGCACCTATTGGTGCAAGAACCTCGGCTTGACCGAGGCGACGGGAGACTTCGTTACCTTCCACGACAGTGACGACGTGTCGCCCGCCCACCGATTCGAGCTGCAGCTCGCCGCTCTGCAATACGAACCGCAGAGCATTGGCAACATGGTCAACTACAAGCGTATCGGCCGCGACAACCGCACCGTGCTCTTCGGCGGCAAGCGGTGGGTGAGAGCAGGTCGCATTTCGTTGCTCGTACGACGAGCGTGGTTGAACCAGCGCTATGGGTTCTTCGATTCGGTACGCGTCGGCGCCGATGACGAGCTGATCGATCGGATGCGGGCGAGTGGGGAGCGTATCGTGACACTTCCGACCTGCGGCTACTTCGCCCGCCACGACGCTGGCTCGCTCACCACCACGGGCGACACTGCGATCACCACCGTGCAGGGAGCCGTCGTGTCTTCTCCGGTGCGAGAGGCCTACTACGATGCCTACACGGCGTTTCACGAGGGATTTGCAGAGGGAGACGCAACGCCCTACCTCGGATTCCCTCTCCTGCGGCGACCTTTCGCGGCACCCGCCAAGCAGTCGCCACGACGGGGAGATGACCTCAACGCTGCACCTCGCATCGTGGCGTCGATGGCCACCATGCCGCGGCGGCTCGAAGTGTTGAAGGAGACAGTCGAGCGGCTTCTGCCTCAGGTGGACCAGCTCAACATCTACCTCAACGAGTTCAATGAGGTGCCCGACTTCCTGGTGCACCCGAAGATCCGAGCCGTGCGAAGCCAAGAGGCCGCGGGCGACCTCAAGGACAACGGGAAGTTCTACTTCGCGTCCGACTTGGGGGACGACGCCTACCACGTCACCGTCGACGACGACCTCCATTACCCGGCCGACTACGTGGCACAGCTCGTTCGGGCCATCGAACGCTACGATCGTCGCGTCGTGGTCGGCTTGCACGGCGTCAATCTGGCGGATCCGATGACCAACTACCTCCGGGGTCGGCAGGTGTTTCACTTCAGAGACGCGCTCGAACAAGACCGGATGGTTCATCTCCTCGGCACCGGAACGGTCGCCTATCACAGCTCCACGCTCGAGGTGAGGATCGACCACTTCCGCACCACGGGCGTTGCCGACCTCTGGTTTGGTATTCGTGCCAAGCAGGCGGGGGTTCCCATGCTCACGGTCCGACGTCGAAAGCACTGGCTCACGGCGCACGACACCGGGGAAGACAACCTGTTTCAGGCCGCACGGCGCGACCACAAACCCGCCACTGCGGTGGCCGAAGAGCACGGGCCGTGGAAGCGTGACGAGCTTCACGAGGGACAGCTTCGACTCGCCGAGGCCCTCGCCGAGCAGAGCCCAGCCACGCTTCGGGCGGAGTTCCGCGATCTGCCGGAGGCGCTCAGCCTGAGCGTGAAACGGCGATTGCCGACGCAGCGAATCGTCGTGCTGGTGAACGGCTGGAACTGCGCCGACATGGTCGAGAGCTGTTGGCGTTCTGTCTTCGACGAGCAAGAGCCGGGCGGTTTCGACCTGCAGGCTATCTTTTTCGATGACGGCTCCTCGGATGGCACGTGGGAGATCCTAGAGCGCCTGAACCGGCCCGAGCGCGCGACGCTCATCCGAAGCGACGTCAACCGGGGCCCCGCCTGGGCGCGCAAGCAGATGCTCGATGCGGTCGACGACGCTGAGGCCATCTGTGTGCTGCTCGACATGGACGACTTGCTGACCCCCAATGCGTTGCGACGGATCAGCGAGCACTACGCCGAGAACCCGGCCTGCATGATGTCCCTCGGCGATTGGGAGGGCTCGGCCGGTCGCAAGAACCCGCTTGCGCCGTACACACGCGCCGCGCTGGTTGCCAAGGCACACCGTCGATTGAGGCACTTCCGCTGCACGCCGGTCCGGACCTTCCGCCGCCGGCTCGCTCAACCGCTGCCGGACGCATTCTTCGTGGGTCCCGACGGTGAATGGTTGCGCTACTGCACGGACGTCGCGCTGATGCTGCCGTTGCTGGACCGATGCGACTACGAAGCCGTCGAGCTCGTGAAGGACGTGCTCTACATTTATACCGAGCGACGCGCGTCCGGCACGCTGGCGCGTTTCGGTCGCCCCGAGAAGGCGGCGATGCATGAGTGGCTCGCGCGGGACAAGCCGGGACTGATGGCGGAGGACTGAGCGCGTCGAGCGTCTTCAGCCGCTCGTGGTTTCGGCGTAGGGCCGGGCCTTCACTACCCGGTCGATCTCGACCAGCATCGACAGCAGCTCTTCCGCGCGGTCGAGCGGCCATTGGTTGGGACCGTCGCTCCATGCTTTTTCGGGGTTGGGGTGGATCTCCATGAAGAGCCCCGCCACCCCAGCGGCGACGCCGGCGCGGGCGAGCACCGGGATCATCTCGCGCTGCCCGCCTGATGCGCCACCGGCTCCGCCCGGCTGCTGGGCCGAGTGTGTCGCGTCGAGTACCACGGGGCAGCCCGTCTCGCGCATCCACGCGAGGCTGCGCATGTCCGTGACGAGGGTGTTGTAGCCGAAGGACACGCCTCGCTCGCAGACCATGACCTGCTCGTTCCCGACGGCGGTGCATTTCTCGACCACGTGCTTCATGTCCCACGGCGCGAGGAATTGCCCCTTCTTCACGTTCATCGGCTTCCCGGTCCGGGCCACCCGCTGCATGAAGTTGGTCTGGCGGCAGAGGAAGGCCGGCGTCTGAAGCACGTCGATGACCGCAGCCACCTCGCCCATCGGGGTGTCTTCGTGCACGTCGGTGAGCACCGGCACGCCGACCTCGTTCTTGATGGTCTCGAAGATGCGCAGGCCTTCTTCGAGCCCCAACCCGCGCTTGCTCTGATGTGACGTGCGGTTCGCTTTGTCGAAGCTCGCCTTGAAGATGTACGGCAGGTCGAGCTTCTTTGCGATGGCGGCGAGGCGCTCTGCCGAGGCGAGGGCCATGTCCTCGTTCTCGATGACGCAAGGACCCGCGATGAGAAACAGAGGCCGGTCGGGCCCAACCTCGAACTGCAACAGCTTCATTTTTACCTCAATAGCTGAGCGTATATTCGCTACAAATCGTCGCGAAGCGACGCCGTTTGGGGTGGGGCCCCTCGCGCAGCGAGGGGAGGGGCCTTCTGAAGGCCCCTAGAGATGGGGGAAGGAGTGAACAGGGGGTGTGTTCGCGAAGCCTCGGCTCGTCCTCGCCCCGCCCCGGGGCGAGTCGAGGTGTAGCGGACTCATGGGAACGTATTCAGAACTGACCGTGCTCGCGCACCACGTCGCCGAGGAGCAGGACGAGGCCACCGAGGGCGAGGGTGGTGAAGAAGATGGTCGCGATGTTCCAGAGGCGGCGGGGGCGCTTGGCAGCGTCGGGCCGTGAGGGCTCGGCCACGACGACGAGTCGTGCTTCGCGCTGGAGGACCTCTTCTTGGGCCATCTCGACCTCGCGCAGAGCGGCGGTCAGACGTCGCTGCGCGACGTCCGTCTCGACGTCGCCGCTCGCTTTGGCCAAAGCCTCGCGCTGCGCTTCGGCGCGGGCGATGGCGGGCGCGACGAGGAGCTCACGCGTCTTCTCGCGCTCCGCGGCGAGCTGAGCCTTCAGGTGGCTGAGCAGCGCCTGGCTCATGGCCTGGGCCTGGTCGGGGTCGAAGGCGTAGAAGACCACGTCGATGGCTGCATCCGAAGCGGGCTCGATCTCGAGCTGCTCCTGGTAGAAGGCATAACCGGCGTCATCTCCTTCGCCGAGACGCGAGAAGCGGTCGATGTCGCCGCTGCCGTAGTGCTCGCGGAAGCCGGTTTGCAGCAGGGCCTCGTAGGCGGCGCGGGATTCGACGAAGGCCTTCAGCAGATCGAGGTCCTTCGATGCCGCACCCTTTTTGCCCCCGGCCCGAGCGACGCCCGTCTCGAGGCTGAGGGTGGTGACCGAGCCGTATTGAGGGCTCGCCATCGCGCCGTAGTAGACCACGGAGAGGAGGGTCGGCAGCAGGACCACGAGGCCGAAGATGATGGCGAGGCGGCGAAAGCGAGCGCGGCGGAGCTCGGCTTCGCCTTTCACCTCGCTCTTGTTGCGGACCGTGTCGTTCACGCGGCGTAGACCTCGTTGGCGGCGTCCACCGTGTCGTACACGGTCAGCTTGCCTTGGTCGAGCACTGCGCACTTGTCGCATAGCTGGCGGAGCGTGGCCACGCTGTGGGAGATCACGATGAGGCTTCCGAACTCGGCTCGCTTCTTCAGGGCAGCGGAGCACTTCTTCTTGAACCGGCGGTCGCCCACCGCCGTGACCTCGTCGACGAGGTAGACGTCGAAGTCGATGCTCATGCTCAATCCGAAGGCGAGGCGTGCTCGCATACCGGTGGAGTAGGTGCCAACCGGATTGTAGAAGTACTCGCCGATGTCGGCGAAGTCGCGGGTCTCCCGCACGACCCGGTGGATCTCCTGCCCGTAGATCCGGGCCGCGAAGCGACAGTTCTCTTCGCCGGTGAGCGAGCCGTGGAATGCGCCCGAGAACCCGATGGGAAAGGAGACGCGGCTGCCTCGCGTGACGGTGCCCGAGGTGGGCATCTCGGCCCCGCCGATGATGCGTAGCAGGGTGGACTTGCCGGCGCCGTTGCGGCCCATGATCCCCATGCTCGTGCCGAGGGGGACCTCGAACGAGACGTCGTCGAGGACCGTGTGTCGGCCCCGCTTGGTCTTGTAGACCTTGGTGATGTTCTCCAGTCGGATCACGCGACCTCGATCTTCCGGCGCACACGCCGCTCGAGCAGGAGCCCGACAACCGACAGGCCGAGGATCCAGAGCAAGAGGTAGCTGGTGTCGACGTAGGTGTCTTCGTAGCTCACGAACCACCCGGAGCGCACGAGCTCGGCACAGTGGATGATGGGGTTGAGCCCCGCGAGGGGCCGCACGTGAACGGGCAGGGCCTCGACGGTGAAGAAGATGCCCGAGATCCAGAAGAGAGGCCGCAGGAGGGGTCCGCGGGCACGATCTGCGGTGCGTGACATCACGCCGATCGCGCAGAAGACCAGGCCGGTCGCCGTGCCCAGCAGCGACGCGAGGGTGAGGCCCGCGATGACGTAGAGGGGTTCATCGACGACGAGCCGCTGGGTGGCGAGGCCATGCAGGCCCATCAGCACCACGAAGACCGCGCCGTAGGTCGCGAGCTCGAAGAGACCACGGGCGAGGGCCAGATCGATCGGCAGGACCCGGGGATAGAAGAGCAGCGCCCGGTTGCCGTTGACCGACTCACCGACCTGCTGCGCTGAGCTGGCGAACAGCTTGTAGGGGATGATCCCCGTCGCGATGAAGCTGTAGATGTCCATCCCGTAGGGGGCGGCCCGCTTCACCAGAGCGAAGAAGCCCGCGATGGTGAGGATGACGATCGCCGGGTCGGCGATCGCCCACAGGTATCCCATTCGGTACTGGCCGAAACGCGTCCGCGTCTCACGCATGAAGATCGCGTGGACGACTTCGGACTGCACGACCAAGCCGCGCAGAAGGCTCATGGCCCTCAGCTTACTCGACGTCGAAGACCTGGACGACGCCAGAGACGGCGCCGCCCTCATCGACCACCACCAGCGCGGTGACCTTCTCCGCGATCATCAGCTCGTAGGCGTCGCCGAGGAGGACGTCTTCGCCGATCGTGAGCGGATTTGGGGTCATCACGCGCTGCACGTCGAGCCCTTGAAGCTGGCCACCGTGCTCCTGAAGGCAGCGACGCAGGTCGCCGTCGGTGAGGATCCCGAGCATCCGGTTGCCGTCCATCACCAATACGAGCCCGAGGCGGCCCTCGGTCATGGTGAGGAGACAGTCGGTGACGCTGGCGGTGGGCGAGACGATGGGAAGATCCCATCCGGGCACCCGGGCGCTGCGGCGCCGCATGACCTCACCAACGCGTCGGGAGAGTTTGTCGCCCAGGCTTCCGCCGGGGTGCAACTGTCCGAAGTCATTGGCAGAGAAGCGCTGACGGCGCACCAAGCTCATCGCCAGGGCGTCGCCCATGGCGAGGGTGGCCAAGGAGGAGGTGGTGGGCGCGAGGTTGTTGGGACAAGCCTCACGCTCCACGGACACGTCGAGCACCACGTCACAGCTGCGGGCGAGCGGCGAGTTCTGGTTGCCGACGAGGGCCACCGAGGGCGCTCCGATGCGGTTGATGTGCGGAATCATTCGGAGGACTTCCTCCGTCTTTCCGCTGTAAGATATGAGAATTACAGCATCCCTCGACGTGATCATGCCGAGGTCACCGTGAGCGGCCTCCGCGGCGTTCACGAAGAACGCAGGGGTGCCGGTGGACGAGAGGGTCGACGCGAGCTTGCGCCCGATCTGCCCTGATTTGCCGACGCCGGCGACCACGACGTGGCCCTCCACCCTCTCGAGGAGTGAAACGGCTTCCACAAATCGTTCGTCCAACCGCGACGCCAATGTCGCGATTTGTTGTGCCTGGTGGCGAAGCGCGTCACGCGCCTGGTCCACCTCTCGAGCCCTTCTGGCTTCGAGCAACCGAGCCGAAGATATTATGTTTTTCATGGTTTACCTCCCCCGAGGACCATCAAAGTAAGAACGGGGTTGGACCTTCCAGCCCTGCATGTTTGGTGCCGGCGCCTCTCCTCACCGGTCACTCAGCCACAAAGTTATAACGCGTGGTGTCACGTGTCACCTATTTGCCCCCCGCTGTGCAGCGTTAAGCCCGTTTTCCGCGCTCACTGGATGTAGGACGAGCGGGTTCGAGGTGGGTCACGCCGCACGGGTCAGCGACCCTGGGGCATGGCCGGGTACGACACAGTGTGACACACGTCAATCCCTTCCCGTCTCGGTGGCGGGGCGAGCTTGGCAGCGTGGGCAGAAATAAGTGTTTCGCGCCTGCTCGCCTTGGCGGCCGCTCTCGACGCGGCTTCGGCAGCGAAAACAGGCGCGACCCGTGCGGCCGTAGACCCAGTGACGGTCGCCAGGAAGGAACCGCGTCGTCCGCCAGCGGGTGCGCATGTTCTTCTTCATCAGCTCACGGGCGAGCTTGAACAGCCCGTGCAACTGCTCGTCGTCGATCGACGACAGCGGGGCCCACGGATGGAGGCGCCGCAGGAAGAGCAGCTCGGACTTGTAGACGTTCCCGATCCCAGCCGCGATGCGTTGGTCGAGCAACACCTCGCCGAGCGCACGGCCCGCGTTTCCCGGTTGCCGTGCGCGCTCACGGATCGCGTCATAGTCGATGGTCCGGCCCAACAGGTCGGGCCCCAGCTTTACCAGGGCAGGGGTGGCCCGCAGGTGCGCGGTGCGTACGAGCTTGGTCTGCGGCGCCTTGAAGAAGACGACCTCATGCGCCTGCGTCTCGAGCACGAGCGTGGCGGTGCGACTGGAGCGGCGCCACGGTTGCCCGCGCGGATAGGTGTCGCACTTGCCGCCGATCCCGAGGTGAACGCGAAGGCTCCACCCGCCGGAGAGGTCGATGAGGAGGTTCTTTCCGAGCGCGGCCACGTTCTCGACGGTGGCGCCCGCGATGACGTCCAGCTCCCCTTGAGCCCGGTTTCGCGCCTGAACCACGGTCTGGCCCAGCAGCTTGGGGGAAAGCCTCGCCGCCAAGCGATGCAGCGTGTCTCCCTCCGGCACCTGAATACGTTCCCTTGGGTTCGCTACACCTCGACTCGCCCCGGACGGGGCGAGGACGAGTCGAGGCTCCGCGAACACGACCCCTGTTCACTTCTTCCCTTACCTCTCGGGGCCTTCAGAAGGCCCCGCCCCACGCTTCGCGCGGGGCCCCACCCCAAACGGCGTCGCTTCGCGACGATCTGTAACGAATGCACGGTCAACTATCTAGATCCGTCGTTCGATGATGAGGCCCCGGTGGTCGAAGGAGAGGCCGATCTCCTTGAGGAAGGGCGCGTGGGGGGAACGAAGGGCGGGCAGGTCGTCGATCTGCTCGATGTGCACCGTCTTGCGGCTGTGCTGGGCCAGGTGGTCGTGAAGGGCGTCGAATCCGCGCTCGAGGGATGGGCCCTCGACGCCTTCGAAGGTGAGCAGCACCTTGCCTCCGCGTTCGAGGTAGAGCGCGGGTGTGCCATCCACGAGCACCAGCAGGGCACCGCTCACCCGGCGCGGCGTGCGAGAGACCTCGGACGGTTGCTCGGGCCACGGCACGACCCACCCGTAGGGGTTGGCGGGGTCTGGTGAGCTGATGACGAGGGCCTGAGGTTCGGAGCGGGGCTCGCGGAACCCGCGTAGGCGGTCGACGGCGCCCGCGAAGGCGAACTGAGCGCCGCCGATCCCGTCTACGAAGTAGCCGCGACGGACCTTGCCCGACTCCTCCATCTGCTTGAGCACGGGGTAGACGGATGAGAAGCCGCCCGGCAGTGACTCCATGCTCGCCGCCTCCCGACTCACGATCCCGTGGCGCTCGAGCAGCATCACCGCGCGCGCGTGCAGGCGTTCGGTCGGCGAGACCGCGTCGAGCAGATCGCTCACGAGCGACCAACGCCCGGCCACGCGGAGGTCGGTATTGCCGCGACGGCGAGTGCGCTTCGCCTTGCGCATGCCCAGGGCGCGAAGCGGCTGGAAGGTGTCGTTGGTGACGAGGCCCTTCCACACGAGGTCCCACAGCGCGGCGACGATCTCTTCCAAGCGCGCGTCGAGGCCGCGACACGCCATCTGGAGCTCTTGAAAGAAACACGCGCCACGCTGGGTGAGCTTCTCGACGAGCGCGCGCTCGAGGTCGGACGAGGCCTCGAGATCGATCTCGGGCGGATCGAGCAGCTTGCCGATCTGGGTGCGCCGGTAGAGGGCGACCTTGCCGTCGCTCGAGCCGAGGGAACCGTGCCCGACCCAGACGACCTCGCCCATGGCGCCGAGGTCGTCGAGCATGCGGGGACTGAACTCGGCCACCCGAGCCGGCAAGACGCTGCGCTCGAGCTCGGCGTAGGACAGCGGCATGCCCTCGAGCTGGAGGATGGTCTCCTCCAGGCGGACTTGGCCACGCCGTGGATCGTCGAGGCCATGCCACGACGGTAAGAAGCGGGCGAAGGTGGCGCGGTCGACCGGCTCGACCTCGCCCCGCAGTCGGGCCAGCGTGCGGCGCTTGATGCGACGCAGCACCTCGAGGTCGCACCACTCGCGGTCGCCGTGGGTCGAGAAGGCGCCCGGGGTGACGCGGCCCTGGCCTTCCAGCAATCGCAGCACTGGCGTGACGGCCGCGACCGAGAGGCCGTGTCGTAGGGCGAAGGCCTCGGCCGTGAAGGGACCGTGGGTTCGAGCCCAGCGACCTACCAGCTCCTCGAGTGGCGCTTCGATGGGTTCGAGGAAGGCGCGGGGTAGACCCATGGGGGGAACGGCACCGAGGGCGTCGCGGTAGGCGGCCACGTCTTCGACGGCGACCCACATCTTGCGCTCGCCGATCCCGAGCGAGACGACGCGCCGCGCTTTTTCGAGCTCGGTGAGCCAGGCCGCGTGGGGCCCATCGCAGCGGGCGGCCACCTCCTCTTGGTCGAGGGCGCCGAGGCGGCGGAGCATGTCGTGCAAGGCGTCGAGGTGCTGCACCTTGCGGTCGTCGGTGAGGAGCTGCAGCTCGCGCTCGAGCTCCTCGATCACCTCGGGGTCGAGCAGCGAGCGCAGCTCCTCTTCGCCCAGCAGCTCACGGAGGAGGTTGCGGTCGAGGGCCAGCGCTTGGGCGCGTCGCTCGGCGATGGGGGCGTCGCCCTCGTAGAGATAGGCCGCCACGAAGGCGAATACGAGGGAGCGCGCGAAGGGGGAGGCGACGCTCGTCTCGCAGTCGTGAATCCTGATCTTGCGCGAGCGGATGTGGCCCAGGAGCTCGCGCAGCGAAGGAAGGTCGAAGACGTCTTGCAGGCACTCGCGGTAGGTCTCGACCACGATGGGAAACGAGGGGTACGAGCGCGCCACCTTCAGCAGCTGCTGCGACTTGAGCCGTTGCTGCCACAAGGGGGTGCGGCTTCCGGGGCGGCGCCGCGGCAGGAGCAACGAGCGCGCCGCGTTCTCGCGGAAGTGGCTGCTGAAGAGGGCGGAGTTGCCGAGCTGGTCGACGACGAGCTCTTCGACCTCCTCGGGCTCGGGGAAGAGAGACGGCAGATTCGGCAGCTCGTCGGCGTCGGCGATGCGTACGCAGATCCCGTCGTCGCTCCACATGCATTGCACCTCGAGCTCGCTCTCTTCGGCCATGAGCTTGGCCTCGAGCGCGAGGGCCCAAGGCGCGTGCACACGGGCCCCGAAGGGAGACAGGATGCAGATGCGGTAGTCCCCCAGCTCGTCGCGGAAGCGCTCGACGGTGATGCTGCGATCGGTGGGGACGGCGCCCGTCGCCTCCTTCTGTTCGTCGAGGTAACGGAGGAGATTCTCGGCAGAGAGGGGGTGGAGCAGGTAGTCGTTCACCAGCTCCGCTTCGGCTTGCTCCTTGGGTTTCTTGCCCAGGTTGCGCAGGAAGCTACCCATGGCGCGCCCGAGCTCGATGGGACGCCCTGGACCTTCACCCCTCCAGAAGGGCATGCGCCCCACTTCGCCTGGCGCCGGCGTGACCATCACGCGGTCGCGCGTGACCTCGTCGACCCGCCAGCTGGTGGCGCCGAGGGTGATGACGTGGCCGGGCTGTGTCTCGTGCACCATCTCCTCGTCGAGCTCACCCACCCGGACGCCATCTGGCGAAGCGAGGTGCACGCTGTACAGGCCACGGTCGGGGATGGTGCCACCATTGACGATGGCGAGGCTGCGGGTGCCGCGACGCGGCGCGAGCTCGTCGGTGTCGCGGTCCCAGGTGAGGCGTGGTCGCAGGTCGGAGAAGTCGGTCGATGGGTAGCGACCGGTCAGCATGTCGAGTACCGCTACGAAGGCGTCGTGCGGGAGGTCCTGAAAGCTCGCGGCCCGGCGCAAGACGCGTTCGACGTGACCCAGGGCCTGCGGCTCGAGCGCGCACATCGCAACCACCTGCTGGGCCAGCACGTCGAGTGGGTTCTTGGGTAGGCGCAGCGGCTCGAGCTCGCCCAACCGCATGCGACGCGCCACCACGGTGGCCTCGAGAAGGTCGCCGCGGTGCTTGGGAAAGAGGCGTCCCTTGCTCGTTTGGCCAACCCCATGACCCGCGCGGCCGATCCGCTGCAGGCCCCGGGCCACCGAGCCCGGCGACTCGACCATGACCACCAGGTCGACGGCCCCCATGTCGATGCCGAGCTCGAGGGAGGAGGTGGCGATGATCCCCTTGATGCGGCCGGTCTTGAGCATCTCCTCCGTCTCTCGGCGGTGGGTCTGCGAGAGGCTGCCGTGATGGGCGCGCACGAGGCCTTCGTCTTCGGTCGCCTCCGTGATGCGCTGCACGAGTCGCTCGCACAGGCCGCGGCTGTTCACGAAGACGATGGTCGTCTGATGGGACTGGATGAGCGAGACCAGCTCGGGCACCACCACCGGCCAAATCCCGTGCTGGCGCGGCTCGCCTTCCGTGCCGAAGAGCTCTTCGGGGGCGACCGTGCCCATCTCTGGAACGCCATCCCCGCCGCCGTCGAGGAAGAGGTCGAAGTCGGGGTCTTCATCTTCGAAATCCGGGCTGTCCTCCTCGGCGGGCGGCGTGACCATGTCGTCCACCGCTTCTTCGGTCGGGGCGTCGACACGCTTCTGGTCCGGCTTGGTCATGTCCGGAACCGGCACCACGACTTGCAGGTCGAGTGCGGGGGGCTGGGTGGTGTCGACGATGGCCACCTCGCGGTCGCCGCCGAGGTAGCGGGCCACCTCGACGACCGGCGTGGCCGTGGCCGAGAGACCGATCCGCTGGGGGTCGACCTCGGTGAGGTCGGCGAGCCGCTCGAGGCTGAGGGCGAGGTGTGCGCCGCGTTTGGTGGGGGCGAGGGCGTGCACCTCGTCGACGATGACCCACTCCACCGACTTCAGGTTCTCCCGCGCCTGAGACCCGAGGATGAGGTAGAGCGACTCTGGGGTCGTGACCAGGATCTCCGCTGGGTCTTTTTTCTGCAGACGTCGCTGCTTCTGCGAGGTGTCACCCGAGCGGATGTCGACCCGCGGGGGCACCAGGTTCAGGTCGAGCTGCTTGGCGGCCCGCTCGATGCCCACCAGCGGCGACCGCAGGTTTCGTTCCACGTCGTAAGCCAGGGCCTTCAGGGGCGAGACGTAGAGCACGCGCGTGCCCTCCCGTTGCTCCGGCGCACGCTGGGCGAGTCGATCGAGGCAGTAGAGAAAGGCGGCCAGGGTCTTGCCGCTTCCGGTGGGGGCCAACAGCAGCGCGTGCTCTCGGTTGGCGATGCGTGCCCAACCGCGACGCTGGACCTCGGTCGGCCCCTCGAACACGCGGCTGAACCACGTGGCGGTGGCCGGTCCGAAGACCGAGAGGGCGTCGCGTTGCGGGGCCACCGACATCCCGACACCTTTAGCGTCGAAGGCGCGCGCGACAAGAGACCCTGAAGATCATTGCGACCACCCACCTGTCAGGAGGGTTGTTGTCTCCGTTCTTCGAGGGTTGACGGTATGTTGAGGCATCCCGATGTCGTCCCCGAGCTCCCGACCTCAGTTTCGCGATGCCCTCGATGAGGCGCTCGACGACTGTTTGCGGAACGGGGTGGCCGTGAGCGAAGCGAGAGCCACATTCCTCCGTCTCCACGGCCTGGCGATCCAGGGACCGAGCTCGACGGCGCGAACGCGCGCCTCGGTCGTCTTGGCCGCGGCCTCCGAAACCATGGACGAGAGCGCGACGCCGGGGCTGGTGACCATGGTCCTCGTCGGCGTGAAGCGAATCCTCGGCGTGCATGGCCTCCACGATGCTCGAGCGCACCAGGACGCCACGAAGCTCGCCGCGGACGTGGTCATGGACCGACTCCCGTACTCGGTCTTCTTCAAGGACGAGGACGGCTTCTACCTGTTTGTGAACAAGCGTTTTGCCGCCATCGCCGGCCTCTCGCCGGAGGAGCTGATTGGGCGCTGCGACCTCGAGCTCGCGTGGGCGCCGTCGGAGACGTTGGGGTACCTCCTCGACGACGAGCTCGTTCGAGCGTCGGGAGAGCCTCGCCTCAACATCGAAGAACCTCAGCACCGGGCCGACGGCACCACCACCTATCTGTTGACCTCGAAGGTGCCCGTCCCGCTGCCGTGGCGCGATGCGGTCGGGGTGCTCGGTATCTTCACCGACATCACCTCCCGCCGCGAGACCGAGCTCGCGCTCGAGGAGGCCAAGCGCGTGGCCGAGCGTGCCTCGGAGGTGAAGGACACCTTCCTCGCGACGATGAGTCACGAGATCCGAACGCCGCTGTCGCTCATCATCGCGCCGATGGAGAAGCTCATCGGTGAGGAGCTCGATGATGAGCGCCGCCGGGTGCTGCGGCGTCTGTTGCGCAACGCGGAGCGCCTCGAAGAGCTCGTGACCGACGTGCTCGACTTCACCAAGAGCCGCTCGTCGGTGGGCATCGAGCTCGAGCAGGCGCCCTTCGACGCCGTGGCGACCATCGCGGAGCTCGTGGATGCAAGTCGTCCCGCGGCAGAGGCCAAAGGACTCGAGCTCGAGCTCTCGAGGCCGCCGGGGCTTCGGGTCCGTGGGGACCGAAAGCGCCTCCAGCAGATCGTCGCCAACCTCGTCTCCAACGGGATCAAGTTCACGCCTCGCGGTGGTCGAGTGAGCGTCACGGTCAGCCTCGGCGACGAAGCGAGCATGCGGTTGGTGGTGATGGACACGGGCATCGGCGTCGCGCCCGAGGACCAAGCGCGCATCTTCGAGCGCTTTCAGCAGGCCGAGTCGAGCATGCAGCGACGCCACGAGGGCACGGGGATCGGCCTCGCGCTCGTGAAGGAGCTCGTGCGCGCGATGGATGGGGAGGTCGCGCTCGAGAGTGAGCTCGGTCGTGGCACCAAGGTGGTGGTCGACCTTCCGATCGTCACGACGTCCGAAGACGGCGATACGGGGTCAACGCCTCCGGAGGTCGCCACGCGGGGCATCCTGTCGCCTGCCGTGTTCGCGCCACTCGTCGACGATCCCCCACCAACGGCGGGTCCATGGGTCCTCGTCGTCGAGGATAATCGCGATCTGGCCGCCATGCTGTGCGAGACGCTCGTTCACCACTACCCCGTACGGCACTGCACCAATGGTGCTTCGGCCTTGGCGTATCTCGAGGACTGTCCGTTGTTGCCGGCGGCGGTGTTGTCGGACTTGATGATGCCCGAGATGGACGGACTCGAGCTGCTGCGCCACATTCGCGGGAACGCGCGCATGAAAGATGTGCCGGTTCTCCTTCTCACGGCCCGAGGCGACGAAGAGGTTCTGGCCGCCGCGCTCGACGCGGGCGCGAACGACTACATGAACAAGCCGTTTCGCTCCGTCGAGCTTCGCGCCCGCGTGCGCAGCGCCGTTCGGGCGCACGAGCTCCAGTGCGAAGTGCTCGCCGCCCGGCGGGCCGAGGAAGAAGGACGCCATTGGGCGAACCTCGCGCGGGTGCTCGCCCAGACCTCCCACGAGATCAACAACCCGTTGACCGTCATTCGGTGCAACTTGCAGTCGCTCGCGGAGTTCGCGCCGCTCTTCGACGATGCGGGGCGTGTCGTCTCGGGGGCGTCGAAGGGTCAGGCGGCGGCCCAGCTCGCGGAGCTCGCCGAAGACTTCGAAGACGTCGTGGCGGAGTCGCTTCATGCGGTCGATCGCATCCAGGCCATCCAACGCGACCTGCGCGTCTTCGTGCGCCGCGACGAGGCCCCCGCATCGTCGCGTGAGAAGAGCGTGTGGCCGATCGGACCCGTGGTGGCGCAGGTGGTTGCCGAGCGGGCGCGTCGCGAGCCGACATCGGTCGAATTCGACGATGGCGGTGCGGCACAGACGTCGGTCTCGGGTGAGCGACATCATCTCGAGCAAATCCTCCACAACCTCATCGGCAATGCCCTCGAAGCCACGGGCGAGGGGGGACATGTGGAGGTGGTGCTGATGCGGGACGGCCAAGAGGTCGAGGTGGCGGTGCAGGACGACGGCCCGGGAATGGACGAAGAAGCGCTCGCCTCTTGCTTCGAGCCGTTCTTCACGACGAAGGCATTCGGGGTCGGGACGGGGCTGGGGTTGGCCGTGGTCAAGCAGCTTGCCCAGCGCTTGGGAGGTACGGTGACGGTGGCGCACCGCGAAGATTCCACTGGCTGCGTGTTCCGGCTACGATTGCCCCTTCCCGAGGTGGTCTAGATGGAACTGTCGAGCGAGCGTCCGCGCGTCATCATGATCGACGACGATCAGTCGGTTCTTCGTGCTGCTCGCCGGGTGCTGCGTCGCCACGTCCCGATCGCCGTCACGTCCGAGGTCGACGAGGCGCTCGGTCAGCTGAAGGCGGGGGCGGCGGATGTGGCGCTCGTCGACTTCGCGATGCCCGGTACCGACGGGGCGGCCTTCGTTCAGCTCGCGAAGGCGGTGGCCCCGGACGTCATCTACGTCTTCGTCACCGCACACGCCCACACCGCGCCGGTGCGAGAGCAGCTCGAGACAGGTCAGGTCAGCGCGGTGGTGGCCAAGCCTTGGACGAGAGAGGAGCTGCTCGAGCTCGTGCATCGTCTGTGGGACGGCGGCCCCGGGTGTGCCTCCCCGAACGCCCCCTGACCTCCGTGTCGGAAGCTGGGCGGTGCATCGACGGGGGCGATGGCACCGCGTTCTCTGCAAGGTGGCGAAAACGTGGAGGTCGACCGCACCTGGGGGCGCCGGTTAGCCTATCGCGGCCCGAAACCCGGCGTCTTCCCGTCGCCCCTCTCGCCAAGCCGGCGAGGCGGCATTTGCCGTTGGCCGGGCCCTCGCGCGACGTCGACCGTAAGTGGCGACCGATCTACGCCGTGTGGGAGCTGACGTTGAAGTGCGACCTGGCCTGCCGCCACTGTGGCTCACGTGCCGGTCGCGCCCGGCCCGATGAGTTGTCGCCAGCCGAGGCGCTCGACCTCGTGGATCAGATGGCCGACCTCGGGCTGAAAGAGGTCACGGTCATCGGGGGCGAGGCCTACCTACGCAAGGACTGGGTGGCGATCGTGCGCCGCATCCGCGATCGCGGCATGCAGTGCTCGATGACCACCGGCGGTCGTGGGATCACCGCCGAGCTCGCGCGCGAGGCCAAAGACGCCGGTCTCATGAGCGTCTCGGTCTCCATCGACGGACTGCGCGAGACCCACGACCGTCTGCGAGGCGTGAAGGGTAGCTTCGACGCTGCGTTTGCTGCGCTCGGCCACCTCCGCGCGGCGGGGATCCCCGTGGCGGTCAACACCCAGATCGGAGCCACCAGCCTGCGCGAGATCGAAGCGCTCTTCCGCGAGGTGGTCGCGGCCGGCGTGCACAGTTGGCAGGTTCAGCTCACTGTGGCCATGGGGCGTGCTGCCGACCAGCCGGAGCTCTTGCTCCAGCCCTATCAGATGCTGGAGGTCATGCCGATGCTCGCGCGATGCAAGGTGCACGCGGACGAGCATCGGGTTCGCATCTGGCCCGGAAACAACGTGGGCTACTTCGGCCCCTACGAGTCGATGTTGCGCGGTCAGCTCCCGCAGGGACACATGGCTTCGTGCGGAGCCGGTCGCACCACTCTCGGCATCGAAGCCAATGGCGACATCAAGGGCTGTCCTTCCCTGCCCACGGGTGAGTACGTGGGTGGCAACGTTCGCGACCACTCGCTGCAAGCCATCTGGGAGCAGAGCAAGCCACTGCGCTTCACCCGAGACCGAACGGTGGACGACCTCTGGGGAGACTGTCGCGACTGCTACTACGCCGACGTCTGTCGCGCCGGCTGCTCGTGGACGAGCCACGTGCTCTTCGGGCGACCCGGCAACAACCCCTACTGCCACCACCGGGCGCTCGAGAAGCTCCGTGAAGGAAAGCGAGAGCGCCTCGCCGCGGAGGAAGCCGCACCGGGCGAGCCTTTCGATCACGGCCGGTTTCGGGCGTGGGACGAGGCATGGCCCGAAGATGAGCTGGAGCAAGCGCGCCGTGTGGTGGACGAAGATGCCCAATGGCTCGACCCTCGAGCCGAGGAGAATGTGTGATGCGACCTTTGATTCCTTGTTCGAGCTGTGCGCGCCACGTGCGCGCCAGCGAAGCCGCCTGTCCGTTCTGTGGCGGAGAGCTCATCGTAGCGGCGGCGCGGCCTCAGCCCACCGGGCGCCTCTCGCGCACGGCAGCGCTCGTCTTCGGCGCCTCGGTGGCGGTGGTCGGTTGTGGCGACGAGACGGTGATCTCGGCCGGCAGTAGCAGCAGTAGCAGTGGCGGCACGACCAGTAGCGGCAGCACCAGCAGCGGCGCGACCACCGGTGGTGGGCAGGGCGGCATGGGCCAGGGCGGCACGGCTCAGGGCGGCATGGGCGGTCAGGGCGGCGACGGAGGAAGCGGCCAAGGCGGCATGGGCCAGGGCGGCGGCGTGGCACCTCTCTACGGTGCCGCTCCCCCACCGCCGGTGGAGTAGGCGCTCCGGCCCAACGCCGTTTGGATGGGGAGGCCGGCCTCGAGCAGGCATTCTCTCCAAGGACCATTGGCGAAGCCGCGCCGCTCTACGAGCGTGGCGCGTGTGACGCCTCGCCGGGGACTTTTTTGGCTGGGTCTCGGTCGCGGTCTCGGTCGCGGTCTCGTGCTCGGTCTCGTGCTCGGTCTCGTGCTCGGTCGGGGGGCGGGGGCGAGTCACGAAGCTTCCGCGACTCCGCCACTCCGCGACTCCGCGGAGTCGTCGCGATAGCGCTCATGGGCGCCGCGACTCCGCGGAGTCGTCGCGATAACGCTCATGGGGCGCCGCGACATCGCGACTCCGCGGAGTCGTCGCGATAGCGCTCATGGGGCGCCGCGACTCCGCGGAGTCGTCGCGATAACGCTCATGGGGCGCCACGACATCGCGACTCCGCGGAGTCGTCGCGATAAGGCTCATGGGGCGCGTTAGCCTGCGAGGTCGGCCGACGTTCAACCGCTGCAGACCATCAACATCGACGATTCAGACGTTCACCTGTCGCAGACCCAGTCTGTGCAGCGCCAATACCGACTTGGTCGACGTTGAGTCTCTGCAGAGCTCGAACGTCCCCCCCAAACTCAGGGTTGGTGGCTACTGGGGACCCGTAACGACATTTCGGCTGTCGTTCCACCCCACCAGGGGCGCCTGGGGCCCGTCAACGACAGCCGTCATGTCGTTCCGCCGCGGCAGTGTAGGGAGAGACCCGGATTGAGCGGAGCCCTGCCGCGTGATTCGAGGTTCGAGGTTCCGGGTTCGAGGTTCGAGGTTCCGGGTTCGAGGTTCCGGGTTCGAGGTTCTTGGGGCGAGGTTCGAGGTTCCGGGTTCGAGACCGAGCGCGAGCTCGAGACCGAGTGCGAGCTCGAGCTCGAGCTCGAGTGAGTGCGAGACCGAGACCGAGCTCGAGTGAGTGCGAGACCGAGACCGACGTCGAACCACGAAGCCAGGGCTCCGCGACTCCGCGGAGTCGTCGCGATAACGCTCATCTGACGGCGTTAGCCTGCGAGCCGACCTAATGGCTCTCAGGCCACCAGCATCGGCGGATCCGCCAGGGGCGACGTTCCTCATCCGCCGTGTATTGGTCCTACGGTACCACCGTGCCTGGAAGGGCGCGGTAGCGCGGCCGGTAGCCGCGACGCCGCAGCGGCTCGTTGATGTGGTGCTCGAGCCGGGCGAGGTGCGCGACGGCGACTTCGGCGTCGAGCTTCCCGCGCCGGTGCAGGAAGGTGAAGAACCCGAGCAGACTCGCGACCGCAGTCGCTTGTCGCTCCGGGCCCCACCCGGGCTCACGTCGCAGTTCGTCGAGCCAAGCTGCGACCTCGAAGTGGGCCCAGCTCGGCATGCGAGGCTGCGGCACGCATCGGGTCCAACGGCGGGCCGCGAGATCGGCGGCGCTGAGGGTGAAGTGCATGGCGAGGCGACGTAGGTCATCCGCCTCGCCGTGGGCTTCGCGTGCGGCGTTCCGCGCCTCGGTGAGCACCTGCGCGAGCCAGAGGGTGAGGGGGTCGAAGGCGAAGGGGTGTTCCGTGTGCATGACGGCTGCGAATGCACCCGTCGTGCCGGATGTGATCTCGCGACCTTGCGGTAGACGTCGGGTGGCGGTCCGCCGGCGGCCACCTGGCGGCCGCCACCTGTGGCCGAGCGCTCGTCGAGGGGCGGACAATCCTGGGGCAGGCACTTCGCCCGCGGTAGCATCTGCGCCATGAACGTTCGGCGCGTGATTCAGGCCCACCTCGCGGCGCCCTGACGGTCCCCATGAGCTGGTATGTCGCACGATGGGCACTCGCCTTCGTCTTCACCGAAGTGGTCGAGGTCGGAGTGTATCGGTGCGCGCTCGGCGACCGTGTCGCACAACCATGGCTGGTGGCACTGGTGCCCAGCCTGGTGACCCACCCCTTCGTTTGGTTCGCCTTTCCCCATTTGCCTCTGCCATGGGAGTGGATGGTGGTCGTCGCGGAGACCTTCGCGGTGGTGGTGGAGGCGCTGCTCCTGTGGCGCTGGAAAGTGCCTTGGGCCCTTGCCTGGTCGCTGCTCGCCAATGGCCTCAGCCTTGGGCTCGGGCTGCTCAGTCGGTCCCTCTTCGGACTGCCGTAGTCGCCTGACCGCTTGTCGGCGTACGCGGAAGGATGTGGTGCCGTCGTTGCCATCGCGCCGGCGACGTGACAGGCGTTCGCCATGCGGTACGAAGGTCGCCTCTACCGGCCCCCCTCCGAGGCCGATGCGCTCATCTTGCAGGCCACCATCGGGTGCAGTTGGAACCACTGCACCTATTGCGACATGTACCGTGACAAGACGTATCGGGAGCGACCGGTCGCCGAGTGTCTCGAGGATCTCGACGCGGCCGCAGCCTCGGTGGGAGGCCGCGTGGAGAAGCTCTTCGTCGCCGATGGTGATGCCCTTGGCATGCCCATGGACCACTGGCGCGCGATCCTCGAACGCGCGCGTGCATCCTTTCCACGGCTGCGACGGGTCTCCTGCTACGCCATGGCGCGCAACATCGCGGCCAAGACCGAGGCAGAGCTCGACGAGCTGAAGTCGCTCGGGCTCACCCAGCTCTACATCGGCCCCGAATCGGGCGACGACGTCACGCTCAAGCGCATCGCCAAAGGCGACACCTTCGCCGGTCACGTCGAGGCGGCGAAGAAGGCGCGTGCGGCGGGCATGGCGCTCAGCGTCATCGCCCTACTCGGCATCGCGATGGACCGGAGTCAGGCGCACGCGGAGGCGACGGCAGAGCTGGTCACGGAGATGGATCCGCAGTTCTTTGCCGCGCTCACGGTGACCGTGGTGCCGGGTACGCCGCTGGCCAAGCTGCACCGCAAGGGGCGGTTCGAGGTGCCGGAGATCGAAGGCCTCATGGCCGAGCTTCGCACCATGGTCGACCTCGCCCGCCCCACGGATGCGGTCTTTCGCACCAACCACGCGTCGAACTACCTGCCCCTGGCGGGACGCATTCCCCGCGACCGCGCGCTGATCGTGGGCGCCATCGATGCGGCCCTGCGGGGGGAGATTCCGCTCCGCCCCGAGGCCTATCGGGGCCTCTAGAACGTCCCGTGACGGGATCACGACGCTCGGAGCGAGGTCGTGATGATCCCATGACGAAGGGCGGCCTCGGCATCTCGTTTAACCAAACATGATGATGTCGAAGTGGACGAAGCTCCTGGTCGCCCTGCTCTTCACCTCCCTCGTCGCGGCCTGCGCCAAGGACGAGGCCATGCCGATGGACGCCCCGGAGGCGACGCAGGCCGTGGCCGACGGGCGCGCCAAGCAGGAGGCCGGTGAGCTCGCGGCTTCGCCCGTGCCGGGGAAGGCCAAGGACGAGAAAGCGCAACCAGCCCAAGGACGAAAGCTCATCCAGACGGCCCAGCTTCACGTCGAGGTAGGTGACTACGGCGCGGCGCGAAAGCGGCTCGACACCCTGCTCGCTTCGTACGGAGGCTTCGTGGCCGATGCCCGCATCGATCACAACGACGGCGAGGTGTCCCACGCCTCGCTCACGCTGCGGGTCCCGAGCGACAAGCTCTCGATCTTCCTCAACGAAGCCGCGGGTGAGGGCAAGGTCGTCCAGGAGCAGCTCAGCGCACAGGACATCACCGACGCCTACGTCGACACCAACGCGCGATTGAAGAATGCGCGTCATCTCGAGACCCGTCTCCAAGAGCTCTTGGCCACCAAGACGTCGGGGGTGAAAGACCTGCTCGAGGTCGAACGCGAGCTGGCGCGCGTGCGCGGCGAGATCGAGCGCTACGAGGCTCAGATCCGCTCCTGGGATGAGCGGGTGTCGATGAGCACCATCGAGCTGCAGCTCACCACGCGGCAGGTCTACGCCGCGGCGCCGCCCAAGACCTTCGGGGACCGCATCAAGGCCACCCTCGGCGGTTCGTGGGAAGCCCTCGCGAGCTTTGGCCGCGCCGCGGTCCTCGTCGCCGTGGCACTCGTCCCTTGGGCTCTGCCCCTCGGCCTCATGGGCCTCGCCCTGCGCGCCCTGGTCCGGCGCTTCGGTCGCCGCCGGACGGCCTGAACTGAGGTCGTCGGGAAAACGAAACGGCACTGAAACACGCGACGTTCAGACTCCGTTGTGAAGGAGAGATACGAGATGAACGCCGTGGCACCCTTCCGATCGGACCGCTCCCACAAGATCCTCGCCAAGACGATCTATCGCAAGCTCCAGTCGACTGGCTTGTCTGGTCGGGAGCTCATCGCCGTCGCCACCGCGCTTCTCGGCCTCATCGCCGAGGACCTGCGCGCGAGCTGACGCGAAAAAAACCGACGCCGCGAGGAACTTTCGCCGCGCTCCGGCGTCGGATCTTGCCTCGGGCCCAGCTTCGACGCGGGTCCCGTGGGAGGAGCGAGCCATGCGAGGACGGCGAGGCGCAGTGCTGCGCGCGATCATGGGGGCCACCCTGGCGCTGGGGATGACGGCGGTGACGGGGGACGGAGAGGCATGCGGACTCATGCTTCGTGCACCCACAGGTCCTTCGGCGGTGAGGGAGGCCCTACCGCTCGCCAAGTCGACGAGCGAAGACGACCGTCGAGAGGCCTTGCGGATGATCACACGCAATGCCGAGCTCGCGGCGCTCGACTTCGACGCCTTCCCTGACGCGTCCACGCTGCGTGCCCGCCTCATCCTCGCCCAGCTCATCGTCGGCTCTCAGGGCACGGTGGGCCCGCGGCATCATGCGCAGGAGAACCTGGCCGTCGCCAGTCGCCTCCTCGACTCGCTGCAAGAGCATTGGGGGCCGCTCGACCCACGACTGCGGTTGTGGCGAGCGCTGAATGCCGAAGCGACGGGCGACCTGCCGCCTCACCTCGTTCAATTCGAGCTCGAGCTCCTCTCGGGCCAGCAGCTCATGTCGCATGCTGCGGGCTGGGCCGCCCTCGCACGCCTCCGAGGATCCGGAAAACTCGCCGACGAGGCCATCGACCGCTGCTGGGCCACGAGCTTCGATCCCGAGCGTGAGTGCGCGCTCTCGGTCGCGCCAGCGTCGTGAAGCGTTTTCGCGCCATTCTCCTCGCCCTCGCGGGGCTTGCGATCATGGCCGGGGTCATGGCCACCATGGCGCAACACGGCGAGCCCAAAGACTACCTCGCGCCAGCCTTCACGGTCGGGGACGCGAAAGAGGGACGGCGTCTCATCGGCAAGTACCAATGCTACCGCTGCCACGCCGGCATCGAGAAGGGGCCGCATGTCGTCGACGTATCGCTTCCCAAGCCGATCGAAGATTGTGACGACTGTCACACGCAGCTCGAGGACGAGCCGTGGCGTGAGGCGCCGCCCCACTATCGCAACATCCCGTCTCTGGTCGGCGCAGCCCAGCTCTTCCGCCCCGATTGGCTGGTCTCCTTCC
>JAUHZF010000131.1 GCA_030426145.1 Polyangia bacterium
TGGCCTGTCGACCTCGCCCAACACTATCGAGCCCAGCTCGAGGCGCGCGTCGGCGCAGAGGCGCCGGGCCACTTCATGGCCTGGTCCCGTCACACCTTCGTGCCCCATCACACCATCCTGCCTGCGTGGTCTGGATGGTTGATGCTCATGAGCTTGGCCCTCCAGAAGGAGCGGAGCGGCGAGCTGCCGTTTCCTGGTGAGGCGGCGCGAGAGATCTGGTCGCGCTTCGTGGAAGAAGCGGGCATCGAGGAACTGGAGGACGTTTTCGAGGGGCACCGACGGGGGGCGTTCTCAGATTGGGACGTGTTGCTCATGGCCAACCACGGTCTCGACCCTGAATACCCACCCCGAGATCCGCTCGGCACCGTGGCATCGGTGGTCCGCATGCACCGCTTCCAGCGCGTCGTTCGTAGCTGTCTCGGCCTCGTTCCCTCGAATCGATGGGAGGGAATTCTATCGGCCGGAAACGCCATTCTCGAAGACCTCGGGGTTTGGATGCCGGGCTCGTTGCTCGCTTGGCCCGAGCTTCCGTGGCCTCGGACCGCGCCAGATGGAGACGCTCATGCTCAAGATTCGTGAAGACCAGTACGAACGGCTGAGCGCGGGGCACGCGCAACAGCAAGCTCGGCGGCTGCGCCGCTACATCGACGAACGACACCTCGACCACATCGATGACCCCGCGAAGCTGACGAAGGCACTCATGGCGGCGGCCGATTGGGGGGTGTTTCGGACCGACGAGGAGTTGATGCGGTTGTGCGAGATCTACGTGCTCTTCTTTCGGCTCCCCAATCTCGACGCGCACGCCGTGTGGCGGCGGGCGGCCATGGACGTGCTGGGTGACGTCGAACGTCCCGCTGCAACACGACTGCGCTTCGTCGAGAAACACATCATCCCTCGCGTCACGAGTTAGGAGGTCGTCTTGGGCGGCAAAGGCAAACCAAACCACAACGACCCCCGCGACACGCCTCGCCGAGGGCGCTGCGAGCACGGGTGCGACGACAGTGAGTACTGCGCTGAGCTTCGCGAGAAGATCAAAAAGTACGTGAACGGCGGCACGGACTCCAAAGGCAAGCCCTTCAAGGGACTCGACCAGCGATGGCAAGAGCAGCTCAAAGGGCGACAGGGACCCATCAACGAGTTGTTGAGGTCGAATGGATCCTGCGAGTCGATGTTCGGCACCGGCAAAGACTTCACAGATGGGATGGCCGCTTACATCGACAAGTACAACGTCAACCCGAACTCTCATAACTACTGGTCGGCGCCCATTGGCAATACACGCTCAGGGCCGGCCACGGCCCTTGGGTGGTGCTCGCACGAGGAGCGCTATCTGAGCGACCAGAAGAAGCTCGAGCAGCATCTCAAGGACTACGACGACAACAAGTGCCCCGACGACAAGCTCCCGAAGAAGGCGCGGGAGCTGGCCACCCGGCCGGCCGTGACCCCTCAGCAGTGGGCAGACAACAAGCGGAGTCGAGACATCGCGATCATGGACGGGTTCAGCGACTTCATCCCCGCCGGACGTTTGGCCAAGGGGGCAGGCAAGCTCCTCTATGGTGCCGGCAAGTACCTCTTCGGCGGGTCCAAGGGGGCCGGCAACCTGGTGACGCCGTAGGCGGCGCAGCAAAGATTCGCTCGCACGCGGTCGCCGGCGCGACGACTGACGTACATCGCGGTGAGCGACGACGTCGTCCGCCGGCCGCGGCGGCGAGGGCGGAGGAACGAAGAGCGACCTCCACGGACTCGGCCCGGGCCGATCACCGACCGGCCCATTTGTGGGCCATGGTAACGAAGGGGCTCGAGAGCCACTTGGCGCCGCCTACGATGCGCTCGACGCCGGGGACCTTGGCTTCGGCGAGTACCTGAAGACACTGGGCCCGATCGTAGAGGTCGGTCTGGTTGCTCACGAGGCCGCGCTCGTCGTAGGCGAGGCTGGAGATCCCGGGGAAGTCGAAGGGCCGACCATCGCGGCGCCGGACGGGCAGGGTGTTGCGCCAGCGATAGACCACACGTCCTTCGTCGATGGCCGTCCACTCGATGGGGAAGGTCCAGTCGTCGAGGCCCGTCATGCTGCGCACGAGGAAGTCTCGGATGGCTTCGCGCCCTTCGGCGAGGCCGAAAAAGGGATCGTGGTAGGTCGCGTCGGGGGCGAAGAGGTCGGCCATACCCGACCAGTCGGCGGCGCGGTGGCACGCGAGATGGCGTTGGTAGGCCTCGGCGGTGGCTTCCCTCGACAGTGGCATGGCCCCATGCACCTCCAGGCACCACCCGGGGTCAAGCGCCGCCCGTTCACAAATGAATTGACGATGTTAATTTAACACCGTAAACGAATCGACGTGGGGAGACCTCTGCTCAGCGAGGATCAGGTTGCGGCCTTTCGTGCCCGGGCGGTGGAGGTCGCGATGGAGCTCTTCGTCGACGATGGCTTCGAGGGCTTCTCTCTACGCACGCTCGCCCGCGCCCTCGGTTGCAGCCACACCACGCCCTACCGCTACTTCGAGGGCAAAGACGAGATCTTCGCCGCGGTGCGGGCGGAGGGATTCCGCCGATTCGCCGCCGCTTTGCGCCGCCGGTTGAAGGGCACCCGCGATCACGATCTCCGTCTGCGTCGCCTCGCCGAGGCCTACTACACCTTCGCGGTTTCCGAGCCCGCTGCCTTCCGGGTCATCTTCGAGCTCGGGCAGCCCGAGGCCGAGGCCTACCCCTTCGTGCGCGAAGCCATGACCGACGCCTGGGGCGTGCTCGTGGGCACGGTGACCGAGGCCATCGAGGCGGGTGTCATCGTGGGTGACCCCAAGGTCGTGGCCCACACCATGTGGTCCGGCATCCACGGCATCGCCGCGCTCCAGCTCTCGGGCAAGCTCCTCATGGGTCGCTCCGGCGACCAAGTGCTCCAGACCATGGTCGACGCCCTGCTGTCGGCCCATCGCCCCCCCGACAAGGAAAGATCATGACAGAGCGATACGACGTCATCGTCATCGGTTCCGGCATCGGCGGCCTCGTGGCCGCGCTCACCTGCGCTCGTGCTGGGCGCTCGGTGCTGGTGCTCGAAGCGGGCAAACAGTTCGGGGGCTACACCAACCCCTTCGCCCGCAAGCGGTTCCACTTCGACCCCGGCATCCACTACATCGGGGAGTGTCAGCAAGGCGGCTCCTTCCGGCGCTTGCTCGACCGCCTCGGCCTGGAGCACGTGCGCTTCACCGAGCTCGATCCCGACGGCTTCGACCACTACGTCTTCCCCGACTATCAGGTGAAGAACTGCGTGGGGCTCGGTCGTTTTCGCGATCGCCTCGCTGCCGATTTTCCCCACGAGGTCGACGGACTCGACCGGTTCTTCCGCCTCCTCGAAGACGTCGACTTCACTCTCAAGACCTCCCGCCGCATCGAAGGGGTAAAAAGTGTGGTGGGGCTGCTCGGGCGTGCGCCGGGGGTGCTGCGTTGGGGCCGGTCGTCGCTCAAGGAGTGCCTCGATCACCACTTCACCGATCCGCGCCTCAAGGCCGCCCTCGCTGGACCCGTCGGCGACCTCGGGCTTCCGCCCTCCCGCTTGTCGGCCGTGATGCACATGGGCCTGCTCTGCCACTACGCAGGGGGCGCCTACTTCCCCGCGGGCGGTAGCGGTGGGCTGCGCGACGGCTTCGTCGATGCCCTGAAGGAAGAGGGCGCGGTGCTGAAGCGCAATGCGCGGGTCGACGCGATCCTTCACGAAGGAGGCTGCGTCACCGGGGTACGCACCGCCGACGGAATGGAGCATCGGGCAACGCAGGTCATCAGCAACGCTCAGGCGGGGCGCACCTACGAGATGGTGGGCCTCACCGAGCTGTCGACACGGCTCCAACGAAAGGTAAAGCAGACCGAGCACTCCTACGCCTCCATCTGCATCTTCCTCGGCGTCGACGGCGACCTCCCCACCGAGCACATCGGTAGCACCAACATCTGGAATTACAGCTCGACCGACATCGACGAGGTCTTCTCGGAGATGAGCGACTTCCGGAGCAACGGTGCCTACTTCCTCACCGTACCGACCCGCAAGGACCCCGACGGACGCCTCGCGCCCGAGGGCATGCAGACGGTGGAGATGGTCACGCTGTGCAAACACGACCGCTACACGCCGTGGTTCGACAAGAAGACCATGAAGCGGGGCGAGGACTACGAGCGCCTCAAGGAGGAGATCGCCGACGTGTACCTCGAACGGGCCGAGAAGCACCTGCCCGGGTTGCGCGACCACGTGGTGCTCAAGGAGGTGGCGACGCCCGCCACCAACTTCAGCTACACGCTGTCGCCCGACGGCAACATCTACGGACCCGCCCACTCGGTCGACCAGACGATGCCGTTCCGCTTCAACGCGCGTACGCCCATCGAGGGCCTCTACCTGTGCGGGGCGTCGGTGATCAGCGCGGGCATCGTGCCTTGCGCATCCTCGGGACGTATGGCGGGCAAGCTCGCTCTCCAGGACGCCAAGCAGAAGCGGGTCGTCACGCCCGCGCGGCGCTGGCTCCGCGAAGCGATGGCCTGAGCCCTGCTCCGCGGGCTCGGCCCGCCCCACAGCGCGACGGTGGCGATACCGAGCTGCTTCTCAGGACTCCCACACCACGGTCTGTTGTTTGGTGCCCTGTGGGGACGGCGTGGTGGGAGGTGCAGGCGCGGCTTCGTTCGGTGGAGGCGTCGCCGCGATCTCCGTGGGGGCCGTGCCGAAGCTTTGGCTGGCCGCGGTCGGCAGCTCGCTCGTGCGTGCGGCGGGCGCGAGGGTGCCCTCGCCAACCACGGTGAGACGGGTGGTGGTGCGCGGCTTGAAGACCTTCTGGATGGCCGAGGTCGGGCCGTAGATCACCAGTTCGTCGCCGGCGAAGATCTCGTCTTCGCCGCGGGGGACCGGCTGGAAGTGACCCGCTCGTTCGATGGCCAATACCTGTACCCGCCAGCCCTTGAGGCCGAGCTTCATCAGCTGCTTTCCGCACACCGGCGAGTCGGGCTCGACCACGATGCGGGTGAGCACGTAGCCCTCGTCGAGCCGCAGCATCTCTTCGGCCTTGGGGGCCATGTCGTAGCGGCCCGCCATCCAGCGCTGGACGCGTGACCTCACCCGGCCGGTCACCCACTCGGACCGCATCAGGGCCACCACCACCATCAGACCCACGAGCACCACCACCGCGTCGACCGCGAGCTCCATGGGGTCGTCCTTCGCGATGGTGCCAGCGAAGGTACCCACGAAGGTGACGATCCCAGCGTTACCGAGCACGACGAGGGTGGAGACCACCCGACGCCGCAACGGATGGTTGAGCACCTGCTCGCTCTCCCGGGTGGTGAAGCCCGTGGTCGAGAAGGCAGAGAGGGCCTGAAACTTCGCCTGCTCCCACGGCATGCCCGTGAGCTCGAGCACGAAGGCGGCGAGACGCACGATGACGGAGGAGACGACGACGATGAGGACGAGAAGGGCGGCAGTCATGTTTGCACGCTCGGTCGGCGGACGTTGGGGAGGTTAGCAGGCAAGGTAGGGGCCACGTCACGCGTCGTGAGATTCGTGGCCTGCGGGGGGCGCAGTGAGGGCTCCAGGCCGCATCCGAGGTCCCCAGCCCTCAGGTGAATGAAAAACCTTACGTTGCGTCATGTCCGCCGGTCCGTCACGCTCCGCGACCATGATCGTCGTGCTCTACGAAAACGAGGACTGGCTTCCCCCCCTCACCGCGGGCTTGGACGCAGAGCGTTTGCCCTATGAGCTGTGGCACGTGCACCGAGGCATGCTCGACCTCGCCGGCGAGCCGCCGCCAGGCATCTACCTCAACCGCATGAGCCCGTCGTCGCACACGAGAGGACATGACGAGAGCGTAGACCTCACCCAAGAGATCTTGGCCTGGCTCGAGCATCACGGCCGCCGGGTCGTCAACGGCTCACGTGCTTTTGCGCTCGAGGTCAGCAAGGCCAAACAGGCCCTTGCCCTACAGCGCCACGACATCCAGACGCCCCGCACCTTTCTCGCGGTCGGACGCGAAGCCGCCCTCGAGGCGGCGGCGAAGCTCCCCGCGCCCTTCATCACCAAACACAATCAGGGAGGGAAGGGCCTCGGCATCGTGTTGCTCGAGAGCGTCGATCAACTCGCGGCCCAGTTCGAGGCCGGCGCGATCGACGTCGGACCCAAGGGGCAGCTCATCCTGCAGCAGTACATCAAGCCCGCTGCTGGCTTCATCACGCGGGTCGAGCTCGTCGACGGTCGCTTCCTCTATGCGATGCGGAGCGACACCTCCGAAGGTTTTCAGCTCTGCCCGGCCGACGCCTGTCAGGTGCCTGCCGTTGCGCCCGAGGTTTGCCCGGCCGACGGTTCGCGAGACAAATTCTCGCTCTCTCCCATGCAGGCCGACGATCCGCTGGTCGCGCAGTACCTGAAGTTGTGCGCCGCGGAGGGCATCGAGCTGGCCGGCATCGAGTTCGTCGAAGACGAGCGTGGCGAGCGGTACACCTACGACATCAACGCGACCACCAACTACAACTCCGCCGTGGGGCAGGAGGCTGGCATCGACGGCATGCGCGAGGTCGCCCGCTACCTCCGCCGACTGACCGAAGCGCAGGCTTCGTGACGCGTCCGCCGAGAGCACCTCCACCACTGGGCCAAGGCGCTCGCGGCCCTGCCCGAGCCGGGTCGAGCCCAGGTCACCAAGGCCGAGCTCGCGTCGCTGCGGGCCGACGTCGACCTGCTCACCGGGGGGACCCCGGCGCTTGCCGGGGCGCTCTGTGGCAACTGGCCGGCTCTGCGCGAAGCAGCGGGCGGTCGCGACGAATGTGTCGCAATTGCACGTGCGCACTTGACCCGGTGCCTACAGCCGTCACCCTATTCGGGCGAATGAGTCACGTCGTTTGGGGGAATCCACCTCCTGCGGGGTAGACTCCGCCGCCAGGACATGACGATCGGCATTCGATTCCCATCTCTCGGCCGCCGGCTGGCGCTCGGCGCGGCCCTGCTCATCGCCCTCGGAGGGTGCAGCAGCACGTCATCGTCCGGCCCGACGCGCGTCCCGACGCCGCCCGACCTCCTCCCCTTGGTGAGCGCCGACAACCCGTACCTATCTCGCACCGTGATGCTCATCGCGCAGACGGGCGACCAAGCGACGGTGCACATGGCCGGCGACCGCCTCGTGGCGCTGGCCATCCAGCTCGTCGACGACCCGACGGTGAGCGACGACTTCCGGCAACGCACGCTGTCCGAGATCTACAGCGCGATGGTGGCCGTACCGACCCACAACGTGATGACCCACTGCCGCGCCATCTCGGGCGACCTCGGGCGCGCTCCATGGCACCAAGCCATGGTCACGGCCGTGCTCGTGGCTCAGGCCGACGCGGTGCCGCCCCGGCCAGCCCTCACGCCTGACCCGGCGCCCGTCATGACCCCACCCACGTCGGCCGTGATCGTGGGCACACCCGACGCGCCCGAGCAGCCCGCCCCCGGCGATACCCGGGTTGGGATCCGACCCCTCGAAGAGGGCGCGGCACCCGTCGCAGACTGAGCAGAACCCGGCCTGGCTCGAAGATGGGCGCGGGGCTCGAGGTTCGAGGTTCGAGGTTCGAGGTTCGAGGTTCGGGGTTCGAGGTTCGAGGTTCGAGGTTCTCGAGACCGAGGTCGAGCCCGTGAGCGAGGTCGAGATCGAGATCGAGATCGAGGTCGAGGCCGAGATCGAGAGCGAGGCCGAGATCGAGAGCGAGGTCGAGATCGAGATCGAGAGCGAGGCCGAGAGCGAGCCCGAGATCGCGCGGTGCATGCATGACGTCCGCCGATGGGTAACAATCCATGGGCCATGTGGGAGCTCGTGGTGGGAAACGCGGTGGCGCTGGTGCTCGCGGCCAGGTGGACCGAACGTTCGGAGCGACAGCGAAGCGCGGAGCTCCTGCGCCGCCTCGGCCCCATGGGGGCCGAGCTCATCGACGACGAGGTGGTGGGGAGCGCACCGGGCTTCCGCTTCCGCATGGGGTACGCGCCACAACAGCTCCCGGGCGGCGGGCGCGCGCACAACCGCACTTGGCTGTCGTGTCGGGTCGAGCTCGGGGTTTCGGAGATGGTCTTCCTTCTCCATCCGCGCACCGGCGCCTTGGCCGACGTGGTCGTCGCCGGTGATCTCCCCGATCTGCAAACGGGGGACGATGCCTTCGACGAGGCCTACTTCGCCGAGGTGGCGCCTGCTACGCTCGTCGAGCGCGCGCTCACGGTAGAGGTGCGCGATGCGCTTCTGCGGCTACGGCCCACCGAGCTTCGCATCGATGAGCGCGGCGATCTCGTGCTGGCCTCTGCTCGCTGGACGCCGGACGACGCGGCCGAGGTGGTGGAGCTCGGGCTCGCCCTCGCTAGAGGACTGGCCGAAGCGGCAGATCAGCTCCTGCGGGTGCCCGTCGATGGAGCCCTCGCCGCATACCGCGGACGTGAGAGCGAAGGCGTGGACGACGCGCTCGCGCGTGAGGTGGCCGCGGCCAAGGCACTGCAGCGACGACGGGCTCAGCTGATTGCACGAGGGGGTCAACGCGCCTTTGCGGCGTTGGGTATCTTCGTGATGGTGCTCGTGCTGCTGGGCGCGCTCATCCCGCGCTGACGTCGAAAGGGGGCACGCGCAGCGCTTCGTCGAAGATCTCGACGAAGAAGTCGGCCACTGCACGCACCGCGGGAGCTCGGCGGAGGTCCTCGTGCATCACGAGCCACAGGTCTCGGGAAGGCAGCTCGTCAGGCGCCACGAGCTGAACCATGTCGTCCCTGGCGAGGAGCGTAGGCACCACCCCGAGCATGGCGCCGCCGGCCACGGCTGCGGTCATCGCCGAGGCGGTCACGACCCTCAAAGCCGGGGCCGTCTCGCCCATGCGTTCGCCCAGCCACACCATCTCGGGAAGCGCGTCCCAGGCCTCGTCGAACATCACCACGTCGTGGCCGCGCAGATCGTCGGGGTCGACATGCCGGCGCTCGAGATAGGCCTCGCTGGCGTAGAGCCCGTAGCGCAGTGTTCCGAGCTTGCGCCCGACCACGCGCGCTTCGTTGGGGCGAACGACCCGCACCGCGAGGTCGGCGGCGCGGCGGTCGAGGCGAACGATGCGAGATGTGGATCGCAGGACGAGGTCCAACCGGGGATGGCGCATGCGAAGTCGACCGAGCCGCGGAACGATGACCTGGGTGACGATGGTCTCCAGGGTGCTCACCGTGACAACCCCTTCGGTCCCGGCCGACTCGGCCGCCGCCGTGCGAACCAATTCGTCGACGTCGCCGGCCAAGCTCTGGGCGCGGGCGAGGACCGAGGTCGCCTCCGGTGCAGGGGACAGGCCCCCCGCGTGACGGTGAAACAGCCGCAGTCCGAGCGCCGCCTCGAGTCGGTCGAGCCGGCGACCGACCGTCGGCACCGACATCCCGAGCCGACGCGCTGCCGCGGACTGCGAACCGACCCGGGCCGCGACGGCCGCCACCTGAAGGTCGTCCCAGACGAGTGGGGTTTTCATTTCTGTAAAGGGTACTTCCGGGGACATCACTGGCGAAGCACCGATTCGAGCCCCAGAGTCTATTCATGGCGATTGCTGGGTCGGACAATGTAGTTTCAAAGATGAAACGGGTGGTCCCGGCGGTGCACCCGGAGCCGGTCGACTTCGCGATCCCGGCCCGCGATCACCACCGGCTCGAGGCCACCCGCTACGGCGACCCTTCGGCCCGCGACTGGGTCATCATCAACAGCGCGACGGCCGTTCCGCGGCGCTTCTATCGGCACTTCGCGGCGGCCTTGGCCGAGCAGGGCTACGGGGTCCTCACCTACGACTACCGCGGCATCGGGGGCTCCAGGCCCGAGTCGTTGCGTGGCTTCCAGGCGCGAACCCGTGACTGGGTGCTGCTCGACATGAGCGCCGTGGTGAGATGGGCTCGAGACCACGGCGCCGACGGCAAGCTCTTCCTCATCGGCCACAGCGTCGGCGGTCAGCTGGCGGGCATGCTCGACGAGCCCGACGCCGTCGACGGCATGGTCACCTTCTCGTCCCAGAGTGGCTACTACGCCCTCCAAGGCGGCGAGCAGAAAGCCGTGGTGTGGTTCCACGTGCATGCGACCTTGCCGGTGCTGTCGAGCCTCTATGGCTACATGCCCTGGGGCAAGATCGGGTCGGGGGAAGACCTCCCACGTGGATGTGCCCTCGAGTGGGCGCGTTGGTGTCGCGACCCGAAGTACCTGCTGGGCGACGACAGCCTGCCCCTCGAGCGCTTCGACGCTTTCGGGGCGCCGGTGCTGGCCTACTCCTTCGACGACGACAAGTGGGGAACGGCCCGATCCGTCGATGCCATGATGCAGGCCTACCCCAACCTCGAGCGGCGCCACGTCGTGCCCACCGATGTCGGCCTCGACCGCCTCGGCCACTTCGGGGCCTTCCGGCCCGACGCCGCGGCGCTCTGGGAAGAAACCATCGCCTGGCTCGCCGAGCGCTAATCGGCGGATCGATTCTCGAGCTCGAGCTCGTTTTCGTTCTCGAGCTCGTTTTCGAGCTCGTTCTCGTTCTCGTTCTCGTTCTCGTTCTCGTTCTCGTTCTCGTTCTCGTTCTCGTTCTCGTTCTCGTTCGCGGTCTCGGGCTCGTTTTCGTTCTCGAGCTCGTTCTCGAGCTCGTTCTCGTTCTCGTTCTCGTTCGCGGTCTCGGGCTCGGGCTCGCGCTCGGTAACCTGGAACCTGGAACCTGGAACCTGGAACCTGGAACCTGGAACCTGGAACCTCGAACCTGGAACCTCGAACCTGGAACCTCGAACCTGCGAGGTCACGGGCCTACGTCGCCGGCGCTCAGCGCGGTGATGACCAGCGGAAGGCGGGGCGCTCGCCCGAGAGCACGGCGTTGCGCAGGGCCCGGTAGGGCTGTGTGTCGGGCTCGATGATCACGACCGGCCTGGAGTTGGTCTGACTCACCGGGGGGGCGTACATGCTCCCGAAGTCGACCTGTGAAAGCCACGGTGCCGCGTCGAACGCGATCCAGAGGCCTTCTTCATCGACGTCGACCTGGTGCTCGAAGGCTTCGCTCGGGCTCTTGCGCACCACGGGGATCCCCGCTTCGGTCTCTGCACCCTGTTGCACCGGGATGGCCGCGCGGAATCTCATGGAACGATCGCCGTCGGTTGCGATGCCCTCGAGCCGCACCGAGTTGCCACCGAGCGACTCGGCGGCGGGGAGCGTGATGGGGTCGGACTCGGTGTAGATCGAGGTGATCCCCAGGTCGTACATCCACGAGCGCGCCGTCCCCGTGGCGCCACGCAGCGAGCCTACCCACCGAGGCCGCTCGTCGAGCAGATCGACCTCGGTGGCGTCGAGCCACTCGAGCAGCGCCGTGTCGCACAGCTCACCGGCCTGAGTGCCCTTGCACAGGTACAGCGGACCGAAGGCGAGCCGCGCATCCGTGAGCTCGACCTGCCAGCCGTCGACGGTGATGGGCTCCTCGATGGCAGTCCCGTGCACGAAGAGTGGGACTTCCGTCGCGTCGACCCCGGTGTCGGTGCAGCCAGCGGCGAGGAGCAGGAGGGGAAGGAGATACGTGGGGCGGATCATATGGCGACCTCCAGGGTGGTCATCCAGGAGAGAGGGGGGCCGGCAGCGATGTGCCGGGCGGGGACGCGAGACCGGGGCCCAGTGGGGTTCCAGTCCGACGGGTAGTTGAGCTCGACGGCGGCGTACTCGACGTCGAGGAGGTTGAAGAGCGATAGGTCGACGGTGAAGGGTCCCCAGCCGATCGCAGCGTTGGCGTCGAGCAGACCGACCGGGCGCGCGTTGCCGCCGAAGGGCAGGGGACGCGGCCCGATGAAGTTGAATCCGGAGCCGAGGCGCCCGGTGAGGTCGTGGCCGCCGAGGTCGTCGACGATCGCCCGCTTCGCGCCGACATCGATGCGGGCCATGACCGGCGGCACGAAGGGGAGGTTCTGTCCCTCCTCGAAGGCGGGCGCCGGGTCCTCCGCCGTGGGCGGGGGGGGCTCGAGCAACACCGCGTCGACGTAGGTGAGGGTGAACGCCGCCACGAGCCAGGAGAGCGGTCGCGATTCGGCGTAGGCCGTCACCCCGATGCGGCGGCTCGCGCCGACTCGTTCGAGACGGCCCTCGCGGGCTTCGAAGGCCACGTCGTCCGACAGGTGCGTGTAGAAGCCCGCGACCGTGAGCTTCAGCTGCCGTTGCCACTGGAAGGTGGCGCCCACATCGCCGGAGCGCACCTTGGTGAATGGCGCCGACTCTCCATCCTCTAGCGTGCGCGCCTGGGGCGAGCGGTAGCCTTCGCCGTAGGCGGCCTTGAGCGAGAGCCACGACACGGGCAAGGCTTCGATGCTTGCGCGGGGGCCGAACGCGAAGCCCACCGCCGAGCGCCGGAAGCCCACGATGAACGCGTCGTCAGGACGGATTTCGGGCGCGAAGTTCCCGAGCCGGTCGTTGACGTCGTACACGAGCAGGTCACCCCGCATGCCGAGTCTCGCGCGTACGTAGTGGGAGAAGAGCCAGTCGAGGTCGCCCCAGAGCCCCACGTCCATGGCTTTGATGCCGGCGTCGACGCGCTGGTCCCAGGTTTGGCTTCGCACGGCAGCATCGATGAGGTTCTGGGCCTGTTCGATGTCGTCGAGCCGTGCCGACGTGCCCAGCTCGACCGTGCCCTTGGCCCACTCGAAGGGCTCGTACTTCTTCGATCGGTAACGGCCCGTGAGCCCGAAGGTGAGGGTGCGGTTCTGTTGCTCGATGAGGTCGCCCCGTCCGGCCACCCCGTCGAGCACCTGCGACTCCTCGACGAAGCCCGTGAAGTTCTGCTGGATGCGGAAGGTGTCGTAGCCGAGGTAGAGCCCGAGCTGCCCGTTGTCGCCCCCTTCGCCCCTGTAGTCGGCGAAGCCACCGAGCATCACGCGGGCGTTGAGCGCCGACTGCTTCTCTGCCGTGGGGAAGGGGTAGACCCCGTAGAAGTCGACCTCGCCACGGCGAATGTCTTCGCGACGCAGCACGCCTGGGAACTGTCCGCGCGCACCGTGGAAGATGCCGAGCGCGCGGTAGGTCCAGGCGCCCTCGCCGAAGCGCACCTGGGCGAGGGCGCTGGCGCTCTGCGCGTCGCGGTTGTCGCCGTAGCCGCTCGTGCGCTGGTACTGAACGGCGCCGAAGGTTTCGCGCGCCTCTCCCTCGGGCGCCCACAGCGCGAGCTGTCGAAAGGTGTCGAATGCGCCGTAGCCGCTCTTCAGTCGCCAGCCGCGATCGCGAACGCCGAGGTCGACGTCGATGCTGCCCGCGATGGCGAAGTCACCTTGTTGGGGATCGTAGACGCCTTCGGTGACGCGAAGGCCGTCCACCGCTTCACCGATGATCATGCCGACGTCGGCGTAGCCCTGCCCGTGAATGTGAGAAGGCAGATTGATCGGCAGCCCGCCGATACGCAGATCGAGGTCTTGGCCGTGGTCGGCGTCGAAGCCCCGCAGCATGTAGCGGTGGCCGACTCCGACGCCTGCGCCACGCGCGATGAAGAGCCCCGGCGCGCGCTCGAGCACCTCGGCCCCCTCTTGATTGGGGGCGGCTTCGAGGACGTCGCGGCCGATGTCGAAGCTGCTCGCGCCGCGGTTGGTGTCGCGAGGCCGCGCGGCCCCACGCACATTCACATCGACCACCGGTGGATCGGCATCCGAGGCATCTTCGCCGGCTTCGACGTCGATGATGGTGCCGTCGCTCGCTTCGACGTCGATGATGGTGCCGTCGCCGGTTTCGACGTCGACGATCTCGGGCTCATCGTCTCCAGCCCACGCCGCTCGGGGCGTGCAGAGGGCGCACACCGTGGCCACGCACGCGCACCATCGCGGAGCGAAGCGCAGAGGCGATCGAGATGGGGACGGAGACGCCAACATGATTTGCAACTGTATTGCAGGTGTATCTAGGCTGATCGAGCCGAGGGACGGTAGGTGTAGCTCGCACCGCTTCGAGTTTCAACTGGATTGCAAGAGCAGCTAGGACGCAGCCGCAAGCGAAACACCGGCGGGCGACGCGGCTGGGACGTGGCGCCCTCCAAGGGATGCTAGAACGGGGAAATGCACAGCTTTCCGGACGACGCGGTGAGTCCAGACGAGGCGGTGGCGGCGATTCGAAGCGGGATGAAGGTGTTCATCCACGGCGCTTGCGCGACGCCGACGTCGCTCATCGATGCCCTCGCGCGCCGGACCGACATCGAAGGGGTGGAGGTCTACCACCTGCACACCTCGGGGCCGGCCGCCTTTGCCGACGCCGCCTGCGCGGGACGCATCTTCTCGCACTCGCTCTTCACCGGGCCGGCGCTGCGCAAGCCCATCGCGGAGGGGCGGGCCGACTTCATCCCGGTCTTCTTGTCGGACATCCCTGGCCTCTTCAAGTCGCGACGCATCCCCCTCGACGCGGCCCTGATCCAGCTCTCGCCCCCCGACGCCCACGGCCACTGCACCCTCGGCCCGTCGGTCGATGCGGCGCTCGCCGCCGCCACGTCCGCCGACCTGGTCATCGCTGAGGTCAACGCGCGCATGCCGCGCACCACGGGCCACAGCGCCATCCCCTTCTCGAAGGTCAGCCACTACATCGCCACCGACCGGCCGCTCATCGAACACCCACCAGGGGCGGAGACCGAGATCGAAGCCCGCATCGGTATGTTCGTAGCCGAGCTGGTCGAAGACGGAGCCTGCCTCCAGATGGGCATCGGCACCATCCCCGACGCCGTGCTCCGCCGCCTCGGGCAGAAGAACGATCTCGGGATCCACACCGAGATGTTCTCCGACGGCGTCATCGACCTCATCGAGCGCGGTAACGTGAACAACGCGCAGAAGAAGGTGCATCAGGGGCGCACGACCACGAGCTTCGTCGCCGGCACCCAGCGCCTCTTCGACTTCGTGGACGACAACCTGACCGTCGAGTTCTACCCCTGCGACCGAACCAACGATACCGCCCTCATTCGCAAGAACCCGAAGGTGGTGGCGATCAACTCCGCCATCGAGGTCGACCTATCGGGGCAGGTCTGCGCCGACTCGATGGGCCACCAGATCTTCTCCGGTATCGGGGGGCAGATGGACTTCATCCGCGGGGCGGCCGAGTCCGAGGGCGGCAAGCCGATCATCGCGCTTCCCTCGACGGCCAAACACGGACAGGTCTCCCGCCTCACCCCCGAGCTCAAGCCGGGGGCAGGCGTCGTGACGACCCGCGGTCACGTGCACTGGGTGGTCACCGAGTACGGCGCCGTCAACCTCCATGGGCTCTCGCTGCGTCGGCGCGCCGAGGCTCTCATCTCCATCGCCCACCCCGATTTTCGCGCCGAGCTGGCCCGGCAGTTCGCCCAGACGCGCCACTTCGACCTTTCGCCATGAGCGAGCGCTTCTACGCCGAGCTCCCGGCCTTCGCCGACTTCACCGAGGTGGCTTCGGCGGAACGGTACGCGTCCGTGCCCGACGACTGGCGTGTCGTGATCACCGATGTCATGGGCTCGACGCGCGCCATCGAAGCCGGGCGCTACAAGGACGTGAACGCCGTCGGCGTCGCCTCCATCGTGGCGCTCCGCAATGCGATGGGAGACTTGCCCATCCCCTTCGTCTTCGGCGGCGACGGCGCCACGATGCTCGTACCGGAGTCGCGCCTCGGCGCGGTCGAACAGGCGCTCCGCGGGATCGAGGACATGTCGCGTGACGGCTTCGAGCTCGAGATGCGGACCGGCACCGTGCCCGTGCGCGCGCTGCGTGCGGCCGGCTTCGAGGTCGCCGTCGCGAAGTACCAGGCCAGCGCGCACATCGAGCTCGCCATGTTCAAAGGACAGGGATTCACCGAAGCGGAGCATTGGGTGAAAGACCCGGACCGGACGGCGGAGTTTCAACCGCCGGCGGGGCCGCGCGAGGCCGACTTCGATGGTTTCGAGTGCCGTTGGCGTCCTATCCCGAGCCGACGGGGACAGGTCGTGAGCTTGCTCGTGCACGCCGAAGGCAGCGGTGCCGTGGCGGAGGAAAACTACCGACGGGTTCTGATGGCGATCGATGGCATTCTCGCGGAGGCTGCGCCCGGGCGCCCCGTCAGCGAAGACGTGCTCTCGTTGTCCCCCGCTTCTGCGCCCTTCGACGTGGAAGCGAAGGTGGTGGCCGGAGGGCGTGGGGGGGCGCGTCGCGGGATCGCGGGGCTGGTGGCCCGGGTCAAGTCCGCCATCGGCACCTTCCTCATGGATTCGGGGCGCGACGCGCTCGGGTTTCCTGGCGACGTGTATCGACGGGACGTGGCGGCGAATACGGACTTTCGCAAGTTCGACGAGATGCTCCGCATGGTGATGGACGTCGATGACGCTCAGCGCGAGGCGCTCGACGCCATGCTCGAAGAGGAGCACGAGGCGGGGCGGATCTGTTACGGCGTGCACTACGCAGGCGAGACCCTCATGACGTGTGCGATCGGCGACTACCGCCGAGACCACGTGCACTTCGTCGATGGCTCCGACGGAGGCTACGCCTTGGCGGCGAAGCAGCTCAAGGCCCAGCTACTGCAACGTGACTGACGCGGGTATCGAATGCCGACCCGACGCTGGGTCGTAGGGGGCGATCCGAATGGTCGACAGGGTGGAGTGAATGCACCTCGCAGCGGGATCGACCGCCGATGGGGCCGATACGGTCACGTAGCCGCGTGGCTCGAAGGTGACGACGAAGCTGTGAACCCGTTGACCTAGGAAGTGCCGGCAGTGCTGCGAAGCTGCGGCTGCCTTGATCGCGACCATCTGCTTGGCCCGGCTCGCATTGAAGGGGCGGCTTGCGGGCTCGGTCGGGGTCGCCGCGGAGGGTGATGACGGAGTGGGCGCTTTCGCGGCGTGACGGTCGCGCACGCGCTCGAAGGAGGCGCGGCAGGACGCCGGGGGGGAGCCAGCCGCTTCGAGGGCCTGTTGGATCTGCTTCGCCCATGGTGCCGATGGGATCTTTGCGGCCTTGGCCGCAGCTTCTGCCTCGGCGAGAGACACCGCCACGTGCACCATGCAGCAGCTGCCCTGGTCGTCGAGCCACGTCCTGCCCTTGGTACAGTCGAGCCGCGCCTCCACGGTGAAGGATTCGCGAGCGTCGAGTGCCTTGCGCACGTTGGGGGAGGCGGCACCGTCTGGCAGCGGGCCAGTCTTGGCGCCGCGCGCGAGCGAGACCCGGGCGAGCACCATCTGAGCCCGATCCCCCAAGGGGTTGGGGGGCGCCTCGACGGGCCTTCGGCCGTTGACGGCACCCAGCTCGCGCAGCACCTCGCCGGCGCGTTGCTCCGCTTCCTCGAGTTGCCCGGCCGACAAAGCGGCTTCGGCCTGAGCGATGCGCGTGGTCGGGGGACCGGTCGGCGATGCGTCCTGCGTGGTGGTTGGCACCGGCGCCGTCGGAAGAGGCGCGGACACACTCGAGGGGGCGGTGGTCGGAGCCGTCGCCGTCGCCTCCTCTTCGGGATCGGAGAGCGCGACGGCTCCAACGGCTCCCGCCACGAATGCGGCCGCGAGAAGCCACTTCACCCAGCCGTTCCTTCCTTCGCGAGCGGACTCGCGGGCCACGCCGAGCTCGTGGCTCTGGAGGGTTGGGCCCGGCTCGCCGACCGCTGTTTCATGACTCGGAGGCGGGGATGACGGTGACACGCTGCCCGACACCACGGTGACGCCTTCGGATGCGGGGGGGGCGTCAGATGGGGCCTCGCGTCGGGTCGAGGGCAGGACGGTCGCCTCGGAGCCGCCCTCGTCGGCCACCGGTGGGCTCTGCGCGACGTCGGGCGTGAGGTCGACGGCGGCACGGGCGGCGAGCTCGGCTACCTCGGGCGGCAACACGTGCGAAGGCGGGACTTCCTCGCCGGTCATGGCCCGCAGCTTTCGCCACGCCACGCTGGCGTCGGCAAATCGGAGGTCGGGGTCGCGCTGCACGCAGCCGAGGAACCAGTCATCCAGCTTGGCGGGGAAGGTGACCTCGCCCTCGAGCTCTGCGGCGCGCTCGGAGGGCGGTACCAGGGGTTCGAAGAGCATCTCCCGGAGTACCGCCTGAACCCCGGCGTTCTGCTCGTTCATCGCCTTCCAGTAGAAGCGACCGGTGAGCATCCAGAAGAGCACGAGTCCCAGCGCCCAGACGTCGGCCGCGGGGGCCATGTCGCTGCTGGTATCGGTCTGCTCGGGCGCCATCCACGCCGGCGAGCCGAGGGCGGCGGTGGTCTGGTTGCGGTCGGCGACCACCTTGGCGATGCCGAAGTCGAGGATCTTGACCGACCACGGGCGGGTACTGCTGGCGAGGCGACAGAGGAAGACGTTCTGCGGCTTGAGGTCACGATGCACGATGCCAGCCTCGTGCGCTGCGCCGAGCCCGTGACAGAGCTGCTCCATGATGGGCAACGCGTGGGCGAGGACGAGGGGACCGTTGTCGCGGATGAGCCGACTGAGGTCGCAGCCCCGAAGCAGCTCCATCGCGAGCCAAGGGATGGCGGTCTCCTCGGTGACGCCCGCGGCGAGGACCTCGACGACGTGCTCACTCTCCACCTTGGCGGCCACCCTGGCCTCGCGCACGAACCGATTGCGCTGGACGGGGTCGTCGACGAGGCGTGCGTGCATGAGCTTCAGGGCGCGGTGTTTGCCCGTGCTCAGCTGCTCGGCGATGTACACCGCACCCATGCCGCCCGCCTGGAGCGGTCGAAGGATGCGGAAATCGCCCCCGACGATGGTTCCCGATGTCGTCTCAGACACGACCCGACCCAGGTTAGTGGCTCGCGTCGGGCATGTCGACGGAGGTGGGTTCGAGTCGCACGCCTTCGTCGTAGAGCGCCCCGCCCTCGCCGATGTCGGTGAGAGCGGCAGCCGTGATGGAGTTCGCGCAGGCCTTCAGCGACGGGAGGCCCCCCTTGGGCACGATGGCCACGTCGGGGCGCTGGCGCACGTCGTGACGCACGACGACGTCGAGGGCGCCCAGCGCGGACACGAGCCGGGCCGCCGCGCCGTCGGCGATGGTCCCGGCCGCGTCGGGATGCACGGTCACGGGAAGCGGGCTCGGGGCGCCCCGCGACCACTGCGCCGACTGAGAAGCAGGGGTGGACAGCGAAAGCAGCTGGAGCGGGAAGTCGGCCGAACGAGGCGGGGGGAAAGCACCGTCGTCGAGCGCCGTGAGCAGGTGGGCCCGCCCGTCGTCGGTGGCGAACCGGCGGCCAGCAAAGGCCACGTCGGGGGCGGTGGGGTTGCGGACCGGTGGATCCGCGGCGAGTCGGTTGGCGTCGACGCCGGCCTCCACGAGCCCGGGACCGAGCAGGCGTGTCTTCCACGCGTCGACCGAACCGTCGAGGTGCCCGCCGAAGCCGAGGCGGGTGGCGAGCTGCTGGAAGATCCACAGGTCGCTACGAACGCCGGGGGGAGGGGCGACGACGGGCCGACTGGCGCCGAGGTGATGGTGCCCGTAGGCGCCGAGCAGATCGTCGGACTCCAGCAGGGTAGGGGTGGGCAGCACCACGTCGGCCAACCGAGCCGTGTCGGTGTAGAGCGGGTCGGCGACGACCACGAAGTCGCAGCGATCGATCGCCTCCGCCACGCGTGTAGCGTCGGGGAGCATGGCGACGGGGTTGCCGGCCGTGACCCAGAGCGCACGCACGGGTGGATCGGCTGCGAGCAAGGCGGGACCGAAGAGCGGTTCGGGGATGGTGCGGGCGGCAGCTCCAGTGACCGGTGAGCGGAAGGCGGCTCGTCGCTGGTGGTAGTACGAGACGCCGGCTCCCGGGATTCCGACATTGCCGCTGATGGCGCCGAGAGCGTCGAGGGCACGTACGATCGCTCCCCCATTGCGGCGCCGTGCCATGCCCCAGCCGACGAGGATGGTGGTGGGACCCTCGCGCAGGGCGGTTGCGATGCGCTCCACGTCATCGAAAGTGACGTCCGCGAGGTCGCACCAAGCGGCAGCATCGCGCGAGGTGCAGAGCCCCCGAAAGGCGTCGAGGTCTCGACAGTAGGTCGCCGCTTCGGGATGGATACCGCCGTGCTCGAAGAGCTCCCGCGCGACGGCGAGGGCGAGGGCGAGGTCACCCGCCGGCCGCGGCTGGATGAAGTGATCCGCGTGCCGCAGCGTGGCGGCTTGGGCGACGGGGTCGATGGCGATGACCCGCCCCCCTGCTGCACGGACGGCCTTGAGTCGCGGCAAGCTGTGCGGGCTGCTCGTGGCCACGTTTTTCCCCCAGAGCAAGACATGGCGCGCGTGTTCGAGGTCGCTCGGGTCGCTCGAATCCGAGACCCCGAAGTCGAGGACCTGCGCCGCCTCGCCGGCGCCGGAGCAGATGTCGCCACGCTTCACCGTGACCGGTCCCAAACGCTCGAAGAAGAGGTCACTCGCAGTACCGACGATGAGCCCCAACGTGCCCCCGCTCCGGTAGTGGAAGACGGCCTCAGGACCATGCTCGTCGACGATGCGTCGCAGCTCGCTGGCGACGCGGTCGAGCGCCTCATCCCACGATACGGGAACATGTTTCCCGCCCTTGCGCATGAGAGGCTCCGTCACACGGTCCGGGCCATACTGCAGGTGGAGGAACTGATTCGTGCGCTGGCACAAGAAGCCACGCGTGACGGGGTGCTGCCGGTCGCCCTGCAACCGCACCACACGACCCTTCTCCACCGTAGCGACGATTCGACACGTGTCGGGGCAATCACGATTGCAGTAGGTGGCGCGCGTCTCACCCATGACCACGGTTGTAGCGCGATCTCGAGGGCGTTTGGGTGATCTCGGTCTCGAGGTCGGTCTCGTGCTCGTGCTCGGTCTCGTGCTCGGTCTCGGTCTCGTGCTCGAATCTCGAACCTCGAAGCTCGAAGCTCGAAGCTCGAACCTCGAACCTCGAAGACGTCGAGAACCTGGGCGGCTGGAGCTTTGGGGGCTTCCTCTCGCGGGCCCTCCCAGCCTTGCCTCGTGCTCGCGCGCGTCAAGACACCGCGCTTCGCGCTTCGGCCTGCGGTCGCAAGCTCCCTTCGGCCGAGTCTTGACCCGCGCTGCGCGCGAGGCGGCGGGGGGAGGGCCTGCGAGAGGAAGCGACTCGTGGTGAGTTCGCAGCTCGGCGGGCGGAAGGAGCTTCTCGATGGAGAAGAGCAATGGTGGCGTGCAGCAGCACGCGTTTGGGTTCGAGCGGTATGACGTCTACCGGCTGGCGGTGGAGGTGAACCGATGGTTCGCGTCGGTGAAGATGCCTCACGGACGCAGTCACCTGCGTGACCAAGGGATGCGCGCGGCCGACTCGGTGGTCTGCAACATCGCGGAAGGGATAGCCAAGGGCCCACGGGGTCGGGCGGGGCGCAACAGCTTGTGCATCGCGCTGGGCGAAGCCGGTGAGCTCTGCGCGGTGCTGGATTGCGCAGCCGTTCCGGGCGGGCTCGATGCGCAACGCAAGCTGCGACGCATCGGGGCGATGCTCTCGAAGATGACGCGGTGAGCTCCGGAGGGGAGGCTGCGCTTCGGCGCGGCCTCTCCGCACACTGCGGCGGCAGAAGGACACGTTGGCTGTCGTTGAGGGGCCGCAGGCGCCCCTGGAAGGGTGGAACGACAGCCATCGTGTCCTTGCGAGGCGCTAGTGTGCTGCTCGCTCTCGCTCTCGCTCTCGCTCTCGCTCTCGCTCTCGCTCTCGCTCTCGCTCTCGGCCTCATGCTCGAATCTCGAACCTGGAACCCCGAACCCCGAACCTCGAACCTCGAACCCAGAACCTCGAACCCAGAACCTCGACGAGGACGACCGAGGCCCGTGAGCCCCGGCCGCCGAGCCTGCGTCAGCTGGCGCGTCGCCGCCGCGAAGCGGCGAGCTTGAAGGTGACGGCGACGAGCCGGTCGACCCGGTCTGCGACCTCGGCACCTGTGCCCGGCTTCACGAGGCCTCGTGCTTCGGCAAGGAGGAGCGTGAAGACGACCTCCCGTCCGGAGCCCATGGCGTCATCCAGACGATTGAGGCCTTTGCGTTGTCGTTGTCCGATGCCTTCCCAGAGATTGCAGCCGACACTGTTGCCAGCCCGGCGCATCTGGTCGCCGAGGTCGGCATCGCGCCGAGCGACCTGTTCTGCCAGCCGAGCCACCTCGGGCAGCACCTGCAGTGCGAGTCGTTGAATGTAGAGCATTGAGATTCCTCTCCGCGAGCCCCAGCGGACGCACCGTGCGCCGCTGCCAAAGCAGCTCGCTTTTCATCCCCACCGCCTCGCGCGGAGGACGGGTCAAGACTCGGTCAGAGGGAGCGAAGCGACCGAGGACCGAAGCGCGGAGTGCGGTGTCTTGACGCGTCCGAGCACGAGGCGACGCTTGAAAAAAGCGAGCGAAGAAGAAGTGGAAACCGGGTCTCGCTCTCGCGCTAGGTAACGCGGAACCTCGAAGCTACTGACCTCCGCTGCCGCCTGTCGATGACGCTCCGCCGTCACCTGCGAGGCTTGCGCGCAGGTCAGCGCAGCCGGTGAGGTCGCCTTGTATTGGGGCCGTGTCGATGCTCGGCGCTTCCGTTTCGACGATGATGAACGTGTTGTCGTCGCAGGTGCCGTTGACGAAGTCGATGTACTCATCTGTGAGCGCTTTGACCTCGAACTGGTTTCCGGCGGCGGGGGCGACTGAACGGGGTAGCCCATCCTCGACCGGAGCATCGATGTAGCGACTGAAGGAGAGGTAGGCGCGAGGGTAGTTGGGGACCACGCCGAGGCCATGAAACACCCGATAGAAGGCGCCACCGCGGTAGGCGAGCAGCTCTCCTTCGCTCGTCAGACTCGAGAACGAGTTGCCCGAGATATGGCCCTCGCACACCGGTACGGGTTCGTCCGTGGCAGGTCGGTCGCAGATACGAGGGCCAATGGGGCTGTTGCCGCATCCGAGGCTCACGAGCAGCAGAGGCAGGGCCGGGGACCATCGCATAGCGTGTGAGTACGCTCCTCATCCCAGGTGGAGCAAGTTCGAGATGGAGGTACCCGTGGGACGAAACCTGGAACCTCGAGAAGCTCGGCGGCGGCTTGAGCCGCACGCTGAGGCGCTAGAAGGACACGATGGCTGCCATGGAGGGGCCGCAAGCGCCTCTGGAAGGGTGGAACGCAGCCATCGTGTCCTTGTGTGCCGCTCGCTCTCGCTCTCGCTCTCGCTGTCGCTCTCGCTGTCGCTCTCGCTGTCGCTCTCGCTGTCGCTCTCGCTGTCGCTCTCGCTGTCGCTCTCGCTGTCGCTCTCGCTGTCGCTCTCGCTCTCGCTCTCGGTCTCGGTCTCGTCCTCGAACCTCGAACCTCGAACCTGGAACCTCGAACCTCGAACCTGGAACCTCGAACCTGGAACCTCGAACCTCGAACCTCGAACCTCGAACCTGGAACCTGGAACCTGGAACCTCGAACCTCGAACCTCGAACCTCGAACCTCGAACCTCGAACCTCGAACCTGGCACCGGGACTCCCCCTCCTCGTCGCTCGAGCTAGACGAGCCCCCCTTGCTTCATGAAGTCCACGGTAGCGGCGACGCCCTCGTCGGTTGGGGTAGGGGAGAAGTCGAGCTCTTCGATGGCGCGGGAGGCGTCGGCGCGGGCTTGCCATTGCAGGAACTCGAGCTGGGATCGGATGAGGAAGGGTTCCGTGTCGAACCAGCGTGCGACGAGCTCGGAGGTCGAGGCCACCAGCCCCATGAGCCAGCTCGGTGCGGTGGGAGGGACGCGTTTGTCCTCTCCTTCGGCTTTGCGGATGGCGGCCGCGAGCTCACGGTTGTCGAGGTAGGCGTCGCTTGCGAGGTAGTGACGGCCGGATTTGCCGCGGTCCGCGGCGGTGACCTGGAGGTGGGCGAGGCCGTCCACGAAGACGGTGCTGGTTCCGCCTGGGGGCAGCAGTGGCGTCTCTCCCTTCATCAGCTTGATGAAGAAGCTGTTCAGCGTCTTGTGGTTCGGGCTCGGGCCGTAGACACCGGAAGGGCAGATGTGCACCACGTCGAGGCCGTCGTCGCCGGCCTCGCGCGCGGCGCGGTCGGCGGCCTGCTTGCTGCGGCCGTAGGCGGTGGGGCGCTGGCCTTCGTCGATCCGGTCCTCCTGAAGCGTGCCGCCGACGGGCGCGGCGAAGATGTCCATCGTGGAGGTGTAGACGACCCGCTCGACGCCAGCTGCGAGGGCCTCCCGCATGACGTTTGCGGTCCCACGCGCATTGACCCGATCGAAGACCTCGATGTCGGGCACCCACTG
>JAUHZF010000132.1 GCA_030426145.1 Polyangia bacterium
CAGACCATGGGTCTGGCCCGAGGCTGCTACAATCGGGCCCTGCGCGGCGGCGCGGGCGAAGGCCGCATCGTGGTCAGCGTCTCCGTCGGCGCGGATGGCACCCTCTGCGGGGCGAGCCTCGCGAGCAACACCACCGGCAACGCGGCCCTCGGGTCCTGCGTCCTCAGCAAGTTCAGCGGTCGTAGCTACCCACCCCCCGAGTCTGGGTGCGTGGTCGTCAACGCCCCCATCAACTTCAGCACGAAGCAATGAGCTCACGACGCCGACATCCTCGCTCCTCCCGCTCCCGTCTCGCGCTCGGCACGGTCGGGTGGCTCGCGCTAGGGGTGGTCGGGACTCAACTCTTCGCCGCGTGTAGCCTCGGGGAGGGCGTGACCGCCACCTGCGAGAACGTCGACCCGATGACCGCCAACGCCTGCCAGAAGGTGGCGGTCTGCGACGACGGCACGGGCAGGGTCCAGCCCACCGAGGATTGTTGCATCGCCGAGGGCACGCTCACGTTCCTGTCGTGTTGTCAGCAGAACGCCGACGGCTCGCCTTGTCCCTCCGCGGCCGATCGCCGCATCGTCTCGGACGCCAACAACTTCCAAGCCTTCTGCAGCAACATGGGCGACGACGTCGCCTGCTGCGTGACCGCGACCAACACCCACGCGGCCTGCCTGGCGCGCACCCCCACGACCACCACCACCGGGGGTGGCATGGGGGGCAGCGGCGGCACCGCTGGCAGTGGCGGGAGTGGCGGCGCGAACGGCAGCGGCGGCTCCGGCGGCAACTGAGCCGTGACGTCGGACCCTCCCGCCGCCGACGGGCTGGCGCGCACGGTCCTCATGACCGTCGCCTACGACGGGTCCGCTTACGCTGGATTCGCGGCGCAGAAGAATGCCCGCACCGTGGCCGAGGCGCTGCTCGAGGCGATTGCGCAGTTCGACCCCAGCGTGCAACGGCTGCGTGTGGCCAGCCGCACCGACGCCGGGGTTCACGCGCGCTGCAACCAGGTGGCTTTCGACACCCACCACGACATGCCCATGCGGGCCTGGGTACACGGCCTGATGCCCCTTCTCCCGGACGACGTCGCGGTTCGGGCCGCGTCGCGGGTGCCTCATGGCTTCACCCCGCGCTTCGCGGCGAAGCGCAAACGCTACCGGTATCTGCTGTTGGTCGACCGCTACCCAGATCCTCAATGGGCGCGTCGCGCGTGGCGGGTGTGGGGTCTCGACCAGGCCGCGGTCGAGCGCATGGAGCGCGAGCTCGCCCCCGTGGCCGGCACCCACGACTTCTCCGCCTTCGCTTCGGCGCGCGACGAACGGGAGCATCGCGAGCGCACGCTCGCTCCGCCGCGGGTCCGTTGGCGAGCGGGACGAGGAACGCTGTCTGGCGCTCCGATGGTGACCATCGACGTGGAGGGCGACAGCTTTCTCCACAACATGGTGCGCATCCTCGTCGGGACCGCGGTCGACGTGGGGCTCGGGCGTCGGTCGGAGGGCACCATCGCCCGGGCGCTCCAGAGCCGCGACCGCACCGCGGCGGGCCAGACGGCGCCGCCCGACGGCCTCTACCTCGACGAGCTCACCCTCGAGGTCGAAAGGCTCGAGACGTGGCCGTCGTGATCAAGAGCCGGGCTTGTACTCGCTGGCGATGTCTTCGGGTCGCTTGACCAGCTTCTTCACGGGGCCGAGGGCCTGGTCGCGCTCGAGCTTCGGCACCTCGTCGCCGAGCTCCTCGACCGCGAGCACGCGGTAGTCGCGCTCGATGAAGCGGTGGCGTTCGACGTCGACGGTGGGGATGGCGACGGTGAGCTTACGCTGGCGGTAGAGCCTGGCCGCATGGAGGTAGTCGTTGCCCTTCTCCTTGAAGGCGACCATCTGGAGGGCGTCGGACGAAGGCGGAGGCAAGTACTTCACCCGCTTGACCAGGTAGAGCCGCACGCCCCCGCTCTTCTCCTCGGCGGCCACCACGGCGCCGACGACGATGTCCTCGCCCTTCGGGTCGTGGCTCGCGGGCAAGGGCGGGTCGTTCGACGACGCACCACGACCGCACCCCGGTGCGGCAGCGAAGACCAGGCTCGCGCACAGCGCGACGCGAAGGGGTCGAGCAAGCAACGTCATGCCTTTGGGGTAGCCACGCGGAGGCGGGGTCGCAAGCCGTGAGCTTGTGGCGGACGGCGGTCTCATCTACGGGACGTCGCACGCGCCTCAGGACCATCCGAGGCTACGTAGGAGGCAAATCATGCGACTCGAAGATACGAAAATCATCGTCACCGGGGCGGCCCAAGGCCTTGGGCGCCACTTCGCCATGCGACTCGCCGAGGCGGGCGCTCAGGTTGCTGCAGGTGATGTGAACGAAGAAGGTCTGGCTTCCCTCGAGGCCGAGGCCAAGGCCCTCAAGGGAGCGGTGTACACCAAGAAGCTCGACGTCTCGGACGACGCGGCTTGCGCCGACTTCGTGAACTGGGCCAACGACAAGATGGGCGGTCTCAACGCGCTCGTGAACAACGCTGGCATCCTTCGCGACGGCCTCTTGGTCAAGAAGGACCGCAAGACGGGCGAGATCAAGAAGCTCTCCAATGCGGAGTGGCAGGCGGTCATCGACGTCAACCTCACCGGCGCAACCTGGATGGTGCGCGAGACGGTGGCGAAGATGATCGAGACCGACCAGAAGGGTGTGCTCATCAACATGAGCTCGATCTCGCGCTACGGAAACCGCGGCCAGTCGAACTACTCGGCGGCCAAGGCGGCGCTCGCCGCAAATACCAAGACCTGGGCCCTCGAGTTCGCCCGCTACGGCATCCGCGTGGGCGCCATCGCCCCCGGCATGGTGCGCACCCCGATGACGGACAGCATGCCCGACAAGGCGCGCGAGGCCATCGTCAAGATGATCCCCGTCGGCCGCATCGGTGAGCCCGAAGACATCTGGCTCGCGGTGAAGTTCATCGTCGAGTGCGACTACTTCAACGCTTACACGGTCGACGTGCACGGCGGCATGGCCTTCTGAGGCCGAGCGAGCTTCGTCGAAGCGCGCCCCGGGTCGGTCCGGCGGCGCGCTTCGCGCTTTTGTGGCCTCCGATCCTCAACCTTTGGGGGGCACGTCCGTTGGTTCAAATGACGTTGACCGAGTTGTTGTTGAAAGTTATTATCATCATCACTAGCGATGCTCGTCTGCCTCTGCAAAGTCGTCTCCGACAAGGACATCCGTCGTGCCATCGACGATGGCGCGACCTCGGTGAAGCAGGTCGCCAAGTGCACCGGAGCAGGAACCGGCTGCGGCGCGTGCCGCGAAGCCATCCAGGACCAGCTCGACGAGCGTGCTCCGTGCCCCAGCCTCTCGCTCATCGCGGCGGCGGCGCTCACGAGCTAGCCCGCGTTCCCAGCCAGGGGGGCGTCGAGGCGCCGACCTTCACATCACGCGAGCGTCCCTTCGCAGGGCGCCTTCTGATACGGTGCGCCGAATATGAAGGGTCACGACGACATCATCGCGCTCCTCAACGAGGTCCTCGGCGGGGAGCTCATCGCGATCAACCAGTATTTCATGCACGCGAAGATGTGCCAGAACTGGGGCTATCAGCGACTCGCGAAGAAGATCCGCACCGAGTCCATCGAGGAGATGGAGCACGCGGAGAAGCTCATGGATCACATCCTCTACCTCGAGGGGGTGCCCAACCTGCAGAAGCTCGGCAAGCTCAACATCGGCGAGACGGTGAAGGAGCAGTTCGAGGCGGACCTCGCCCTCGAGAAGGTGGCCATCAAGCGCCTCAACGACGGCCTGAAGCTCTGCCGGGATCTCAACGACCACACCACCGAAGAGCTGCTGCGCGGCATCCTCGTGGCCGAGGAAGCGCACACCGACTGGATCGAAACCCAGCTCGACCTCATGAAGAACCTCGGGACGGAGCTCTACCTGTCCCAACAGATGCACGACGCATGACGCTTCCGGCGGACCACCGTCCGCCGACCTTCACCCTCTGAGCCAGCGATGGAACGAATCCTCGTCGTCGACGACCAGCGCAACATGCGCACCACGCTCGCCATCATGTTGCGGAGCGCGGGGTATGAGGTGGACGAGGCCGAGGACGGCGAGAGTGGCGTCGAGACCGTCGGCAAGGACTCCTACGACCTCGTCATCACCGATCTGCGCATGGGGGCGACGAGCGGGATGGATGTTCTCCGCGCGGTGAAGAAGGGCTTTGCTCTCACCGAGGTCATCGTCATGACGGCCTACGGCACCATCGAGTCTGCGGTCGAGGCGATGCGACTCGGCGCGCACGACTACCTGCAGAAGCCCTTCACCGAGCAGGAGCTGCTCATGAAGGTCGACCGGGCGCTCGCCAAGCGACGGTTGGCAGGTCAGGTTCAGCTGCTCGCGAGCGAGTTCAAGGAGAAGTATCGCTTCGAGAACATCATCGGTCGCTCCGAAGCCATCCGCGCCGTGCTCGGTCGCATCGTCCGCGTGGCTCCCACCGACGCCACGGTGTTGATCACGGGGGAGAGTGGAACGGGCAAGGAGCTGGTGGCCAAGGCCGTTCACGCCAACAGCAGCCGCGCCGACGCGGCCTTCGTGCCGGTCAACTGCGCGGCCATCACCGAGACCCTGCTCGAGAGCGAGCTCTTCGGTCACGCCAAGGGGGCCTTCACCGGTGCCGTCACGGCCCGCAAGGGACTGTTCGAGGAGGCGCAGGGGGGCACCTTCTTCTTCGACGAGATCGCCGAGACCAGCATGGCCTTCCAGGCCAAGCTGCTTCGCCTGCTCGAGTCCCACGAGGTGCGTCGCGTTGGTGAGAACAACCCCATCAAGGTCGACGCGCGCATCATCGCCGCCACCAACAAGGACCTACGGGAGGCGGTCGCGGCCAAGCAGTTCCGCGAGGACCTCTACTACCGCCTCAACGTGGCGCGCTTCATTCTGCCGCCGCTTCGGGAGCGCAAAGAAGACATCCCGTTGCTGCTCGAGTTCTTCCTCGGGAAGTACAACAAGAAGCACAACAAAAACGTGCGGTTCACCGACGACGTCTACGAAGTGCTCATGAAGCAGGACTTCCCGGGCAACGTGCGCGAGTTCGAGAACCTCATCGAACAAGCGGTGGCGCTCGCGCCCGGCGACTACATCATGGTCGAAGACCTCGTGCCCCTCGACCAGCCCCCGAGCGCGCCCACCCACGGTGAGCCGCGTGCACTCGCGGCCGTGGTCGAGGTGGCGGAGCGCAGCGCCATCGAGGCCGCGCTCGGCGAGTCGGATGGCAACCGCGAGAAAGCTGCGGAGATCCTGGAGATCAGTGCCACCACGCTGTGGCGCAAGATGAACCGTCTCCGCATCGAAGCGCCCAAGTAGAACCCACCGTGAAGGTCGACGCGCTCGATTATGTGCTCCCCGAGGAGCTCATCGCGCGCCATCCACTCCCGCGGAGAGAGGAGGCGCGGCTGCTGCTCGTCGACGAGCCACGACGGCACCTGCGCGTCGCCGACATGGTCGAGTTGCTGCCGCCCGGAACGCTGTTGGTGGTGAACGACACCCGCGTGCGCCCGGCTCGATTGCCCGGACGCAAGCAGGGGAGCGGGGGCAGGGTGGAGCTGCTGCTCGTAGAGCGGGTCGGGCCGTCGCAGCTCACGGGCGCGTGGGCCGGACATCCCGCGGAGCGGTGGCGTGCCATGGGCCGCTCGTCCAAGAAGTGGCGGGCCGGGATCACCCTCGAGCTTCCGGGTCGGCTCTTGGCAGAGGTGGCTGCGACGCCCGACGACGAGGGGCTCCTCACCGTCGACCTCTACGACGCCGACGGTCCCCTCGACGACCTCGACGCGCGGCTCGCGGAGGTTGGTGTCATGCCGCTCCCGCCGTACCTTTCGCGGGACGAGGAGCCGAGCGATCGCGACCGCTACCAGACGGTCTACGCCCGCCGGCCGGGGGCGGTCGCGGCGCCCACCGCGGGGCTGCACTTCTCGGCTGAGCTGCTCGACGCCATGGCGGCGCGCGGCATCGAGCGGACCGAGGTGACCCTTCACGTCGGACCGGGCACATTCCGGCCGGTTCAGGTCGACGACCTCGACGATCACCCCATGCACGCCGAGACCATCGAGGTGCGTCCCGAGGCGGTCGAAGCCGTGGCCGCAGCGCGCGAGCGCGGCGCCCCGGTGGTGGCGGTGGGCACGACCGTGGTGCGGACCTTGGAGACGGTGGCGACCGAGGACGGGCACATCGCCCCCTTCTCGGGTCGTACCCAGCTGCTCATCGCTCCGGGCTACCGCTTCCGGGTCGTCGATGGGTTGCTCACCAACTTCCACCTTCCCCGGTCGACCCTGCTCGCGCTGGTCTTCGCCTTCGGAGGGACCGAGGCCGTTCGAGAGGCCTATGCGGCGGCGGTCGAGGCGCGGTATCGCTTCTACTCCTACGGCGACGCGATGTTCATCCCGCGAGGGGTCGCGCCGTCATCGCGACCCGTGCCGCTGATTCGCATCCCGTCATGACCCAACCCTTCACCTTCGAGACCCTGGCCACGGACGGCGACGCTCGGGCCGGCGTGCTCCACACGCCCCACGGCCCCGTACTGACGCCGACCTTCATGCCGGTGGGCACGACGGGGGCGGTCAAGACGTTGCTGCCGGAGGAAGTGCGCTCCACCGGGGCCCAGATCGTTCTCGGCAACACCTACCATCTCTGGCTTCGCCCCGGCGCCGAGGTCGTGGCGGCCCATGGCGGACTGCACGGCTTCAGCCACTGGCAAGGCGCCATGCTCACCGACTCGGGGGGCTTTCAGGCGTTCTCGCTCGACGACAAGTGCAAGCGCACCGAGGACGGCTACATCTTTCGGTCGCACCTCGACGGCACGAAACACCACCTCAGCCCCGAAGAAGCCATGCGGGTGCAGCGGCTCCTCGGCGCCGACATCGCGATGCAGCTCGACGTCTGCCCCCCGGGGGGCGCTCCGGCCAAAGACGTGGAGGAGGCGGTGGCCATGACCACCCGTTGGGCGCGCCGCTGTCTCGAGGCCAAGCGAAAGGCCGACGAAGCCGAAGGGGCGGACGCCCAGGGGATCTTCGGGATCATCCAGGGCGGCACCGACCGCGCGCTGCGGCGCGCCCACGCCGAAGAGCTCGCGGGCCTCGAGGTCGAAGGCATGCGGTTCGCGGGCCTCGCCCTCGGCGGCTTCTCGGTGGGGGAGCCCATCGAAGTGATGCACGAGGTGCTCGCCGACGTGGCGCCCGCCGTCGATCCCAGCCGGGCCCGCTACCTCATGGGGGTGGGCAAGCCGGCTGACCTCGTGGTGGGGATCGCATCCGGCATCGACATGTTCGACTGCGTTCTGCCCACGCGCAACGGCCGCAACGGGCACGTGCTCACCCGGACGGGGCGCGTGATCATCCGTCACGCGCGCTACAAACACGACCAAGAGGTTCTCGAGCCCGGGTGTGCATGCCCGGCGTGCGCGGGAGGCTACACCCGGGCCTACCTACGGCACCTCTTCATGAGCAACGAGATGCTGTCGATGCGCCTCTTCACCCACCACAACCTCCACCTCTACGGCACCCTGGTGGCCGAGGCCCGGCAGGCTATCCTGGATGGGCGGTTCGAAGCCTTCCGAAACGACACCCTCGAGCGTCTGAGCACGCCCCAGACGTGACGCTGGCGCTGAACTAACGTATTGAGAATACAGCGGCGATGGCGGAGAAGAAGAAGCCCATCGGGAGCATCTTGCTCAAGCAGCGAGCGGTGTCTTCCAAGCAGCTCGCGGAGGCGTTGAAGAACCAGCGTCGCGGAGATCCTCCGCTGGTCTCGCGCCTGACGGCCCAGGGCGTCATCAGTGAAAAGGATGCCCTCAAGGCGTTGAGCGAGCAGTCCGGCTCGCCGGGGATCGATCTCGACCAGGTCGTGATCCGCCTCGACGATCTCGCGCTGGTGCCGAGGCCCCTCGCCGACCGTCACTGCCTCATCCCGGTGCTCGTGAAGGGGAACCGGATGTTCGTCGCGATGAGCGATCCGACCGACAAGGCGGTCGTCCAGGAGCTCGAAGTGGTGACGGGGAAGCGCGTCTTTCCCTACGTGGGTCTCAAGTCGACCCTCCAGAGGGTCATCGACCTCGCCTACGACCGCCGCGAGCAAGGTGGGCAGCACTACGTCGGCGCCAAGTGCTCGCAGGAGACCCTGCGCAAGGCCAAGGTGAGCGATGCCGATCGTCAGGCGGCCCACGCGCGCAGCGGGGGCGGGCCTTCGATCCCAGCGCCTCCGGCCCAGCCCCACATCGGGCACCAAGGCACGATCGACGAGGCGCCTTCGGCGCAGATGGAGCAGCGGCTCCGGCCATCGGCGCACGCCATGCCCGCCGAGCAGCCCGTGGTGCTCGACGACCGCATGGAGCAGGCCGCCGGGGATTCGAGCCCTGAGGACATCCTCTTCGACGACCCCGCCTTCGTCGACGACTCCATGCCCGCCGTCGACATGAGCACACCGCCCCCGGTCAGTGCGCCGGGAGAGCAGGGCACGCTTCTGGTCATCGACGCGGATCAAGACGTGCGGTCGATGGTGGCTGGTGTCTTCGGCGAGCGCGGCTATCGGGTGGTCGAGGCGCGCAGCGGCGATCAAGCCCTGCGCAAGGTCAGCGAGCAGAACCCCGCCGTGATCATTCTCGACGCGACGCTGCCCGGCGTTCACGGCTTCGAGGTCGCCCGTGAGCTCAAGTCGAGCGATCGCTATCGCGACATTCGCATCGTGATGATGTCGGGCCTCTACCGGGGCTGGCGCATCGCGGAGGACCTCAAGAACAACTACGGGATCGATGGCTTCATCGAGAAGCCGTTCCACAGCCACGACATCGTTCGCGTGGTGGACGTGGCCGTGCGCTCGGGGGGGCGAAACTCGATTCCCCCTGGCGTCACCGAGAAGGCCGAGCCCTTTCTTCAGGCGGGCATCGCAGCCTACAAGGAGGGGCGCCTCGAGGAGGCGATGGATCACCTGCGCAAGGGCATCGACGCCGAGCCCCTCGCCTACAAGGTGCACTTCCACCTCGGCCTGCTCTACGGCAAGTCGGGACAGCTCTACGACGGCATCCAGCACCTGGAGACTGCGCTGACGATTCGGTCCGACTTCTACCCGGCCCTGAAGAACCTCGCCGTGCTCTACCAGAACGCCGGATTTCGCAACAAAGCCATCGAGATGTGGGAGAGGTGCCTCGGCGCCTCGCCCGATGACGAGACGCGCGAGCAGATCAAACGACACCTCATGGCCGTGCTCTAGCACCGCTTTTTCGAGTCCATCGGCTCCAGCCCTCCCCCCGAGCGACCGTATTCCGATCTAAGCTACTCTCGACCCACCGCGTCCCCGCTCCCCGAAATGCGTTTCAACTGCCCAACCTGCCAGGCGAAGTACCAGATCGCGGACGAGAAGGTCGCCGGCAAGACCATGAAGATGAAGTGTCGCAAGTGCGCGACCGTCATCCAGGTGCGGGCGCGGATCGGCGACGGAGGAACGCTGGAGCCGGAGTACGTTCAGGGGCGGCCCACCGGCGCGCCCAGCGCCGGCGCGCCACCTCCGCCGGCGCCTCCACGCCCGGCCGGTGCGCCGCCACGCCCCGGCGGACCGCCGCGGCCACGTCCCAGTGCGCCGCGCCAGGCGCCGCCCCCGCGGCCTTCTGCACCACAGCCACCGCCGAAGGCGGGCAAAGAGCCCGACGGCACCGTGGTGATGGACCACACCCAGGCCCCCGGCGCGAGCCTGCCGTCCACGGCGGGCGGCTGGTACGCGGGGATCGGCGGAGAGCCCGTGGGGCCCGTCGACCTCGACTACCTTCAGGGCGAGATCGACGCCGAGCGCGTCACCGCCAAGACGCTGGTGTGGCGCGAGGGGCAAGGAGACTGGAAGCCCCTGAACACGTTCCCCGAGCTGCGTGCCTTGCTCGCCAAGAAGAAGGCCCTCGCGGTACCCGATCCCGGGACGTCGGCGCCTCTGGCGCTCACGAAGCCCAAAGAGCCGTCAGCCGCACCGGGCGGCGCCCTCGCTACGCAGGCGATGAACCCCTTCGACCGGGCCAAGGTCGAGAAGAAGTCCAAACAGGACGACGAAGACCACGTCGCGGCCTTGGCGGCCCTCGCTGCCGGCAAGACGGTCAAAGCCGATGGACCGCCCCCGGGGGCCGTCGAGGCCACACCGGCCAGCCCTGCGTCGCCCCTGGCGGTGCCGGCGACTGGACTGTCCTCTGGGCTGGCCTCTGGGCTGGCCGCTGGACCGACTTCCGGACCTACGTCACCGACTTCAGGGCCTACTTCTGGGCCGGCCCCCGTTCCGACGCCCGTCGCTGCCTCGGCCGCAGGGGCGGCCCTCATCGCTCCGGAGCCGACGCCTGCGCCTGCTCCTGCCGCCAAGCCAGGCTCCCTCGAGGCGCTGGCCGCCGAGATGGGGGTCGACACCGCGGCCAAGGGAGGTGCCGTCCCCGAGGCCGAGATCACCCCGGCTGGCGTCCCCGCCGAGCGAAAGAAGGGCGTGCACCCCATGGCGTGGGCCTTCGTCGCCATGGCCGCCGCCTTCGGTGGGGTGTCGGCGTGGTTCCTGTTCGGTCAGGCCGACGACGGCGACGACCCACCGCCCATCGCTTCCGGCACCCCGCCCTCGACGGGACCCGGCGCCCCGAGCCCGCAACCTGGTCCCGACGGCACCCCGCCCGAGCCCGGTGCGCCCGACCCCGCGCCGGGCAACGACACCGGCGACGAGACCAGCGGCGGGGCCGTGGGGCGCACCCCGACCGGAGGCGGAACCCCACCGCCGAGCGCAGGGAGCGGGTCTACCCAGCCCGCTTCCGAGGACGACGGCGGCAGCAAGACCGCATCCCCGGAGCCCAAGAGCAGCCCCGAGCCGTGCAGCCCCGACGACCCCTTCTGCTCTCCGGCGGTCGATGGTCCCTCCGCGGGGACTGGCGATGGCAACGGCAGCAAGTCGGGGGCGGGTCTCTCCAGCGATCAGGCCCAGGCGACGGTCAGTCGCTACCGTGGCTCCTTGATGCGCCGCTGTCGGTCGCTGGTGGCACCGGGCAAGAGCGCCACCGTGGGCGCTTCCATCACCATCGCTGCCTCCGGCGCGGTGCAGTCGGTGGGGGTCAGCGGCGGGAAGGATTCGCCGGGGTTGGCGAGCTGCGTCAGCTCGCGGATCCGAAACTGGCGCTTCCCCGCCTCGGGCGGCACCAGCAACGTGAACGTGTCGTTCAAGTTCCTGTGACGTCGCGCCAGAAGGCCTCCACGTCACCGAGGTCACGCGTTTGGCGGGCAGGGGGCAGGCTTTCGATGAGCACGGCGCCGTAGTTTCGGGTGGCCACGCGTCGGTCGAAGATGGCCACCACACCCACGTCGTCGCGGTGACGTACCAGTCGCCCGTACCCCTGCTTCAGCACGAGGGCCGCCCGCGGCAGCGCGTCGTCTTTGAACGGGACGCGACCCGCGGCTTGGAGGGCGGCCGCGCGCGCGGCCACGACGGGGTCGGTGGGCACCGCGAAGGGGATGCGGTCGATGACGACGAGCCGAAGCGCGGGACCCGGCACGTCGACGCCCTCCCAGAAGCTCATCGTCGCGACGAGGACGGCGTCGCGTTCATCGCGGAAGGTCTTCAACAACGTGGCCTTCGGCGCCTGGCCCTGGACCAAGAGGGGGCGATCGAGGCCGGCGCCCGCAAGCGCGCGTGCGAAACCCTTCAGGCTTCGATTGGAGGTGCAGAGCACGAAGGCCCCGCCGGGGGTGAGATCGACGAGGGCGGTGAGACGCTCTGTGGCTGCGGTCACGAAGTCGGGATCGTCGACCGCGGGCAGATCGGTCGGGGTGTAGAGGAGCGCCTGATGACGGTGGTCGAAGGGAGAGTCCAACTTGAGCTCATCGACGGGAAGCTCGCGGGGCTCGTCGAGTCCGAGGCGGCTGCGTAGAAAGTCGAAGCGGCCCTCGGCGGTGAGGCTGGCGCTGCAGAGCACGGTCGCGGGCCCACGGTCGAAGAGTCGCTCCCCGAGCAGCGGACCTACGTGAACGGGCCGGGACGTGAGCGCGACGCCACGTCCCGCAGCTTCACGTGCGAGGTAGACGACCTGGTGGGCGTCGGGCTCGACCAGGTCGGCGAGGGACTGGCGCACCCCCGAGAGGCGCATCGACACCACGCCGGCGTCGAGCTGGAGCGCGCCGGACAGCGACGGCTCTTCGCTGCCGGCGCGGGACGAAACACGAGACGCAAGGGCCGCCAGGGCATCGTCGAGCGCAAAATAGCGGCCCTGCGTCGACGCCGTCCAGGCGTCCGGTGGCCATGGGCGTCGGTCATCGCGCCCGAGCGCGAGGTTGAGGGCCCCGAAGAGCGCCTCGGCTTCCTTGCGGGCCACGGTGGCCAGAGGCGCATCTTCCGGCGCGACCCGCTCCGCCTCGTCGAGCAGTCGTTCCACGTGTCGTGAGGTGACGCGTAGGCCGAAGAAGTCGGTGGCCACGTCCTCGAGCTTGTGCGCCTCGTCGATGATCACGGCGTCGTAGTCGGGCAGGACCCGAGCGGGGTGCTCTCCCCGAATCGCCAAATCGGCGAGCAGCAGGTGGTGATTGACCACGAGCAGGGTAGAGGTTTCGGCCCGCCGCTTGAGCTGGGTGACGAAGCACCGCTCGTGGTGCGGGCAACGGCTTCCGAGGCGCGTCTCGCTGGATGAGGTGACGGCGGCCCAGATGGGGTGTTGCTCGGGCAGGCTCGACAGCTCGGAGACGTCGCCGCGCTCCGTCTCCCCGACCCAGGTCTGCACCACGGGGAGGGCGTCTCGTCCCCGTTGTCCGGCGGTCGTTGGACCATCGCGGAAGAGCTCGAACCGACGACGGCACAGGTAGTTGCCGAGTCCCTTCACGAGCGTGGCGGAGACCCCGACCCCGGTGACCTCTCGGGCCAGGGGCAGATCCTTGAAGTAGATCTGGTCCTGAAGCGCGCGGGAGGCCGTCGCCACCACCACCCGACGACCACTCAGCAACGCGGGGACCAGGTAGCCCAGCGTCTTGCCCGTCCCCGTCGCGGCTTCACACAGGAGGATGCGATCCTCGTCGAGAGCGCGCTCGACGGCTTCGGCCATGGCGAGCTGACCTTCGCGCTCCTCGTACCGGTCGACCAGGTGGGGAAGGGGGCCCTTCAGGCCCAGGTGGTCGCGGGCAGAGGAACCCATCACGAGGCTCCGTGGCGGCGGAGCACGGTGACGTCAAGCCGGTCAGACGTGGCGGTCGAGGCCGAGCGCGAAGGCGATGTCGTCCATGGCGGCCCCGAGGTCGGTGACCTCGCGCGCGAAGATGACCACCGCCTGTTGGTCTAGCACCCGCGCTGGGTCGTTGGGGTCGGGGAGGTCGCGCAGGGCCGAGCCGACCTCGGCGTAGCCACGGTCGCGCGCTGCCTCGCCGAGCTTTCGTGCCTTCGTGAAGAGGGCGTCTGGATCGAGTCCAGGATGGTGGCTTTGCTGAGCCGTGGCCTCGAAGGCCACGCGAAGCGGCTCGCCGCCGACCCGCACGCCAGAGTCGAGGATGAGGTTCTCACGTACACGCTCAGCGATGACCACGGTGTCGGTTTCGGTCCGGTAGACCATGAAACCCGCGTCTCGGAGTGCCGACTTGATGGGGCGGAGCGCTTGGTTGGAGCTGGTGGACATCCTCTGGTCCTGATTCCCCCCAAAGTGCGTTCTTCGAACGAACGAATAACTCAGACGAGGGCGCTGAGCAAACCCTCCCCACCTCCAAGTGTCTAGCGAGGGGGCGATACCCGTCAATCACCCGGCGAGGGGGGGGGCTCATCCGGCGGAGCAGCTCCCTCCTCTACATCGGTGAAGGCCACCCCGAGAATCGAGCCCCCGCGCTCCTCGCGGACCCACACCACCCGGGCGGGGCGCGGGGCATCTTCGCCGAGGGTCACCTCGAAGTGCTCGTCGACCTCGACCGGGTCGTCGACGATGGCCCTCAACCCGCCCCCGCTCACGTTGAGCGCCCAACCGTCGATCTGGCGGTCGCCCGACGAGAAGCACACGGGATCGCTCACCGGGTGACGGGCGCCGGAGGCGCGTCGCACGCGGCCACCCTCCGAATCGTCCTCGTCGTTGCTCATCTCGCCCACATCATACCTCTGGCCGGGACGGGGGCCACGTTCCCAGCTCTTGGTGCGGGATGTGCGAGAGGGTGGCTGGTCCACCCCCCCTACACATGCTATGGCCGGTCGTTCAAACGAGTCTGCCCATGTCGAAGGCTATCAAGCAGCTTCTGGTGGCCGCCGCGGTCATCGCCATCTCGATGGTGTTCATCATCCAATTCCAGCCGGGGGCGAGCCTGGAAGACATCAATGTCAAAGGCAGCCGCTGTGCGGTGGAAGTGGGTGGGGACTGCGTGCCCTACAGCGACTACGTCGCCGCCTACCGCCTGGTCTCACCAGGGGGGCGCCTCAGCGAGGAACAGCTCGAGGCCATGCGCCTCGACCAGGTCGTCGTCGACGGCCTCATCGAGCGGTACGTGCTCCTCAAGGAGGCGGAACGACTCGGGATCACCGCATCTGGCGAAGAGGTGTCCCGTCACATCGCCACCACCGGCTCGGTGCGCTTCAGCCTCCCCGTCGACAAGGAGGACATGTACCCGATGATGCTGAACCAGGCCGTCGGTGGAGGCATGCTGCCCCCGCCCTACGGTCCCGCGCGCATGGTCGACATCGTCGACCCCAAGACGCGCAAGTTCAGCTACGAGCGCTACCAGACCTGGGTCCAGCGTCGGTCGGGCAAGACCGAGCAGGACTTCAAGGCCTACCAGCAGAAAGAGCTCGTCGCGGCCCGCGTACGGCAGATGGTCCGGTCGCAGGTCCACGTCTCCGAGAGTGAGGCTCGCCTCAAGTACAGCCGGAACAACGAGAAGGTCGTCGTCGACTACGCGGCGCTCCCGCGCGAGTACTACCAGCGTTACGCGATCGACGGCTCGGACGAAGCGGTCCAGACGTGGGTCGACGGTCATGGCGAAGAGGTCGATGCCGCCTGGGACAAGCGCAAGGAGGACTTCTTGCCGTCCTGCCGCGAGGCGCGGCACATCCTCGTGCGCGTCGACGACACCGTGCCCGACAAGGCTCAGGCGAAAGAAGCCGCCAAGGCTGCAGCCAAGAAGGCCAAGGAGCGCGTCGAAGGCGGCGAGTCTTTCGCCGACGTGGCCAAGGAGCTGAGCCAAGATGCCAACTCGGCTCAGGACGGCGGCAAGCTGGGTTGCTTCGCGAAGGGCAAGCTCAAGGCCCCCGCCACCGGTCCCAAGATCGACGAGGCGGCGCAGGGGCTCGAAGCGGGCCAGGTTTCCGAGCCCGTCGAGACTCCGCTCGGCTTCCACATCGTGCAGGTCGACAAGGTCGCCGACGAGAAAGAAGCGGAGGCCATCGGTCGCGCCATCGTCGGCAGGGAACTCTACCTCGAGCAAGAGTCCGAGCGGCTCGCCGCCGAGGGGGCGAAGGCCATCCTCGCCTCCGTGAAGGGTGGCAGCAGCCTTCAGGACGCCATCGATCAGCACCTCACCTCCGTGCTCCTCCCCGAGGCCAAGGCGGCCTACGAAAAAGGTCGCGCGGCCGAGAAGGCCGAGGCCAAGCCCGAGGAAGGCGAGGAGAAGAAGGAGGGTGAGGACACCCCTGAGGACGAAGGGGAGGACGAGGAGACCACCGCCTGGAACGACCCCATTCGTCCGCGACCCGACGTGTCGAGCCCGTTCACGCAGCGCATGCCGGCCTTCCCCCAGATCGAGGATCCGGCGGGAACCAGCCGCATCCTGCACGAGCTGCAGAAGCCCGGCGACGTGCCTGGCGACGTCATCAAGATGGTCGAGGGGTACGCGGTCGCGTCGCTCAAGGAGCGCAAGACCGTGACCGACGAGGAGTGGGACGAGAAGCGCGCCGACGAGATCGACCGCATTCTGCGGCAGAAGCAGCGCGATGCCCTCATCGCCTACATCCAGCGCCTCAAGCAAGAGCACGCCCAGGAGGTCATCCTCCACGTGGGCGCCAAGAAGTCCGAGACGGTTCCCGCGCCGAGCGCCACCGCCACCGGCAGCGGCAGCTGAAGCCAGGACCGCAAGAACCGCGCCCCGACGGGGCGCGGCGCCTCAGGGTGTGAAGCCGTCCATGCTCGCCAGCGCTGCGCCTGCGATGAGGGCAGCGATGGCGACGGTCAGGTACAGCAGCCGATCCAGCGTGGGGTAGGTGGCCGTCTCCGAAGGGGGCAGCGACGGCGGCATGGTCGACAAAGGTTCGCGCTCCGGCGCCGGCGGTGGCGGTGCCGAGCCGCCCACCGCCTCTCGGAGAGCAGCGACGAGCTCGTTGGCGTCTTCGAAGCGGTGCTCGGGGTCTTCGGCCAAGGCCCGCTCGAAGAAGCGGTCGACGGCAGCGGGGAGGAAGGGAGACAGCTCCGTTGGCGGGAAGTACTCCGGCGGCGCGTCCTCCGTCACGAGCGCACGTCCGAGCAGGCCGTGGTAGGCGATGGCGCCCAAGCTGAACAGGTCGGCCCGGGGGGTCGCCAGCTGAGGCGCGTCGGGCATCTCAGGGGCCGCGTAGGCAGGATCGTGGGTCGCGAGCCGGGTGGTTGCGTCTGGTGGCGCGCCGGGCTCGAGCCGGTGGGCAAGCTCGAAACCGAGGAGCAGTACGCTTTCTTCTCCCTTGCCCTTGGGGAGCAGCACGTTGTCGGGCCGCAGGTCGCGATGAACCACCTCGTGTCCATGCGCGTGCGAAAGTGCGGCTGCGAGATGCTCGAGCAGGGTGACGAGGGTGTCCTGCGGCAGGACCCGCTCGCGCTTCAGACGAGCCGCGAGCGACTCGCCCTCGACGAGTGGCGAAACCGTATAGGGCACGCCCTCGGCGACGCCGAAACCGATGCAGGGCAGGATGTTGGGGTGGTCGAGCTCCTGTCGCAGCTTGGCCCCACCGGCAAAGCGTGAGCGCGTGACCGGATCGAGCGGCGTGTCTCCGTCACTCGCAAAGGTGACGGCCACGGCACCGCCGTCGCTCAGGCGTTTGGCCTTCCAGACCCTCAGGCGTTCGCCTAGGGGCGAGACGAGCCGGAAGTCGGCACCGACCCGATCACCGGGGCTCCAGCCCATGCGCTATCGGCCCCACCCGGGGTTCAGCTGGCCTCGGCCTCGAGGAGCGCCTTGGCCCGGGCCGTGGCGACGGCCGAGATGTCCTTGGCCTCTTCCTCGGTGATGTTGAGACGCTCCCGCAGCTTCTCCAGGAAGTCGACTTCGCTCTGTGCCTGGTCACCGTCGATCCACGACAGGGCGACGGCGTGGTTGAAGAGGTTGCGGCGGTCGCCGTAGGACAGCTCTGAAAGCGGGATGTCCTCCAGGTTGCGCTCGTCCTTGGCGTAGTCGCGAAGCTCTTTGGCTTCGTCGTCGGAGGCTCCGAAAGCCTCGAGCAGGGCGTCGAGCATTTCCTTCTCACGCTCGTCGAAGTTTCCGTCGGCCCAGGCGACGCTCACCAACCCCTGAACGATGGCCTTGTCCTGCTCGTGCATGTTTTCGTTTTGCGACAACCCGGGCAAAGCGTCAATGGGAGGCACGCCCTCAGGGGCGGGCCGAGAAGGTCGCCGGGACCCCTCCCTGCGCTGCCGTGTGCAACAGCTCCGAAGGAACCACGAGACGTCGACGGCGCTCCGGGGCGTTCACGTCCACCACGAGCAGCGTCGCCGAAGCATCACAGGGCAGGGTGAGGCTGTGCTCGCTGCCTTTGCCGGCGGCGACGGTGAGCCAGACCTCGGCGGGAACCGATGGACTGCTGATTCGAACCTCACCGCGGGGCCCGATGCCGCCCGCGCGTCCAGCCGGAGCTGCGGGCCAGTGCTCACCGCCCGGCTCCAGCTCGACCGACAGGTCGAGGTGGGGGAGGCCGCCGTCGGTGGTCGTCCACGTCGCGTCAGCGGGAACGACCAGACGCTCTGGGAGGCGGCCGGCGGCCACGGCCACGAGCTCGAGCCGTGTCTGGGTCGGAAGCGCCGTGGTGAGGAGCGGCGTCTCGCCCAGGCGCAAGAGCACCTCGTGGGGCTGAGGAAGCTCGGTGAGGTGTACTTCTGCGGAGCAAAAGGTCGCCGGCATGCCCGCCGAGGACGGGGACTCGGAGGACGGCATGACCCGTTCGCGGGCCATCTCCACCACCTCGGGCTTGGCGTAGGCCACGGCGGCTACACCGGCGGCCAGCGCCATCGCCGCGGCGGCGACCCCCATCCAACCACGACGGGGGCGACGAGGGAGCACGGACAGCCCGTCCTCGTCCCGCAGCCGGGGAGGATCGGAGTGGGCGGCGGACTCGTCGGTGGCCTCGTGGTCGTCGGCTTCTTCGGAGCCATGTTCCGGCGGCGCCACGGAATCGAACACCGGAGGAGGAGACACGCTCTCGACGGCTTCGGATTCGATGTCGTCGTCGAGCCCACGCACCACCGGCTGGGAAGCTTCGAGGCCTAGGTCGACGGAGAGGCGATCGCCGAGCCACGTCGGAGGCTCGCGTCGCATGGTGAGAGCGTTCTCGTTCTCGAGGTCGTTCTCGTTCTCGTTCTCGTTCTCGAGGTCGTTCTCGTTCTCGAGGTCGTTCTCGTTCTCGAGGTCGTTCTCGTTCTCGAGGTCGTTCTCGTTCTCGAGGTCGTTCTCGTTCACGAGGTCGTTCTCGTCCTCGTCCTCGTCCTCGAGGTCGTTCTCGTCCTCGTTCTCGAGGGCGTTCTCGTCCTCGTTCTCGATCTCGTCCTCGTCCTCGATCTCGTCCTCGAGGTCGTTCTCGAGGGCGTTCTCGTCTTCTTCGTCGCTTCGGGGGGCGTCTTCGGCGATGGCTTCGTAGGCCTGCTCTAGGAGGTCGTCTTCGTCTTCCTCGTCGGACGGGGTGGTGTTGCCGGCGAGGAGGGCGCGCACGACCGGGAGGTCTGCGGGGGAAGCGTGGTCATCGCCCGGTAGATCGTCGAGCTCCATGAGGCGCTCGAGCTCTGCGGTCGCTGCGTCCAGCGAGGCCAGGGCATCTTCGTGGCCGAAGCTCTCGAGCAATGCCTCCGCGCTGCCGTCTTCGTCGGGGCGCTTGGCGAAGCTCGGAGCCTGCGTGGTGGGCTCGGCGGGGGCCGGGGGAGGAGGGCTGATCCGCTGGTGGATTCGCTCCACCATCGCTTCTTCCACCTGCGTGTGGTCGATCGCGGGGACCTCCTCGGAAGGCTCCGGGGACAGCTCCTGGGCTACCAGCGCCGGGGGGACGTCATGGAGGGTGTCGCGAGGTTCGTCGAGGTCGCTTTCGGTTTCGTTCTCGAGGTCGTTCTCGATCTCGAGGTCGTTCTCGTTCTCGTTCTCGATCTCGTTCTCGATCTCGTTCTCGATCTCGTTCTCGATCTCGTTCTCGATCTCGTTCTCGATCTCGTTCTCGATCTCGTTCTCGATCTCGTTCTCGTTCTCGATCTCGTTCTCGATCTCGAGGGCGTTCTCGTTCTCGATCTCGTTCTCGATCTCGAGGGCGTTCTCGTTCTCGTTCTCGTTCTCGATCTCGTTCTCGATCTCGATCTCGTTCTCGATCTCGTTCTCGTTCTCGATCTCGAGGTCGTTCTCGAGGTCGTTCTCGTTCTCGGCCTCGAGGTCGTTCTCGTTCTCGTTCTCGATCTCGAGGTCGTTCTCGTTCTCGTTCTCGTTCTCGTTCTCGTTCTCGTTCTCGTTCTCGTTCTCGTTCTCGTTCTCGTTCTCGTTCTCGTTCTCGAGGGCGTTCTCGTTCTGGAGGGCGTTCTCGTTCTCGAGAGCGGTTTCGTTCTCGAGGGCGTTCTCGTTCTCGAGAGCGGTTTCGTTCTCGAGGGCGTTCTCGAGAGCGGTTTCGTTCTCGTCCTCTTCCTCTTCGAAGTCGACGTCGATTTCGCTCTCCTCGTCGTCGGTGGCGCAGGCGAGTTCGGCGACGGGGGCCGGGGTGGGGGTGCAGAGGTCGATGTTGGCGTCGAGTTGCTCCCAGCCGGCGGTTTCGGCCGTGGCTGGGGCGACGATGGGCGGAGGCCAGTTCGGGGTGTGCTCGCGAGCGGAGACGACCTCTGGCTCGGGGGTGTGGACCGTGCGCGACGGCGGAGCCGGGGTGACTTCCGAGCTCGGGGCGACGGGGGGCGGCGATGCGGGGGCGGCTTGGGGCCGTGCGGGGACCGGGAGGGCCGAAGCCGACGGGGCCGGCGCTTTCGGCGCGGGAGGCTGTACGTAGATGTCCTCGGGTCGCAGCTGACCTCGGCTCTTGGCCCGCACCGTCTCGCGCGCGAGTCGCGCCAGGGCGCGCTTCGACGCGGCGCGGTTGATGGGGATGAGGGCCTTGTGGAGCTCGGCGAAGAGCGCTTCGAGCGTGGCCGGGCGACGGCGTGCGATGGCATGCAGCGCCATGGCCGCGCCCTGGCAAACCTCTAGCGTCTGGTCCAAGACCGCGAGAACACTGGTCGTTGCCGTGGCGTCGTCCGCTGGTTCAGGCGGACCCACCACCGTCAGCACACCCTCGGTGTTGAGCATCACCTGGGACGGGCGCAGTACGATGGGACGGCGCCCGATGGCGCGCACCGCGCCCAGGAGCAGGTGGCCGGCGGACTCTTGAACGAGCGACGCATGACGCCCACGGGCCGCCGCGATGACCTCGGTCAGCGATACGTTCTCGATGTCCACTCGCGATACCTCGTGATCTTCATGGGGTAGGCCCACCGGGAGCGCGGGCAGAGCCCGAAGCGGTGGGATGTTCGGGCCCTAACGCGAATGGGCGAACACGGCCAAGAAGCGTGTATGCTCGTTGGAGACGCTGAGGACCCCTACCGACGGCGTGGATGTGAGCACCAAACCCACAGAGTCCGCCGCGGCATCTGCGCCGGCGGGCGCGGACTCCGGGGAGACGGACGACCGCAAGACCTCCGCCGAGGTGATGAACAACGCTCCCGAGCCGTCGATCGAACCGGTGACGGTGAGCGCCCCCACCAGTGGTCCGCTCGGCGAGCTCGGGGACTCGCTCGTCTCGCGCGACACCCTGCCCGCCCCCCTCGAGAAGGTTGGAGACTGGCGCACGACCTCGGCCGAAAATCGGCTGCGCAGTCTCAGCGCGACCATGACCTCGGACAGTCCCTCGAGCGACAACCTCGCGGCGGACGACGAGAGCCAAGACCTCTACGACCAAGAAGCGGACGAGGACCCGCTCGCCGACCCGTTGATCGGCCTCGTGGTCGCCGATCGCTACCGCATCGTGGAGCGCATCGGGCGCGGCGGCATGGGCATCGTCTACCGGGTTCAGCACACCAAGATCGGCAAGCTGCTCGCGATGAAGCTGCTCGCGGGTGAGCTGTCGGCCAAAGAAGAGGTCCTGACGCGTTTCAAGCGCGAGGCGCTCACCGTGTCCAAGCTGAGCAGTCCCAACACGGTGCAAGTCTTCGACTACGGGGTTTGGAACCACCTCACCTACCTCGTGATGGAGCTGGTCGAGGGCATGGACCTCGGGCGTCTCCTCAAGCGCCACGGGCCCCTGCCTTTCTCGCGGGTGGGGAGGCTCATGGTGCAGGTGTGCTCATCGCTCGCAGAGGCCCATGCCAAGGGCATCACGCACCGTGACATCAAGCCCGAGAACATCATGATCATCCCCGATGCCCGGGGCGTGGAGATGGCGAAGGTGCTCGACTTCGGTCTCGCCAAGCTCAAGGAGAGCGCCGAACTCAACGAGGTGACCCTGCAAGGGGCGGTTGTCGGGACGCCTTATTACATCTCTCCCGAGCAGGTCTACGGCGAGGACGTCGATGGCCGGAGCGACGTCTACTCCCTCGGCACGGTGATGTTCCGCGCGTTGACCGGAACCTACCCCTTCCAGGCCAGGACGCCGATGGGCATGTTCACCAAGCACCTCACCGAGGAGGTGCCCAAGGCGCACGAGCGCGCGCCCGAGCTCGAGATCCCGATCGGCGTGAGCGAGGCCATCGAGACATGCATGGCCAAGGAGCCCAAGCATCGTTTCGCCTCCATCGAAGAGCTGCGCGACGCGCTTCTCGAGGAGCTCAGCGCGTTGCCTTTGTCGAGCCAGGAGCGCCTGCTTCTCGACTCCGCGCGCGACAGCCACCCCAGCCGCTCCGATGTGCGGGCCAAGGCGGTCGCCGCGGCGGACGCCGTCGACCCCATCAAGGCGAAGATCGCGACCCGTGCCGAGCTCGAGGCCTACGAACGCAAGCTTCGGCGCAACCGGTATGGTGTGTGGGGGCTCGGCCTGCTCGCGCTCGCGGGCATGGCCGGCGGGGCCCTCTACCTCGTGCAGGCTTCCCAGAAGGTGCTGGCCGGGCAGGAGCGGGAGCCCAACGATACGGGTCAAGAGGCCAACCCCATCGCGCTCGGCGCCGGCGTCACGGGGCAGCTCGGTCGGCGTATCGACCGCAACACCCCCGACCGCGACTTCTATCAGCTCGATCTGAACGACGAGAGCCCCGAGCTCGTAGGCCTACGCGTCTCGGCCCTGCCCAACATCCCGCTTTGCGCCCTCGTCTACCGCGTGGGCTACGCGGACCCCATGTCGACCTACTGCACCGGGGTGAGCCAGCTCGACCTCGAGATCCCCCGGTTGCGCCTCGAGCCCGGGTCCTACTTCGTGGCCATCACGCAGGATCTGATGAACCAAGCCGAAGGCGAGGCCCGCTACCCGGTGGAGAACGTCTCCGACAACTACCGCATCACCGTGGTCGAGGGTACGGCGCGCCCCAACGACGAGATCGAGCCCAACGACGCCATCCCCTCGTCCCAGACCATCAGCCCCGGGGGAGAGCTCACGGGCACTCTCGGTTGGGTGGGTGACCGCGACGTCTTCTGCACCCCCGCGGCGGGGAGCGGTCAGGCCTCGACCGGCCGGGTGCACTGGACGGTGAGCGATGCGGGACGTCCCGAGGGGACCGTGCTCGAGGTCACGCCCTACGTCGGCACGCTGCCGCGCCCCCTCGTGCGGATCCATCCAGGGGGAGCAGCGCCGGTCGGGCGCCCCCGCCTCGAAGCCGACGTCACCGGTCCGTGGCAGAGCGAGGTTCAGGACATGGAGCCGGGACGACGTCACTGTCTGTCCCTCCGGCTCACGCGCGACCCCTGGCTCGATACGCCCGGCCCGGCCCCGAGCCGCGCGAGCTACCGCGTCCGCTTGGTGCGCGGCGATCCCTGACGGGCATGACGAGCGCAGGCGACTTCGCTACCGTCATCGCCATGCGGCCAGTCATCTCCCGCGCAGCCGCGCTCGGTCTGTGGGGTCTGCTCAGCTTGGGTCCCACCGGCACCGTCGCGCATGCGGCCGGTGAGCTCGACCCCGACGTCCCGCACGCCGTCTTCGTCGGCCGTGCGCCGTCGGCTCCGCCGGCGGTGCCGAAGCGAGCTCCGCGGCCGCAGCCTCAGGCCAGCCTTCCCGCCGACCCCAAGCCCTTGTGGCGGCGCGAGTTGGAGGTCGGTGTCGACGTTCCGCCTGCGGTGACCGCCGATGGAGGGCTGGTGCTCGCACTCTCGAGCGGCGAGGTGCTTCGGCTCGACCCCGAGGGCAAAGAGCTCTGGCGACGCGCCCTCGCCGCCTCGGCCCCCTCGGCCCGGCCGGTCCTCACCAGCGACGGTGGCGTCATCGTGCTCACCGGCGAGGGCGGGCTATGGCGGCTCACCGCTGGGGGCGCCATCGCATCCCGACGTCAGCTCGGTTGGGAGGACGCCAACGACGTGGTGCCCCCGCTCGCACGCGACGACGGGTCTCTCGTCCTCGCCGGCTCGTCGGCGGCCATGATCATGGACGGCAAAGGGAGGATCACCGCGCGCACCGCGCTGCACGAGCCGCCCACTGGCCACCTCCTGTCGTGGCGCGGCGGTGTGCTCTGGACCACCCGCTCGGGCCGCGTGACCTGGTGGCGCTCGCCGCAACGCCCCCGGGTTCTGGGATCCATGGGGGGCACGCTCTTCGACGGCGGGCCGATCCTGGTCAGCGACCGCACGTTGGTCGCCGTGCTCTCTCGCTCCTCGGTGGTCGCATTCGACCTGCTCGGCCGCCGCAGCACGCTCCTCTTCGACGTGATGCGTCCATCCCAGCTCGACGGCACGCCTACCCTCGCTGGCGACACCCTCCTGTTCACCACCATGCCGGGGGTGCTCGTCGGGCTCGACCCGC
>JAUHZF010000532.1 GCA_030426145.1 Polyangia bacterium
GCGCGCTTCCTGCCAGAGGGCGACAACGACCGCATCCGGATCAACGCCGGCGGCGACCTCGACGGCGACGGACTCGGCGACATCCTGATCGGCGCCCAGCTCAACGGCAGCAACAGCTCCACGACCAACGCCCGCCACGGTGCCGCCTACCTCTTCTACGGCAAGGGCCTGTAGGCGCCCCGCGCGGGCGCAGGCAAGACCAGCTGCGACCAGCGGCTCCGGCTTCTCGGGCTACCCTGCAGGGTGTCCCTCGCCGGAGCCGTCGTGCGTCTGCGTGCTCTCCTGTGCTGCTTCCTCGCCTCCGGCTGTGCTGATCCTGCGGGCACAGGCCCACGCCCCATGGTCGACGGCGACGGCTTCTACGAGCTTGCGCCGGTAGGCCACTACCGCGCCGGTCGCACGCCGGAGGGCGTCTACGACCTCGCCGGCAACGTGGAAGAGTGGGTCGCCGACTGGTACGCCCCCGGCTACCCAGAAGCCGACGCCGTCGACCCCATCGGCCCCGAGGCGGGTGACCTCCGGGTCGTACGAGGAGGGAGCTTCAAGGACGGGCGCCCCTGGCTTCGCACCACCACGCGTGGCAAGGCATTGCCATCGGCCCGCCGGGCCCACCGCGGCTTCCGCTGCGCTTGGAACGTGCGTGGGCGCTCGCCGAGACCGAAGAGAACCCGTCGATGAAGATCGCTCACATCTCCGACCTCCACCTCCTCGCGCTCGAGGGCAACGCCGCGCGGCGCTTCCTCAACAAGCGCTTCACGGGCTGGGTCAACCTCCGCTACCGCCGCAAGGCCATCCACAAGCCCGACGTCGCCCGGGCCGTGGCCCGCGAGCTCCGCGAGCGCGACGTGGACCACGTGGTGATCACCGGTGACGTGACCAACCTCGCCCTCGAGAGCGAGTTCGAGCTCGTCCGTCGTTACCTCGAGCACGACTTGGGCTTCGAGCCGAGCCGAGTGTCGATGGTGCCGGGCAACCACGACGTCTACACGCAGGGTTCGCACCGGGCCCGGCGCTTCCAGTGTTACTTCGGCGAGTACATCACGACCGACCTCCCCGACGCGACGAGCGTGCCCGACGTGGGTCGTTTTCCGTACGTGAGGCTTCGCGGCCCGGTGGCCTTCATCGGGTTGAGCAGCGCCGTTCCCCGTCCGATTCTCATGGCCTCCGGGCACATCGGTCCGGCGCAGCGGGCCGCGCTCCACGCGCTGCTCGGCCACGAGGAGGTACGTCGACGACTCCCGGTCATCCTCCAGCACCACCCCTTCCACAACCCACCCAAGGCGCTCAAGCGCTACATGAATGGCCTCGAAGACGCCGACGCGGAGAACGACGTGCTTCAAGGGGTCGACCGCGGACTGCTGCTCCACGGCCACCTGCACCGGCGGGTAAAGCAGCGCATCACCACCGGTGGGGGGCACATCGACGCCGTGGGCAGCACGAGCGCCTCCCTGCTCGACCCCCGCGACGAGCGCATGGGCGGATTCAACCTCTATGAGGTCGACGACGAAGGCCAGGTGACCAGCGTCGAGACCTTCCGCCTCGACACCGGCACCGGAGACTTCGTGCCGGCGTCCTTCGCGTCGGCGTGATCAGTCGGCGTCTTTGCCCCGAACGTCTGCGGCCAGCAGCGCGATGAGCTCCGTGGCCACGGCGAGCACGCTGGGGTGCTCGAGGCCTCCCTCGCGCAACTCGCGGTAGATGCTCTTCGCGAGCACGCGCGCCGTTCTTTCGGGATTCGCGTTGACGGTGTCCCCCAACTTCGTCACGTGTTCCATGGCACCTGGCGTAGCGACTTTCGTGCCAACGACATGAGGGTCCTTCCATCCACCACTTAGAGCATCGGTGCGAAGTCGCCTGCGCACCCCCCGTGGCACCGGTGCGTCCAGGGCTACGCAGGCTCGCCGCCGCGCGTCTTCCTCCACAGGTGGCCATCGAATTGCGTCCGGTTGCGCGGCGCTGCTAACCTCGCCGCCGGCGTGGACGAGTGCGCTTTTGCTGCGATGATCGGAATTGTCATCAGCGAGAAGGGGGGCGCGGAACGCCGTGAGCGATACGATCAGAACGAGATCACGATCGGTCGCGTAAAGGGCAACGACGTCCTCCTCCCGAAGGGCAACGTCTCCAAGCGGCACGCGCGCCTCATCCTTCGTGACGGTCGCTACATCGTGACCGACCTCAAGAGCACGAACGGGACCTACGTCAATCACCGGCGGATCACCCACGCGACGCTCGTGCGCGAAGGCGACCGAATCTACATCGGTGACTTCGTGATCCGCATCGAGAGCGAAGAGGGCTCCGACGCCGAACTCGGCGACTCGTCCTCCGACCGTGTCTACTCGAGCCCCTCCGAGCCGCAGCCCACCAAGGACTCGGTGGGTCCGCAGCATGGGGTCGTGAGCCACTTCCCCATCGAGCACGACCCGGACGAGTCGTCGCCGAGTCTCGACGTCCCTGCCCCGCCCCCGGTGCCATCGGGCCTGCGGGCCAGCACGGGGTCGCATCCCGCCGCGAGCAGTGCCGAGCCCCCCATGACGAGCGAGGCGCCCAGCCCTCGCGGTTCGAGCCCGTCGTCGCTCTCGATCACCTCGCAGCCGAGCCCTCCCGTGCGGATCGCCATGGAGCTCGAAGAGGCCTACATCGAGAAGCAGCGACAGCACGACGATCTCGTCAAGGCGGTCACCGCCGAGCTCGGGGTCGAGCGCCTGGCCGTCGTGACGCCCGACGAGACCCTCCGTTTGGAGGCCGAAGCCAAGGTCGACGCGGCCGTGGGCGAGCGACAGCTCACGGCGGGCCCCGAGACCACCGAGGTCAAGCAGTCGGTGCTCGCCGAGCTGCTCGAGCTCGGCCCGCTGACCGGCCTCGTGGACGACGAGAACATCTCCCGCATCGAGGTCGGTCCGGGCTGCTTCCGCGCCTACCGACGTGGCCGGCCGTTGCCTCCAGGGGGCATGGCCTTCGCCGATGACGCCGGCATCGCGCGCATCCTGATGCGGCTCGCGCACCGTGCCGGTCACACCCTCGGTGAGAACGGCTTCGTGAGCTTCGACCTCGACGCGCAGCGCAAGGTGCACTGCGCCCGCCCACCGCTGTCCCATGGCGGGCACGTGATGACGGTCGATCGGCACGGTCGCCGGGAGATCTCGCTCGACCAGCTCGTCCGCGACGGCGCCATCTCGCGCGGCATGGCCACCCTGCTCAAGCACTGCATGGCGGCACGCGCCAACATCATCCTCGCGGGAAGCCCCGACGGCGGTGTGGACGACATGCTCGAAGCGCTGACGAGCACGGGCGTGCCGGGCCGTTCGCTCTGGCTCACGCCTGACGGCTGTCCGCCCCCCGCTCGCGCACCAGCCCTCAAGCTCGAAGGCGGCACCGATGCCCGCGCCAAGATCGTCGAAGCCGCGACCGAGCTCGCCCCCGACCACTTGGTTGCGCCAGCCCCAGAGGGGCCCGTGCTGACCACCCTGCTCAGCGCCATCGGCCGCGGGACCAACGGGGTCATCATGACTGCGGCGAGCGCGACGCTGCGGCAAGCCATGACCCGCCTCGCAGCGGAGGTCTCCATGGCGCGTGGTGGATTGCCCATTGCGACGTGCCGCGAGTGGCTGAGCTCGTCGTTCGACCTCGGCCTGGAAGTCACGCGCGTTCGCGACGGTCGCATGCGGGTGGTGCGACTCGTCGAGTTCCGCGCCTCGAACCAGGGGGTCTCCCTGCGCGACATCTTCTCCTTCGCCTATCACGGCACGGCGGCTGGCGGCTCGGTGGAGGGCGCGTTCTACGCCTCGGGCACCGTGCCTCGCCTCGTGGAAGACCTCGCCGCGAGAGGTCTCGTGCTCGACACCAGCATCTTCCGCCGACACCCCAACGCCTGAGCGGGCGTGGTTGTTGCTTGACACCGGCGGCTGGCTGGTGACGTTGTAGGGGTATGGCCGTTCGAACGATTCTCCACTACCCCGACCCTCGCCTCCGCGAAGAAACCAAGGACGTCGACGAGGTCACCGACGAGATCCGCGCGCTCGTCGAAGACATGGCCGAGACCATGTACGCCGCGCCCGGGGTGGGCCTGGCGGCGCCGCAAATTGGCGTCGCCAAACGGCTTTTCATCATCGACGTCGCCGACGAGGACGAGCCGAGCGAGCTTCGGGTCTTCATCAACCCCAAGATCGTGAAGACGGAAGGCACCCAGACGTGGCGTGAGGGCTGCCTGTCGTTCCCCGAGGTGAGCGAGGACATCGAGCGGGCCGAGGTCGTCACGGTTCAGGCCATCGACGAAAAGGGCGAGTCCTTCGAGCTCACCGCCGACGGCCTGCTAGCGGTGGCGATCCAACACGAGAACGACCACCTCGACGGCAAACTGATGATCGACCACGTCGGGCTCCTCAAGCGCCGGATCATCCACCGCAAGATGGTCAAGCGCGACCGGGACGGAAAGAACAAGCGCTCGGCCTGATGGCGGCCCAGCCGGGGGGGCGAGCTCAGTCCTCGGGCTCGGGATAGGCGAGTCGGCCGTGCACGTAGGCATCCTGGCCGCAGACCTCCCATGAGGGGTCGATCACACGCGGCGCATCGGCCGGCGTTTCGGGCCCGGCCCAGTCGACGGCCCCCGGACGGCCCCGCGGCCCGAGCAAGATCGGCGCGAGGAATGCGTGGAGCTCGTCCGCGAGCTGGCTCGCGAGCAGCGTACCGGCCAGCTCAGCCCCGCCTTCGACGAGCACACTCACCAGGCCGGCTTCGCCGAGCGTGGTGAGGGCCGCGTGTAGATCGATGCGACCTTCCGCCGTCTGGGCTACGCGGTAGACCACGCAGCCAGCGTCCTCGAGGGCGGTCTGGGCTTCTTCCGGGGCGTCTTCCCCGGTGAAGATCCACGTGGAGGTCTCGGCGGCCGTTTCGACCAGCCGCGCGCCCCGCGGCAGGCGCAGCTTGGTGTCGAAGATCACCCGCACCGGCTGACGACCGTCGGCCGGAAGCAACGCGGGGTCACGCACGGTGAGGCGGGGGTCGTCGCTGAGCGCGGTGCCGATGCCGACCGCGACCGCGTCGTGCATCGAGCGGAGAT
>JAUHZF010000133.1 GCA_030426145.1 Polyangia bacterium
GACGGCGAGCGCTTCAAACTGCACTACGTGACGGCGCGCGAGATGTACAACATCGCCATGGCCGCGATGGCGGGCGAGTCGGGAGACCCCAACGACTTCCGCGACTACACGCTGCCAAAGCCCCCCATCCTGGCCGATGCCTGAGGCTACCCAACCGACCGGAGCCTGTACTAACGTCCCAGCCGCGATGACGAGGCCACGTGACGTACGCGCCCTGACGGTGATCATGGTCCTGCTCTCTGGGCTGCTGCTCGGCTGCACGCAGAAGATCCCCAACTACCCCTACGAGGATGAACCAGATCCGCGGGGCGAGGAGTACGTCATTGGGGTGGCCGACGGGCTGAACATCAGCGTGTGGAAGAACGGTGACCTCAGCACGCAGACCAACGTGCGCCCCGACGGCACGATCACGATGCCGCTCATCGGTGACCTCAAGGCGGCGGGCATGCGCCCGAGCGAGCTCAAACAAGAGATCACCAAGCGCCTCGCCCAATACCTCCGGGCCGAGGACATCATCGTGAGCGTCGCCGTCTCGAACATCCAGAGCTACTTCGTGACGGTCGCGGGCAACGTCGCCCAGCCCGGCCGTTTCACCAACCAGTCCTACTTGACGGTCCTCGACGCGCTGGCGCTTGCGGGCGGGCCCAACCGTTTTGCCGACGCCGGCTCCACCGTCATTCTGCGCAGGAATCGTGACGGCACCATCAAGCGCATCCCCATCAACTACGAGATCCTGAAGCGTGGCAAGGGCCTCGAGATGAACTTGGTCCTCGTGAGGGGCGACCAGGTCTTCGTGCCCTAGACCTCCCCCCTCGGGTCCAGGATGTTCTCGCTGCTCGGCACGGCCGGTCTCGTCGCCTTCATCCTGGCGCGTCCCACGGATCTCTTCGACAGCCTGCGAGGGCTGCCTCTGCTGTACGTGTTCGTGGCGCTGGCCCTTCTGGGCTTCGTCATCGACCTTCGCTACGGCTACCTGCGGTGGCGCTGGAGCCCGCAGCTGCTCATCGCCGGCGCCTTCTTCGGCTGGTGCCTCTTCACGGGCACGCTGCGCACGCCGGCTTTCTTGGCCGAGAGCCTGAAGGAGCTGGCCATCGTCCTGATCGTCGTCTTCCTCATCAGTCAGGTACTGCAGTCGTTCAAAGCGCTCGAGGTGGTCGCGGTCGCCATCGTGCTCTGCTCGTTGTTCATTTCGGTGGTGGTGGTTCATCAAGGCCTTCAGCCGAAGGTGTGCGTCGCCGTCGATCCATCCGACAACCACAGCTCCATGGGTCGTCCCGACGGGCGCCGCTGCGAGAACGCGTACGTGTGTACCCTCTCGCCACCTGAGCCCCAGTCGGTCTACCGGTGCGAACACAGCGGGGCCTTCGGTCTCACCTCCATCGGCCACGGCCGCGTCCGCTACACCGGCGTACTCCACGACCCCAACGAGGTCTCACTCACCGTCTGCGCCGCGATCCCCCTCGCCATCGGTCTCTACCGCCGCCGACGACGACCGCGCTGGGCCATCCTCCTGGCGCTGATGTTCGGCTTCGCCTCGATGGCGACGATCTACTCCCAGTCCCGCGGCGGCATCCTCGTGCTCCTGGCCGCGCTCGGGGTCTATTTCATCGAGCGCTTCGGTATCAAGGGCGCCGTTCTCGGGGGCGTGGCCGGCCTGCCCCTCCTGCTCCTCGGCGGCCGCAGCGGCGGCTCAGCCGACGCCTCCACCCACGAGCGCATCGAGTGCTGGTTCACCGGCATGCGCATGTTCATCGAGAATCCGGTGCTCGGCGTGGGCTACAACCACTTCACCGAACATCACCACCTCACGGCACACAACTCCGTCGTGCTCGCCTGCGCGGAGAACGGCTTCTTCGGCCTCCTCCTCTGGACGTCCGTCATCTACTTCGCCATCAAGCTCGGCTACCAGGGACGCACCCAACTGCGAGGACCGGAGAAGGCGGTGGCGAGGGACTGGTGCATGAGCCTGCTCGGCTCGACCGCAGGCGTCGCCACCGGCGCATTCTTCCTGTCGTTCAACTACCACTACGTCTTCTGGATCTACATGGCGCTCACGGGAACGCTCTACCAAGCGATCCGCCGCCACGAGCCCAACTTCGACGTCAAGATCGGCGTGCCCGATCTGCTGATCCTCTTCTTCGCCAACGGCGCCCTCGTCGTGCTGCTCTACGGCTACACCGCCCTCAAGCTCGGCTGAGCGAGGTTCCGGGTTCTAGGACCGAGAACGAGAACGAGAACGAGAACGAGAACGAGAACGAGAACGAGAACGAGAACGAGAACGAGAACGAGCCCGCATCGCTGAGGGGCGCACTGGATGGTGGGTGCGCACGACTGTGATACGCTCCCGGCGGATCAATCCAGTGGGCTTTGGGTAAGGAGAATCGGTCCAGACCGTGACTTCGTTTGGGAACGCGTCGCACATCGCCGCCAGCGTCGAGGAGTTCGAGACCGAAAGGACCGCCCGGTGACCTGGTCTCGCGCCCTTACGGCCTGGCCGGGCCTCTCCTTCGCTCGGCTCGAGCCCCATGAGGTCCCCCTCCCCCGGGCGCGAGGCCGGATGGACGCGCCGACGGAGGCAGAGTAGTCGGAGCCCAGGTCCGCGGTGCGACGCGCCGGCAGGGGACAGATCGAAATGGCGCAAGATTCCGGCAAGAAAGACCCACCCGAGGGTCCGTCCCAGCCCACTCCGCGTCCGTCGCCCCCGCCGGGACCCCGATTCAAGGGCACGTTGATGGGATTTCGGCGGCCCGGGGAGGAGCCGACGGAGGAGCCGGCCGACACCGTTCTGTGGGGCGGTGCCGCCAAGCGGCGCACGACGGTCAAGATGACCCGCGAGGAGGTCTTCGGCGTCGGGTCCGGTCCCCCCCCGCCAGCCGGCGCCAGCAAGACCGTGCCGCAAGGGTCCCCCGAAGCGACGGGTCAAGCGGACCACTCCGGCCCGGGTCGTCCCCCGCTCGCGTCCAACCCCGCCCTCACCGGCGGAAGCTCTCAACCGGGGCCAAACCGACACCGCTCGTACCCCGAGGTCGATAGCTACCCCCCTGCTCCGGGTCAGGGCACCTACGCCGCGGCGACACCACCGGCCGTGCCGCACTACACACCTCCCCAGGACCGGCCGGCTCACGAAGCGCCCGAAGCGCGCGGCACTGTGCCCATCGGTCCCGACGCACCGGCACCGGGGGAAGAGCCCAGGATGGACCTCGGCTCTACCCTCATCATGGATGAGCTCGACCACGAGCCCCCACCACCGCAGCAACCGATCGACCCCGACAGCAGCGCCGCACTCCAGGCCATCGCCTACAACGCAGGCCGTCTCAACCTCCCCGCCGCGCGGCGCTACGACGCGGGCGGTGACAAGGTCGAACCGGCCCCGCCGGTGAAGATGAACAAGTGGAGCTACCGGCTCGTCATCTTCGGCTGCCTCATCGTGGCCGCGCTCATCTTCGCGGCCACCTACGATGCGGCCAAGACCGATGCTTCGCTCGCGGTCGGCTTCACGTGGATCCCGTTCGTCCCGGCCGCGATGATGCACTTCGTGCTCATCCATCGGATGTGGCAGAGTGTTCAGGACAACCAGGCCCGCATGACCCCCGGCCGCGCGGTGGGCTTCATGTTCATCCCGCTCTTCAACCTCTACTGGGTCTTCGAGGTCTTTCCGGGCTTTGCCACCGACTACAACGCCTACGTGGATCGACACGGGCTGCGGGCCCCGAAGCTGTCCCGGGGGCTCCTCGTCGCCATGGTGCTGATCCCGGGCCTGAACCTCATCCTCTACTGGATCGCCATCGGTAAGATCTGCGACGGCGTGAGCCAACTTTCGGAGCAATGAGCGAGGAGACCGAGGGCCCACTCACGCGCTTGCCGCAGACCCCTGCCTTTCGCGTGGTGGGTCCCTTGCTCGTGGTGGGCGTGATCCTCGTCGTCGAGATCGCCAACGGGTTCGGTCTCCGCATTCCGAATCCCCCCGCGATCCTCCTCACCATCGTCGTCTTCGCTGCCTTCACCGGGGGCGAACGCGTCGGGATCATCAGCGCCGCGCTCTCGCTCGCCTATTTTTTCTACTTCTACGGCGGCTACCAGCTGCCGCCGGTCTTCGATCAGGAGGCGGCGATGCGCGTCGCCGTGCTCACCCTGTCCACGCCGGCCATGGTCATCATGGCCAGCATCTCGAAGCGGCGGGCGGACCGTATCGCCATCGCGTCGCTGCAGCAGGCTCGAGAGCACGGGCGCTCCCTCGAGAAACTCCTCGCCGAGCGTCGCCGTGACGGCGAGGAGCTGCGCAAAGCGAAAGAGGCGGCGGAAGCGGCGAGCCGCGCCAAGAGCGAGTTCCTCGCGAACGTGAGCCACGAGGTCCGGACCCCGATGAACGGCATCATCGGAATGACGGAGCTCGCCCTGGAGACGGAGCTGACCCGCGAACAACGAGAGTATCTCGAGATCGTGCGCACGAGCGCGGATGCACTGCTCACGGTCATCAACGACCTCCTCGATTTCTCCAAAATAGAAGCAGGCAAGCTCTCGCTCCAACCCGTGCCCTTCGACCCGCGCTCGGTGGTGAGTGATGCCATGCGCTCCGTGGCCCTGCGGGCACACGAGAAAGAGCTCGAACTCTGCTACCGCGTCGACCCCGCGGTCCCCGCCAACATGCGCGGCGACGCGCTGCGTCTGCGGCAGGTGCTGCTCAACTTGCTCGGCAACGCCATCAAGTTCACGGAGAAAGGCGAGGTCGTCCTACGGGTCGAGGCCGACGACCAGCCGCGCGACGAGGCAGACGACCCCGAAGCGACCACCGGACGGGTCGTGCGGTTCTCGGTCCGAGATACGGGGATCGGCATCCCCAAGGACAAGCGCGACGTCATCTTCGACGCCTTCGCCCAGGCCGACGGGTCGAGCACGCGTCGCTTCGCGGGGACCGGGCTCGGGCTCACCATTTCGTCGCAGCTCGCCGAGGCCATGGGCGGGCGCCTCACCGTGGAGAGCGTGGAGGGCGAGGGCTCGACCTTCACGGTGACGCTCCCTCTCGAAGGGGTGAGTGAGATCTACGACCGCGTGAGCACGAGTCCCCACGTGGCCCTCACCAACCACCGCATGCTCATCGTCGACGACAACGCGGCTTCGCGAGAGATCCTCGTCGACATCCTGAGAAGCTGGGGGATCGCCCACCATGCCGTCGACTCGGCGGCAGCCGCCTCTCGGGCACTGCGTGAAGCCATCGATGACCCCTACGCCGTCATTCTCATCGACTCGAAGATGCCAGGAATGGACGGACTCCACTTCGCCGAGCAAGTCATGAACCAGAACCACCCTCCTGGGTGCGTGATGATGTTCACCGCCACCGACCAGACCGCCGGCGTCACCCGATGCCGAGAGCTCGGCATCGCCGATTGGGTGACCAAGCCGGTCAAACCCTCGCGACTCCTGCACGCGCTTCGAGAAGCGGTGGCAGGTCCCGATGCGCGAGCGCCATCGAGCCAACGACCCACACGCCGCTCGATGCTTCGCTCGCTCGAGGTACTGGTCGCCGAGGACAACGCGGTCAACGCGCGACTGATGCGCGGGCTCCTCGAGCGATGGAGCCATCGCGTCACCGTGGTCAACGACGGGGAGGCGGCCCTCGAGGCGCTGGAGGAACGCTCTTTCGACCTCGCCCTCATCGACCTGCAGATGCCCAAGGTCGACGGGCTCCAGGTCGTGTGGGAGGTGCGGCGCCGAGAGAAGGAAGACGGCGGCTACACGCCCCTCATCGCCGTCACCGCCCATGCCCTCAAGGCCGACCGTGAACGGTGTCTTCGTGCCGGCTTCGACGGCTACATCACCAAGCCCATCCGGGTGGATGACCTGCACTCGGTGGTCGACAACGTGGTCCCCGCTTCCTACGGCGAATCCACCGCTGTCGCCTCGCGAGCCGCGTACAGCATCGCGGGTTACAGTGAGCAAGAAGGCCTCGACAAGGAGGCTCTCCTCGAGCGGGCCGGCCACGACATCGAGCTCGCCCACGAGATCGTCTCCATCTTCCTCGAAGAGTGCCCGGGCTGGCTCGCCTCGCTTCACGCGGCCCTCGACGAAGAGGACCCCGCCGAGGTTCAGCGGGTCGCCCATACGCTCAAGGGTGCCGTGGGCAACTTCGGGGCCAAGGGGGCGTCTGATCTCGCGCTGCTCCTCGAGCGCATGGGACGGGAGGGCAATCTCGACGACGCCGAGCCTATCGCCGATCAGCTCGAGCTCGAGCTCGAACGGCTTCGCCCCGCGCTCGAGACGTTCGCCAGGAAGACCGAACCCTCGAGCTTTGCGGAGGTTGCCCCATGAAGGTGCTGATCGTCGACGACTCCGCTCTCGACCGACGGGTCGCGGGCAAGATCGTGAGCCGCCGCGAGGGCTTCGAAGTGGTCTACGCCGAAGATGGTGAGGCCGCGCTCGCCAGCATCGCCGAGAACCGTCCCGACGTCGTTCTCACCGACCTGCTCATGCCCAAGCTCACCGGCCTGCAGCTCGTGGAGCAGGTGCGTAAGCGCTGGGCTCACCTCCCGGTCATTCTCATGACCGCTCATGGCAGCGAAGAGACGGCGGTCGCGGCCTTGCGAAAGGGAGCGGCCAGCTACGTCCCCAAGCGCAACCTCGCCACCGAGCTCGTCGACACGCTCGAGAGCATCGCCGCCCTCACCCCGAGTCAGCGTACGCCGGCCGACGTCGAGGACGCACGGCTCGCCCTCGACGAAGCCTTCGAGCTCGACCACGACCCCAAGGCCCTCGCGCGACTTCTCACCCATCTGGAGCGCCAGCTCGCGGCGATGGCCATCTGCGATGAGACCAGCCAGATCCAGGTCGCGGTCGCCCTGCGCGAGGCCTTGGTCAATGCCGTCTACCACGGCAACCTCGACCTCGACTCGTCGCTCAAGGAGCAGCCTGGTCGCGCGTGGGAGAAGGCGGCCGCCGAGCGACGCAGCATCGCCCCCTATCGCGAACGACGGGTGCGCGTCGAAGCTCGGCACGAACGCGGTACCGCCGTCACCTACACCATCACCGACGAGGGGAACGGGTTCGACGTCGCCAGCCTCCCCGACCCCACGGACCCGGCCAACCTCGAGAAGGCGCACGGACGCGGGCTCATGCTGATCCGCACCTTCATGGACGAGGTGCATCACAACGAGCGAGGCAACGTCATCACGATGGTCAAGCGCGCCGGGTCGAGCCTGAGCGTCCCACCCGAGTCGTGTTAATCGTCGCGTATGGATCCCCTTCGCGCCTTGCTGGTGTCGTACGCCTTCCCCCCCGTGGGAGGGGCTGGCGTACAGCGTTCGGTCAAGCTCGCGAAGTACCTCCCCTGCCATGGCGTGACGCCCTCGGTCGCGACGGTGGAGAATCCATCGGCGCCGCTCCGTGACGAGGCCTTCGACAAGGACTTCCCGCCCGGAATGACCATCCTCCGTGCCCGCACCTTCGAGCCCGGCTACGGCGCGAAGGAAGCGATGTGGAAGGCGAGGTCGGCGCGAAAGAAGTCGCTCAAACAAAAGGTGGTGAGTGAGGTCGTCAACCTGGGCCGCAAGGTGCTCATTCCCGACCCGCAGCTCCTGTGGCTCCCCCACGCAGCCCGAACGCTCGCCGGGCGCCTGAGAGGTCCGGAAGCCGACGACGTGGTGCTCATCACCGCGCCACCATTCTCCCAGTTCAACCTCGGCCCCCTGGTGCGTCGCGTTCGCCCTGAAACGGGCCTCGTCTTCGACTATCGGGACGAGTGGAGCACCGCGCGCACCACGTACGAGATGCTGAAGGGTCAGCTCGCCGACCAGGTCGGCGATCGCATGGAAACGGCGCTCATTCGTCACGCCCATTGCATCACCACCGCGACGGAGGCCTTTCGCGAGAACCTGCTGCAGCGGTTCCCCTTCCTCGACGCTGGCCGCGTCTTCGCCATCCCCAACGGCTACGACCCCGAGGACTACCCCGAAGCGCGGCCCAACCCACCCACCGACCACTTCGTGCTGGCCTATGCCGGGACCATCTTCAAGCTGACGAGCGCGCGGGGCCTTCTCGGCGCCATTCGCAAGCTCCACGGGCGCGAACCCGAGCTCGCACGGAAGCTCCGGGTGCGCTTCATGGGTCGCATCGTGGACACCGAGCTCGACGCCTTCGAGGGCACTGAATCGCTCGGGGTGGAACGGCTCGGCTACGTCTCGCACGCCACGGTCCTCGACCAGCTCTCCAGTTGCCATCTCGCCCTGTGCATCCTCGACGAGGTGCCGGGCGTGGAGCGGATCTTCCCCGCGAAGATCTTCGAGCTCATGCACCTCGGCCGCCCGGTGCTCACCCTCTCGCCACCGGGTGCGCTCCCCCGTCTGGTCGAACGACATCGGGTGGGCGACGTGCTGCCGCCCCGCGACGAAGAAGCCATCTGCAACTACCTCGAGGACAAGCTCCGCCAGTTCATCGCCAACCCCAAAAAGGCGCCCAAAATGGCGAACTTGGACCTGGAGGGCATCCAGCGCTACCACCGCAAGAACCTCGCCGGAGAGTTCGCCGAGGTGATGCGAGAAGCGCAGCGTCTCGCCCGCCGCTGAGGGGTGGACCCGGTCGAAACCCCGTGCGTATACTCCTGGCCGATGGAGTTCGAGAAGACGACCGACGGCGACGCGATCCGACTCAAGATCGCGGGGGAGTTCGACTCCATCACCGCGCCCGAGCTCCGCGACACCTTCGACGAGATCGCGGGCGAGAACCCGTCACGCGTCATCCTCGATCTTTCGGGCCTTCGCCTCGTCGACAGCTCCGGCGTGGGCGCCATCGTGTCTCTCTTCAAGCGGATCCGCGCTGGCGGCGGCAAGTTCGAGGTCGTTGGCGTTCAGGGTCAGCCGAAGAGTATTTTCAAAGTCTTGCGCCTCGACAAGGTCTTCGACCTGGGGTGAGTGCCGTCCGGGGGACCGAACCTTGCGGGTCCTGATCGTCAGCAAGATCTTCCCCAACGTCCACGAGCCGATGAACGGGCCGTACAACCGGCTCAAGTTCGGGGAGCTCAACCGTCGGTGTGAGGTCACCCTGCTCGCCCTCGTGCCGTGGCTACCCGGTGTGCGCCGCTTCGGCCCTGAGGCCACCCGCGGTCGGGCGCGCGTCCCGATGCAAGAGTGGGTGGACGACCTCTGGGTTCGCCACCCGCGCGTGCTCTACGGCCCCAAGATCGGAAGACCTCTCTCGGGCCCCCTCTACACCGCCTCCATCCTCCCCTACGTGCTTCCGCTCCGGGGTCAGGTCGACGCGGTGCTGGGCTCGTTCGCCTATCCCGATGGCTTCGCCGCGGTGGCCATCGGCAAGCTCCTGGGTGTGCCGTCCGTCATCGAGTGCCTCGGCTCCGACGTGAACGTCCTCGGCGCCGATCCCTTGCTCCAACCTGCCCTCCGATGGTCCTTCACCCGCGCCGCCGCCGTCATCGCGCCGAGTCAGCCCCTCATCGACAAGGCCATCGGCCTCGGCGCACGGCGGGACCGCGCTCGGGTCGTCTCGACGGGCATCGACAAGACCATCTTTCGGGTGCGAGACGCGAAGACGACCCGCAAGGACTTGGGCTTCGATGGTGACGTCCTCGAACGTCGCTGGTTCGTGTTCATCGGGCGCCTCGAACAAAGCAAGGGTGCACTCGACCTCCTCGACGCCCTTCACCGACTTCGCCCCGACCAGCGCGACCGAATGCACGTCGTCATGGTCGGCGATGGCGTCGACCGCGCCGCCTGCGAAGAGAAGGCCAAGGGTCTGCCGGTTCACTTCACCGGGGTCGTGCAGCCTCCCGACGTGGCAAAGTGGCTCGGGGCCGCCGACGTCATGGTCTTGCCGAGCTGGGCCGAGGGAAAACCCAACGTGGTGCTCGAAGCACTCACCAGTGGTCGCCGTGTTCTCGCGAGCGACGTGGGCGGTATTCCCAGCGTCGTCGACCGTCCCGAGCTCGGCCGCCTCGTTCCATCGAAGGACCCGGCTCGGCTGGCCGAAGCATTGGCACGAGAGCTCGAGCATCGCTACGTCCCCGAAGAGGTGGCCGCGGCCGTGAACTTCCCGAGTTGGGCCGACGCCGCCGACGAGATCCACGACGTCTTGGCGCGCGCCGTCCGGGAGCACCGACGTGGTTGACGAGCCCAGCCCATCCCGCCGAAAGGTCCCTTGGGAGCAGCGGGAGGAGGGCGTTGCCGACGTCAAACGCGACCTCCGCACCCTGCTTCGCGGCTTGCGGCGCCGCTGGTTGGTCACCCTTCTGCTCGCGCTGACGGTGTCACTCGGCATCGTCGCCATGAAGTCACGCACGCAGCCGAAGTACACGGTCGACCTCGTCATCCGCATCACCGAGAAAACGTTCGACGACGACACGCAGCCACCCACGCAGCGAGACATCCGCAGGCATCTCTACGACGTCGCGCTCTCCCGTACGGCCCTCCTCGCGCTCATCAAGACCCACGACCTCTACCCGGATAAGATCTTCGACCCCTCGTGGGCGGTGGAGACGATGAAGGAGGACATCGAGCTCGTCGTCCTCGCCAACTACTTCTCCCCCGAGACCTACATCGAGAACCCCCTGCGCGAGATGCGCTTGGTGGTCAGCTACGCCCACACCGACCCGGAGAAGGCACTGCTCGTGACGCGCGAGATGGGCAAGCTCATCGCCCAGGAGCAGTCCGCGGTGCGGAAGCGGGTAGCCATGAAGACCGCCGTCGCGGGCGCCGACGCTGCCGTCTTCCTCGAGCAGGAGCTTCGCCTCGCCAAGCGCGAGATCACCGAGCTCAATGCGGTTCGTGACAAGAACCCGCTCGCCGTCGTGCGACTGCACCGTCTCACCGTGGAGGTCGAAGTGATGCGGGAACAGCTCGGCGCCATGAGCAACCAGGCCACCCGCCTCGGACTTCGCGGCGAGCTGGAGAAGAAGCAGGGTGGTCTCGAATTCGAGCTCGTCGACGAGGGACGACCGCCAAAGGTGGTCATCGACACCCGCACGCGCCTCATCCTCATCGGGCTCTTGGTGTTTCTGTTCTCCCTCCCCGTCATCGGCATCGGGGTGGCATCCGTCGACCCCATCATCTACGACCGAGACGGGATTCGTCGCTTGCGGCTCGGCTACCTGGGCCAGTTGTCGGTTGCCCAGAACGTCCTGGACGGGAGAGGCGACAAACCCGAGGGGAAGCGCGGTAAGCTGAGTCACCCTCCCCCCGAGCCCAGCGAAGAACCCGCCAGCTGACCGAGGATTCGCCGATGAGCGAGGAATACGAAGACCCAGTTGCCCTACAGCTCCTCACGCCGCTCGACCTCGTCAGGCGGCTGCTGACGCTCATCAAGCGCTCCTTCCGCTACTGGCCCGTCTTCGTGGGCGCAGTGCTCGTCGCCGGAGCCGCCGCAGCGCTCACGCCCAAGCTGTTGCCCCCGATGTTCAAGTCGCAGACGACGCTCGTCTACCAGGAGCTCATCCAGGCCAGCAGCCTCCTCGGCCACGATGCGCCCGTCGAGAGCCCGCAGCAGCGCGGCTCGCGACTCCGTGAGATGCTCACCTCGCGGACCAACCTCGAGTCCGTCATCAACGAGCTCGGCATCTACCAGCAAACCGTCGACAGCTTCGGCGTCATCGAAGCCGTAGAAGAGTTTCGCAAGGACATGGAGATCGAGGTGGGCGAAGACTCGTTCGCCATCACCTACGAGTCCGACAACCCCGACCGCAGCTATGACGTGACCAAGCGGCTCGCCGAGTCGCTCATCGAGCAGGCGGTCAAGTACCGCCAGCAGGGGGCGCTCTCGACACAGACCTTCCTCAAAGCGCAGGCCGCGCGCACCAAGAAAGAGCTCGACGACCGCGAGCAAGCGCTGGCCGAGTTCCTCGCGATCCACCCCGAGTTCGCCAAGGATGTGCTCATGCCGGGCGGCACCACCGCGGGGGCATCCATCCGCGCCATGGAGCTCAAGAACAAGGGCCTGCCCCGCGCAGCCGAGCCCGCGGCGCCCCGCCTCCCCCCCGCCATCGAGGCGCTTCAACGACAACGCGCGCGCATCGCGGCACGCCTCGAGGACAAGCCGGCCCCCGCCCCGGCGCCCGCCGCCCCACGCGAGATCGACCCCGCCATGCAAGAGGCCATCAACCGCGCCCAGCGCGACGTCGATCGCGCCAATGGTGACCTCGCAAGCGCACGCGCCAAGTACACCGACCAGCACCCCGACGTTCAGGCCGCCAAGCGGCGCCTCTCGAGCGCTCAGGCGGCGCTCCGCGCGGCCAAGTCGGCAGCGAGCTCCTCCACCAAGGCGCCCCCGCCACCGACGTCCGCACCCGTGGCCCCCATCTCCGACGACGAAAAGGCGCGGCTCAAGCAACAGCTGGCCCAGATCGACAAGAACCTCGCGCGCGAGCGTGAGAAAGGCGGCGGCTCGAGCGTGGTCCTCGACGAAAAGACCCAGAAGTCCAGCAACTGGATCGTCGACCTCGAGACCGAATGGGCGGGACTCAACCGCGACGTCGCCGAGGTCCGCCAGCGTTACCAACAGATCCAGCACCGCTTCTTCCAGGCCAACATCATGGCCAAGGTCGAGTCCTCGGGCGGCGCCGCGCAGATGGTCGTGGTCGACCCTGCCTTCAAGCCCAAGCGGCCCTACCGACGTGGACCGCGCCGAACTGCGGCCGGAGCCGCCATCGTCGTGATGTTCCTCGGGAGCCTCATCGCGCTCGTCCTCGCCTATTTCGACGACCGGGTGTACGACGAAGAAGACCTCCGCGAGCTCAAGCTCGGCAAACTCGTTCACACCGTCCCCGCCGCCCCCACCACCAAGGCCTGAGCCGTGGCCCAGCAACGCCCCTCGACCTACCAAGCCGGCGCGAGCCAGCACCCCACCGGCTACGTCAGCGTGGTGGCGACCCACATGGACCTGCCGCCGGGCCCCTTCCCGCTCGACATCGTGAGCGAACCGGACAGCCCCCTCGCGGCGAGCTTTCGCGTGCTCCGCCATCGGCTCCGCCGCTCGGGGGATCCCCGCATCATGGCCGTGACGAGCCCTGGCAACCGCGAAGGCAAGACCACCTGCGCCATGAACCTCGCCATGGCGCTGGCCGAACACGGTCGCGAGAAGGTCATGTTGGTGGAGACCAACCTACGGCGCCCCAGGCTCGCCGAGGCTCTGGGTTTTGCGCCCCCCGTCTGCTTCGCCCAACAGATGCAGGCTGCCGTCGACTCGACGAACATGGTCTGGCAAGCGGTCGCCGTCTTCTTCGACAACCTACACGTGCTCGCCGTCTCTCCCGAGAACAAGGACACGGGCCGGCTCACCGCCCCCAACCTGCGAAGCGCCATCGATACGATTCGCGGAGGAGACTACGCGTACATCGTGCTCGACTGTCCGGCGGCGCTCGGCTCCGCTGACGTCAACATCATCGAGGACGTCGCCGACGGCCTCATTCTGACGGGGATGGCTGGCACCACCACCAAGAAGCACCTCCGTAAGGCCGCCGATCACCTCGCCCCGGCGGAGATCCTCGGCGTCGTGCTGATGAATCAGTCCGAGTCGCGCTGACGCTCGATGAGCTCGAAGAGGGCGCGCCGCGCCTCACGAAACGGGGTGGCGGTGGTTGGAAACACGGGCTGCTCCTGCGCCATGAAAGTCCCTTCGACCAACCGCGAGGATATCGCGTTGGCTGCGCCAGCGTCGATACGGCGAGCGAGTCGAAGATAGGCGCCGTCCTGCAGTCCTCGCCGCCACTGTTTGAGCCGGAACGACGGAGCGACGTCGGTGACCCCAAGCTGGTAGCGCCCGGCTGAGACCCTCTGCTGACCCGGATAGAGGAGCACCCCATCTCCATTGGCGTAGTCGCCATGCTGATTGTGAAAGGTCTCTGCCCTCAACCACGGGTCGTAGGGACCGAGCCCACCGGCATTGCTATCGGTCCAGTAGGCCCCCTCCCAATAGAACCATCGCTCGATGCCGTAGTGAGCCTGGATCCAGCCATTGGTCCGAAGCGACAGAGGCCAGGCGTCCGTCAGGTACGAACCCGTGTGAGGGAGCTCGCCGTTGTAGATCCAGACGGTCTTTCCCTTGCCCTCTGCCGCGGCTGCGAGGGCCGGGTCGTAGGCCCCCGCGAACACCATCACCACGTCGACCGGCTGAGTGGCCGGGGGTTCGGAGCATGTGTGGCCAACCCGAAGCCGACGCAGGCGTGGTCGCTCACTGGCATCGAGTGCCGCCCGCCACTCGGGGCCCATGGGGCTGTCGCATTCTTCGTCGACGGCATACAGAAACACGTCCGGCCCGCCGTCTTCGGGGTAAAGCCCGGCCGCTTCGAGCCGCGCCAGCATACGGTCGACCTCATCGAGCTTTGCAGAGGTCGGCTCGCGGAGGGAGCCGTAGGCCCCGATGACGACCACATCGCTCGCAACCCCCATGCCTGGCCCTTCGTACCCTCGTCCTTCGGTGAAGAGCGAGCCATCGAGCATGGGCATGAACCGCTCGACCTCCTCCAACGAACGCAGCGGCACGATGGGCGCGACGTGATGGCGATGCAGTCGCTGAAGGGTGGGGTCGACCGCCTCGGGGCCGACGACACGCTCGATCGTGCTCGGCTCGAAAAAGAGCATGTTGCGTACGTCACGATAAGGAAGCGGGGTCGCACCGACCTCCACCTCGACGCTCAGCGCGGGCTGCCCCGTGACCGCAACGCTTCCCTCGTAACGGCCGGCAGCCGACGCGGGTGGCACGAAGAGGTCGAACCAGACCACACGGTGATGACCAGCCGGGACCGTCATGGGAAGGTCGTTGGGCACGACGCCGGGCCGAGCGGGCGTATCGGCGTTCAACCATTCACGCGGGATGAGGGGGTCGGGAAGCGTCCCGCCGGGCGGGGGCCCCGGGGGCGCCGCCCCCTCGGTCCATCCGAGCGACGCTCCCGGGTAGGCACCGCCACTGCGTCGCACCATGCTCAACTCCGCGAGCACGAAGGCGGTCGTGCGCAGCTCCCCATCGCCGTGGCGCGGGGGCCGAACCGCAACCTCGATGCCGGACAAGTCGTCATCACCGGCGGTGACCACGACTTGAAAGGCGATCGTTTCCCCCGGCAATGCAAAGAGCCGCAATGGCTCCCCAGGACGCCACACGTCGTTGCCGCGCAAGAATGTTGTGAGTCCGTCCGTCGCGGCCACGCGCACGCCATCGTCGATGAGAGCTACGCGTGCGGAGCCGGACGGTATCGGACCCGTCGTCGCCACAGGCAAATGCGCTGGCGACGATGGGCGCTTCAGCCATACCGCGAGCCCGGTGGCTCCCGCAGCAAGTGCAAGGAGAGCCCATCGTAGGCGCGCGCTCACAGGCGCTTGCGCATGCGGAGCACGTTGGGCGTGCCCGCGGTGTAGGTCACTTCGTCGCAGAAGGCGCGGATGATGAAGAGGCCCATTCCGGACTCCGGCAGTGCAGCCAGGTCGGGATCCGGCACCGCTTCGAGCGCGAAGCTCTGGCCCTCATCCCCCATGGCGACCTCGACCATTCTCCCGTCGGTGCGAATCTCTACGGTCACCTCGCCCGACTCGCGACCCTCGTAGGCGTGCAGTACGGCGTTGTTGAACGCCTCGCCCACTGCCGACACCAGCTCCGTCACGGCTTCGTCACTCACCGCTTCGCTGGTGCCCTCTTTGCCCATCGCCAACTTGCAGGCAGTCGACACCGCGCGCGACACCAGGTCGCGATACCCCAGGACGGCTGGTACTCGAAGATAGATCAAACCCGGACCGCTCCTGAGTCAGGCTATGCTACCGCTCCGAGCCTCGTCAAACTTCGCGCGACTCCAAGATACGTCCCGTGCTCCCCTCGCCATACGAGAGGACTCCCCCCCAGAAGGCGCTTCGCGACGATCTGTAGCGAGTGCTCGCACACCCATCTACCTCATGCCTCCGCCCAGCGTACGCATCACCAAACGACTCCTCGATGTTGCCCTCTCCTCCGTGGGGCTCGGGGTCACACTCCCTCTCTTCCCCGTCATCGCCTTTGTCATCAAAGCCGACTCGCCAGGCCCGATTTTCTACAAGCAGACCCGCGCCAATGGACTCGAACCCCACGGCGAGGAGGACGACAAGCGGGTCCCGAAGTGCAAGGTCTTCACCATCTACAAGTTCCGCACGATGCGTCAGGATGCCGAAAAGGGCACCGGCGCCGTGCTTGCGAGCAAGGGTGATCCTCGCATCACGAAGGTGGGTGAGTTCCTTCGTCGCTCACGTATCGACGAGCTTCCGCAGCTCTGGAACGTGCTCCGTGGCGACATGAGCATGGTCGGCCCACGGCCCGAGCGACCCGAGCTGCTCGTCGACCTGGCCCTCGCGATCCCCTTCTTCGAGGAGCGCATGCGCGACGTGAAGCCGGGCCTCACCGGACTCGCGCAGGTGAACTTGCACTATACGGGTGAGATCCCCGAAGGGAGCGAGCTCTGGGACTTCAAGGAGTCGCTACAGAATCCATTCGGACTCGAGGAGACCGAGGGCGCACTCGCGGACGACATGCGGGCCAAGCTCCTCTACGACCTCGCCTACTCCGCATCGCTCGAGCGCTTCACGACGTTCCTCGAGACGGAGATCGGCGTCATCTTCAAGACGCCGCTCGTGATGCTCAAGAAGCTGGGTCAGTGACCAGGCTGTCCAAGGACAGGATCAGGGCTTTGTCCCGCAAGCCTCGACGTTGAGGGCGAAGGCATCATCGACGTCGCCGCCGAAGCCCATGAGCTGCAACTTGTGCGCGTAGAGGGTCTTGGCCTCAGCGCATCGACCGCCCTTGGCGGCACAGTCGACAGCCAAGCCTAGGCCGCCCGCCGCCTGAACCGAGGGTGGACCCTGGGCCGGAGGCGAGGCCTTCAGCATGGCGCTGAGCGCGTCGCCGTGGGTCACGCAGGCGTCGGCGTCACCCTGCATCGAGGCGGCCATGATCTTCTGGGTGAGCGAGAGCGTCGCGTTCATCACCGAACGCCCGCCACCGGCCTCGGTGGCACATTGCTCTGCCGCCATCTGTTCGGCTTCGGCCGTGATCGCCGCTTCGCTCCCCATCCCGGGCACGCCGCCCCCGGCCTGGGTGATTCGTCGGTAGAACGCGCGCCGCGCCTGACGGAAGTGCTCCTTGCCGGTCTCGCAGTCACCCGCACGCATCTCACATTGGGCCCGAAGCGGGAGCCGGCGGGCCTTGCCCTGGGGGTCGAGGCGGTCGGCCTGAGCGAGGTCGGCGAGACACCCCGCCCCATCGTGCGCCACGAGCTTCTGACGCGCCTGAGCCTCGATCGACACCGCGCTCATCATCGCCGTCGCGGCTTTCAGGTTGGGGTCGTCCTGTGGGTTGGCCAGAGGGAGCTGAGGGGCGGGTGTGGCGACCGGCGGTGCTCCGGGCTTGATGGACCGCAACGTGAGGCGAATCGGCACGCGGCAGGCGTGGTTGTCGACCTCCGCGCACGTGCCCAGGTCACCCGCCTCCCGCACGGCCCGCCGTTCCTTGGCCGAGCGCCCTGCAGCGGTGACGGTGCCTTCGAAGCCTCCCGCTTCGCCGGTACGGTCGAGCGTGGCTAGGCGGTAGGCCCCGAGATTGTAGGCCACCACGACATGGGTCACGTCAGCGCAACGGGGGTTGGTCGCGAGCTCGGAGGCGTAGACCTCGTCGCGGGTGGCCAAAGCCGTACCTGCAACGTGGTAGCTCAGCTCGAGGCGCCGTTCGGCAGACAGCTCGGCGCCGAGGGTGGCCACGCCGAGGGGGAGCTTGGTACGGAGCTCGTCTTCGGTGCTCACGGTGAAGGCGTCACGGGCGCCCGAGGTGAAGACCGGCGTCCGATAGCTCCCATAACGTCCAGCCAGGCTGCCATCGGAGCAGCCCTCGACGATACGCATGCTGCACCCCTCATAGTGAACGAAGACCACGTCGCGGTCGGCGCGGGCCTGAAAGGTGGAAGCATCGGTCGCGTCCCAGTCGACGACGAAGAGCTTTTCTTCATCGCCCACGCCGACACACCGCTGCTGCCCGGCCGTTGTCTCCGCCATGAGCGAGGCCGCGTCGTCGCCACCCGCTGCGCCACCGCATGCCGCCATGGAGCAGAGGAGCACCGCACCTGAGATTCGAGACCACATCGTGGTCGCATTCTACGGTCGAACCCGTGAACATCTACCCGCTCCGTGGCGAGCGAGTCTGCCCCCCGACCTCCAGTAACTGACCTGCACTACTCCGCCGCGAGGGCCGAGCCGTAGAGCTCACGCAGCACCGCGCCGGTGGCGGTGTCGCGGGCGGCAACGTCGGCCGGTGAGCCGGCGGCCACGACGCGTCCGCCCTCGACCCCGCCCTCGGGGCCGAGCTCCACGACGTGGTCGGCGGCGGCGATGACGGCCGGATGGTGCTCGATGATCACGAGGCTGTCGCCCCGCGCTACGAGCCGATCGAGCACCGCGATGAGCCGACCCACATCGTTGTGGTGCAGCCCCGTCGTCGGCTCGTCGAGGACGTAGAGGGTGGGCTTGTGTCCGCGGCCCGCAGTGAGCTCCTTGGCGAGCTTGAGCCGCTGCGCCTCGCCCCCGCTCAGCGTGGGCGACGGCTGTCCGAGGCGGACATAGCCCACGCCGAGGTCGCGTAGGGTGCTGAGCGGCTCGGCCACCTTCTTGATGGCGTGAAAGCGTTCGGCGGCTTCTTCGATGCTGAGCTGGAGCACCTCCCCGATGGACAGACCCTGGTAGCGGATCTCGAGTGTGCCCGGTTCGAAGCGGAGGCCACGACAGGTCTCGCAAGGGGTGCGAACGTCGGGCAAGAAGGCCATCTCGTGGGCGATGAAGCCGTTGCCACCGCAGCTTTCGCAGCGCCCGCCACCGGATGCCGAGTTGAACGAGAAGCGCGACGCCTTGTATCCGCGGGCTCGCGCCTCGGGGGTGCCGGCGAAGAGCTTCCGGATCTCGTCCCACACCCCCAGGAAGGTGGCGGGCACGCTGCGCGAGGTGCGGCCGATGGGCGACTGGTCCACCGCCAGCGCCCGCTGCACGGCCTTGGCGGGCACCGAGATGTCGTCGTAGATCCCGGGATCCTTGGCTTTGCGCCCGAGGTGGCGGCGCACCGCGGGAAACAGCACCTGACGCACGAGGGTGCTCTTGCCGGAGCCGCTGACGCCCGCCACCACGACCATGCGTCGGGTGGGCACGGTCAGCTTTGGGACCTGGAGGTTGTTGGCGCGCGCGCCGCTGAGCACCAGCGCCTCCTCGGTGGACACGTCGCGACGGTCGCGGCGACGGTGCAGCTCGTGCTCGTGCCGTAGCGCCTCCGCCGTGGGTGATGCCGCGCTCGCGAGCACCTTCTTCGGATGGCCGGCGGCCATGATCTGCCCGCCGGCGCGACCACCGCTGGGGCCGAGGTCGATGATGTGATCCGCGGCGCGGATCACGTCGGCGTCGTGCTCGACGACGAGCACGGTGGAGCCCGTGTCGACCAGGGCGCGGAGGTTTCCGAGCAAGCGCCGGGTGTCACGCGGATGGAGACCGATGGTCGGCTCATCGAGCACGTAGAGTGCCCCCGTGAGCCCGGCGCCGAGCTGCGCCGCGAGCCGAAGGCGCTGCATCTCGCCGCCGCTCAAGGTCGCGGCGCGTCGATCGAGGGTGAGGTAACCGAGGCCCACCTGCTTGACGAAGCGGAGACGTCGCCGCAGCTCACTGAGAGGCGCTTCGGCGATGATGGCCGCGTCGCCGCTCAACCGCAGCTTCTCGACCCGGGTGAGCGCGTCGTCGATGCTGCGGGCGGTGAGCTCGTGGTAGCGCTCGTGGTCGAGCTGCACCGCGCGCGGGATGGGCGCAAGCCGCGTCCCTTCGCAGAAGGCACAGGTTTTCAGCATGCCCGGCTCATCGTCCACCTCACGGGCTTTTCGGGCCTCCCGCATGGCTTCGAGCCCACCGCGGATCCCCGTGCCGTCGCAACCGTTGCACCGCCCTTGCTGGGTGTTGAACGAGAACCACCGAGGGTCGAGCTCGGGCAGCGCCTTGCTGCACGACGGGCAGGTGCGGCTGGTGGAGAGCAGCTCGGGCTCATCATCGAGCGCGAAGCGTGCGGGTCGCACGGTGACCTGCCCCTGGCCGAAGGCCACCGCACGGTCGAGCGTGGCACGGTCGAGCTTCTGGGCCGGCCCCTGGTAGACCAAGAGCTCGATGGTGTGCTCCTTGGTCTTGGCCAAACGGGGCGGCGCGTCGGTGCTGACCCGCTCGCCATCGCAGATGGCTTCATCGATGCCGGCGCGCTGGGCGGCATTGAAGACGTCGTAGTAGAGGCCCTTGCGCGCCCGCACGGCCACAGCGCCGAGCACGAGCTTTCCCCTGCGCTTCTGCAGTCGCGACAAGAGTGCGTCTGGCGAGATGGCCTCCACCGGGACCTCACAGTCGGGGCAATGGGCGACGCCCACCTTGGCGTAGAGCAAGCGCAGGTAGTGGGCGACCTCGGTCACGGTGGCCACCGTCGAGTTGCCCCCTGCCCGTGCGGTGCGCTGCTCGAGCGCGATGGAGGGCAAGAGCCCGGTCACTGCATCGACCTCGGGTCGCGGCATGGTGGGCAAGAACTGACGGGCGTAGGGCGTGAGGGTCTCGAGGAACCGCCGCTGGCCTTCGGCGAAGATCACGTCGAAGGCGAGGCTGCTCTTGCCCGAGCCGCTCGGCCCCGTGACCACCACCAGCTCGCCGTGTGGAACCTTCGCGTCGACGCCCTGCAGATTGTGCTCCTCGGCCCCGCGAACCTCGACCGCGCGAACCGCATTGCGGGCGGCGGCCTTGGCCCGTTGAGCGCGAGGGAAGCGCCCTGCTTCGGCCTCGCGCATGGCGATGCCGGTGGCCGTATCCTCCTCGCGCAACCCCTTCGGCGGCCCTTCGTAGACGACGTTTCCGCCCTCGACGCCGGCCCCTGGGCCGAGCTCGATGACGTGGTCGCACTGGGCGATGATGGCGGGGTCGTGGTCGACGACCACCACCGTGCACCCATGCCGCACCAGATGGGCCATGGCGTCGTTGACCCGCGCCACCTCGGTGGCGTGCAGGCCCGCGCTGGGTTCGTCGAGCACGAGCAGGGCGCGGCGCTTGGCGTCGCCGAGGGCGCGGGCGAGCTTGAGTCGCTGGGCCTCCCCGCCCGACAAGGTGGAGAGCGGCTGCCCGAGGGGTAGGTAGTCGAGCCCGAGCCGCACCAATGGCTCGAGCTGCCGACGGAGGACGGCCTCGTCCTCGAACAGCTCGAGGGCATCGCCGGCGCTCATGGCGAGGATCTCCGCGGCGTCGTGGCCTCGGAGCTTCACGTCGAGCACCTCGGCCCGGAACCGCTTGCCCCCGCAAGCGGGGCAGCTGAGCCGAACGTCGGCGAGGAACTGCATCTCCACCGTCTCGGCCCCTTCGCCCGAGCACGCCTCACAGCGCCCACCCGGCACGTTGAAGGAGAAACTCGCGGGCGCGAGCCCGAGCACCTCGGCCTCGGGCTGGGCTGCGAACAGACTGCGAAAGACCGTCCAGGCCCCGGTGTAGGTCGCAGCGTTGCCACGGGAGGTGCGGCCGAGGGGCGACTGGTCGACGAGCCGCGCCTCGCGCAGATGCGACAAGCCCTCGATGTCGTCGAAGGCCTCGGGCGGGTCGACGTTCTTCTGGCCGCGGGCGCGGGCCGCCGCCCGGTAGAGGATCTTGTCGGCGAGGGTGCTCTTGCCCGAGCCGCTCGGCCCGCAGATCGCGGTGATGACCCCCAGCGGAATCGTCACGTCGAGGTCGCGAAGGTTGTGGGCCGACGCTCCTCGGATCACGAGCTCTCGCTGCGCCACCCGCGGGCGGACGTTCACGCGCACCGGCGCCGCCGCGCGTGCCGTGGCGAGGGTCTTCTTGCGCTTGGCCGCCGCGGGTGTGCCGTCGAAGACCACCTCGCCTCCGTGAGGCCCGGCCCCAGGGCCCATCTCCACCACGCGGTCACAGGCCGCGATGACCTTGGGGTCGTGCTCGACGACCACCACCGCGTTGCCCCGGCGGGCGAGCTCTTGCATCGCCTGCAGCAGCGGCGTCACGTCGGACGGATGCAGCCCCACCGTCGGCTCGTCGAGCACAAAAAGAGCACCGGTGAGGTTGGTCCCAAGCGCGGCCGTGAGCGACACCCGCTGGGCCTCGCCCCCGCTGAGGGTGCGTGCCTGCCGGTCGAGCTGGAGGTACCCGAGGCCGACGCGCTCGAGGTACGAGAGACGCCGCACGAGCTCGTCGCGCGCGAGTTCGCCGTGTCCTGGGGCGACCTCGAGCGATTCGAGGCGTTGGCGAGCCCCACGCAACTCGAGGGCATGCCAGTCGCCGAGGTCGATCCCGTCGACGCGATAGGACAGCGACCGTGGCCCCAAACGCTTGCCGTCGCAGGCTCCGCACAGGTCGTAGGACCGGTAGCGCGCCAGCATGACCCGCACGTGCATCTTGTAGGTCTTGCTCTCTAGCCACTTGAACCAGGCGCGAAGCCCAGGGTACTCGCTGCGTCGGCGACTACCCGAACCGTCGATGAGCATCTGCTTGTGCGCCTCGGGCAGGTCACGCCAGGGCACGAGGAGATCGATGCCGTTGTCGTCGCAGAAGACCCGCATCGCACGACGCTCTCGACTCGACTTCTTGCCGTTCCAGGGCCGGATCGCGCCGCGCGCGAGGCTCAAGGATTCGTCGGGCACGACCTTGCGCCAGTCGATGCCGAGCACACGGCCGAAGCCACGACACTCGGGGCACGCCCCCAGCGGGCTCTCGTAGGAGAAGAAGCCACTGCGCGGCGGCTCGAAGTGTTGCCCACAGCCCGGACAAGACAGCCCCTGCACGGTCTCCTGGCGCCGCACGACTCCATCTTCGTAGAGGTGGAGGGCAGCGTGTCCGTCGCCTCGTCGCCAGGCCTCTTCGAAGGCGGCCGCGAGGCGACGGCGTCCTCGGCCCGTGAGCTTGACCCGGTCGATGACCACCTCGACCGCGCCTCCCACCATGGCCTCACTCGGTTTGACGCCATCGAGCTCACGGACCTCGTTCTGCACGAGCAAGCGTTGGTAGCCCTCACGGTGGAGCCGCTCCCGAACGTCGAGGTACGCCTCGAGATCAGCGACGCGCTCCGGGTAGCTCACCACGGCCCGAACCCCGTCGTGGGCCTCGACCGCATCCGCTGCAGCGCGGTCGGGATCGCGTCGTTCAGCCAGCCGCAGTCCGAGCACTGGGGACGGCCCTCGCTCGTGAAGAGCGCCGAGAGATAGGCCTCCAGATCGGCCATGGTGGCCAGGGTGGAGCGGGAGCTCTTGATGGGCGCGCTCCGGTCGACCGCGATGCCCGCGGCGACGGGATCGAGCGACTCCATGGGGGGTCGTTCGAGTCGCTCGAGAAACTGGCGCGCGTAGGGCGAGAAGCTCTCCACGAAGCGTCGCTGCCCCTCCGCGTAGAGGGTGTCGAAGGCGAGTGACGACTTTCCGGCCCCACTGATCCCAGTCACCGCGACGAGCTCGCCGGGGCGCAGATCGAGGTCGACGCTCTTGAGATGGTGGGTGCGCGCGCCGCGGAGCGCGATGGGGTGCATCATGGGGGGACGGGTGGTGTAGCGCGGCCGGTGGCTTGAGCCGCTAGCAAATGCGGGCTAGCCCAGAGCAGCCCATGATCAAGCTCACGCTGAAACACGAGATCAACTGCAGTGTCGACCGCTTCTGGGAGATCTTCCTGGACAGGTCCTTTAACGAGGCGCTGTTCCGCGACCACCTCGGCTTCCCGAAGTACGAGATCGTGAGTCAGACCGAAGACGGCGACAAGGTGACCCGGGTCGTCAAGGGTCAGCCCAACACCAACATGCCCAAGGCGGTGATGAAGGTCGTGGGCGAGGGCTTCGGTTACGAGGAGCGTGGCGAGCTCGACCCCAAGACCAAGATCTGGAGCTTCAAGATGAAGACCACCACCCTCTCCGACAAGCTCCGCAACGAGGGAACGGTCGCCTGCGAAGCCATCGGCGACGACAAGTGCCGCCGCATCGCCACCCTCGAGATGGAGGCCAAGGTCTTCGGCGTAGGCAAGCTCATCGAGTCGTCCACCGAGAAGGAGATGAAAGACGGCTGGGAC
>JAUHZF010000533.1 GCA_030426145.1 Polyangia bacterium
CCCACGTTATGAAACTCGCCGCTCGTGAACACCTCATTCTTGCTGCTGTTGAGCGCGATCTGATGGCAAGTGGCGCAGTTGGTATCGGTCTGGGAGAAGAAGAGCGACTTGCCCAACCCCTCCTTCAGCGACAGCGGGTTGTTGATGGGGTCGGCCAAGAACCGGTCGTATCGAGAATCGAAGGACGAGAGCGCATCCGATCGTTCAAAGGCCGCAATGGCCTCGGCCATGGCCCGGAAGGCAACTGCTTCGTCGCCGAAGACGTCCTCGCCAAAATGCGCCTCGAAGGAGCCGACGTAACTATCGTCGGCGACGATGCGCGACACGACCGCGGCTTCACTCGGCATCGCCATCTCCAGCGGGTTGAGCGGCGGGCCCATCGCTTGTGCCTCCAGGTCGGCCGCTCGCCCGTCGAAAAACATGCCCCCGAGATGCCCCTCGTAGGCCGAGGCTTGGCTGTTGAGCCGCTCGCGACGGCCCACCTGGTATGCGAGACCGAATGCGGCGTAGGTAATGGTGGGCGCGTTCCGGTCCCCAAGCGAGACCCCGTCGTCACCGAGAGATACTGCGCTGAAGCCCTCGGCGTTGCGCACGTCGACGAAGGCATGTTCGGGATCGTGACAAGTGGCGCAAGCCTGCGTCCCGTTCACACTCAGACGTGTGTCGTTGAACAATGCCTCACCGAGGGCAACCCGGCTCTCGAACGCGGGTTCCTCGTCCCCGCACCCAGCGAGAAGGACGAGCGCAAAGACCATGCCCCTTGTTGACATCACCCGTTAGTCTCCGTCGGTGAAGTTGAGCCCGAGCTCGATACCGAGCGCCTGGGGGATATCGGCCCGGAGGATGGTGTCGAGTGCGATCAGCTCAGGGCCGAGGGCGGCGGCATCCTCATTCGTGATGGCTTCGCGCGCGGCGGCGACGTGCTCACTGATGGCATCGAGCACGTCCGACGCGCGAGCTTCATCGAGCCGCGTCGCCAGACTGTCGGCGCCCCCCGCCGGCAGAAGCACCTCGAGTTCGTCGAGGCTCGCTGAGATGTTGGCGTAGGCCTGACTTGACACGGGATGCGCCTGGGTCGCGATGCTCCGCAGCTCGAGGTACTCGAGGTGCCCACCGATACCCGTGAGCACCGCCCCGAGCGCGTCGTTGGTCGAGGAGAGGAACAGCGCGCGGTAGTCACCTCCTTCGGGAACCCACGCGAGGTGAAGCTCGCCCGCGCGCTGGGCGAGCAGCTCGACCTGCTTCACGAGATACGTGCACTTTTGTGGCTGCGCCACGAGCTCGGCCGCCACTGCCGACGCGGCCGCGTCAGGCGGGTCGGTCGCGGTCTCGAAGAGCGCGACTTCGATGGCCACCAGGCCCACCCGTTGGAAGTTCCAGCCGCTCAGGTCCTCCCCTGAGAGGTCGGTCCCCATCGTCACCAGGGTGCGCTGCTCTTCCCTGAGCGTCTCCACGTAGCTCTTGCCCTGTCGAAAGGCCTTGAACGAATCGATGAAGGCGTCGGCTGGCGTCACCCCTTCCGACATGGGGCCGAAGTCGTAAATGGTGAAACGATTCCAGGCCTCGGCCGCGGCACGCCATTGCGTGCGGGCAGCCTCGACACCCGCCTCGTCGGGCGCCGCGCATAGGCCCGTCACCGACCCACTCAGGTCGTTGGTCGAGGACGCGAACCCCTCGGCCGCAGGGATGATCGCCTCGTCGGCCATGGCGAGGACCGTCGCATCGAGATCGGGTTTGCCGGTGCTGGTGTTCTCGAGCTCGCACGCAACGGACGAGGTGCCGACGAGAAGGCAGGAGACGAGCATGCGCTTCATGGGAGCACCACGACCTTCATGTGGTTGTCCCAGTTGAGCTCGGGACGATGAATTCGACGGCGTGGGTCCTCGGCGAGCGTCACCGCGTCGATGAATCGCACCTCACCCATCGAGTTGCTCAGCGCCAAGAACGACCCGTCCTGGGTCGCCACCGCGCCGCATACGTCGCTCATCTCGTACTGGCTGATGGCCTGACCCGTGGAGATGCGCCAGAAGCCGGCCACGTTGCCGTGGGGACTGGTGAGCACCACCCAATCGTGGGCATCGCAGATCGCGACACTGCCCACGTAGTCGTCGAAGTGGCGCCACACGAGACCGTCGGCGTCGAGCAACCTGAGCGGTTCTCCCCGAGCGGCACGGGGTCGGTGGTGCTGGCCACCTCGCGTTGGAGCTGAACGCCGAGGGCCACGGTTCCATCCGCACGCACGGCCAGGTGACGAATGCTGGACTTCGACTCGTCCAGCCGAACCTCTTCGAGCAGGTCGCCGGTATGGCGGTCGATGTAGCTTAGCGTGGGGTCCATCGTGTCGAGGTTGAGCTTCTCGCGACCCGTGTCCGGTCGCGTGAGAATCCCACCGTTGGCCACGACCAGAGTGTCGCCGTCGGGCATGAGGGCGAGCTCGTGCGGCCCGACGCCGTAGGACGGGTAGTGCTCGATGAGGTCGAGGGTCTCGGCGTCGCGTACGCCGATGAGCCCCTGTCCCGCAGCTACGTCGCCTTCGGTCACGTAGAGCCGCGTGCCGTCCTCGCTGAACACGGCGTGCCCGAACAGATGGGTCCCTTCGATCGCCTCGACCCGCGCCAGCTCTTCACCCGTGGACAGGTCTGCGAGGACCAACGTGGTACCAGGCCGACGTGCCACCATCACCACGATACCCTCGCGAAGAGGGTGGACCGCGAGCCCGTGGCCGCGAAAGCCGGTGGGCATCGAGACCACGGCGTCGGCGGAGCTCCCCGTAATGGCGTAATGCGCTTGATCGACCCCTTGTGCGGAGACGATGACCTCGCCATGGGGCCCATCGGCCCCTTCATCGTCACACCCCGTGGCGAGGGCGGCTCCCGTGAGGGCTAGTCCGAGCTGACGGCGATTGAGCAGGTTCATTTCAAAGCGACTCCAAGAAGCGAATGACGTCCGCCCGTTCGGCGGCTGAGGCATTGGCGAAAGCATCACGTGCGGCCGTCGCTTCCCCGCCGTGCCAGAGGATGGCCTCCTCGAGCGTGGCAGCGCGGCCATCGTGCAGAAGGTAGCGCGACGACTCGGTTCCGCGGGGAGGCATGGAGGCCCACAAGGGAGCGGTCCGCCATTCTCGCGCAGACGCCTCATGGTCGGGGCGCCCATCCGAGAGCCCGTCGCCCATGTCGTGCAGCAGGAGATCCGAGTAGGGCCAAATCTCCTGACCATCGAGATGGGCCATCGTGGACACCGTCGAATAGCCTGGCCGGTGGCACTTGGCGCAGCCCTGGCGGCGAAAGGCAGCACGTCCACGCACGACCTGGGAGTCGGTCGCATCGGGCCGCTTCGGGACGCCGAGGTGGCGCACGAAGCCGACCACGAGCGCGAGCAGCTCAGCTTCGATCTCGACTCCATTGGCCCCGGCACCCGAGGGGCTGGCCATGCAGGCCTCCTGCGTCGCGGTGCACGGCTGGTCGGCGTGCACTGTATTGGTGATCCCGATGTCCCCTGCGAAGGCCGCCGCGACCTGCTGGTGCAGCGTGGGTTGGTTGGCCTTGAGCCCGAAGCGGCCGAGCACGCGCTGCTGCGCGGTACGGTCCCAAACGTGATTGGCGCGACCGGAGATCCCGTCGCCGTCGTGGTCGTCGGGATCTGCCCATGCGGCGATATCCTCTTCGGCGATGGCCTCGATCAGACCCATGCCTCGAAGCGAGGGCGCATTGCGCAGGCTCATCATCGTGTCTGCGGCGAGAGGGCCGTAGGCGAGCTCTTCGAGCTGAGGCTCTGGGCGGCGCAGCGTGACCTCACGACCGTCGGGGTAACGGAAGGTCGTCTCCTGCCACCGGAGGGTGAGCTTGGCCTCCGGCTTGACCTCACCTCGGCGCTTGGACGAACGGCCGAGCAGCGACGATAGCGCCACAGACTTCGTCTGCAGCTGAGCGCCATAGTGCGGCTCGGGGACCACGCCTTCGGTCTGGTTCGTGCCTGGCACGCTGAGCCGGACGAGTGCGCCCCCGAGCACCGACTCGCCATCCTTCTGTGGCACGCGCCCGCGCCCCGCGCTCGGATGGCAAGCCGTGCACGACCGAGCGTTGTAGAGCGGGCCGAGGCCATCCCGCGCATCCGTCGTGGTGGGGGCGCGTACCCATGGCTGCTTGGCGAGGGCCCGGCCGGCGAAGAAGTGCGATCGTGCTTCTGGCGGAAGGTTGGCCACTGGCTCCAGGCCTCCCTCGGTTGCGGCAACCGAGGTTTCGCCGCCGGGAAGCGCCTCTTCCGGCCGAATCTCGGGCTCGGGCGCCCCGCATTCGCAGCCCGCCAGACACACGAAAGCGAGCCCCCCGAGACGGGGGCTCGCCAAGCGACGTCGATGGCGTCGCGGCCTCGTGGGCGCTGTTCGTGCTAGGGACACTCTTGGGTTGGGGTTGTTGTGTCGCAGGCGCTGGCCTCGGGATCCACCACGTCGCCCAGACCGAGCTTGTTGGCGATGTCGGCGATGATCGCGGCTTGTGCGTTGAGGGAAAGGATGGTGTCCCGCATCGGCTTGGCGTCGTCGCCGTTGGCGTCGACGATCTGGTTGTCGACCGGGGTTCCGGCGCGGGCGAGGCTGTCGATGGCCATGGCATTGACCTCCGTCGCGTCGAGTGCGGCACGCAGCTGGTCGGCCTCGGCGGTGAGCCCCACGGCGACCAGGTACTCGTCGATGCCGTAGCCGGTGACGGCAGAGCCGGTCGCGTCGTCGGAACCGTCGAGGGTGCTGTCGTAGCCGGCGTAGTCCCCGAGGAAGGCGTTCTTCACGCCCTCGGCATCGAGCACGATGTCGCGGTGGGTGTTGTCGGAGAAGCAGCTGTGCTCGTCCTCCTGTGAGTTGGAGGACAGCGCGATCTGCATACGTTCGCCACCGAGCTCACCCTCGGAGAGGAGCGCCAGAGGGAGCGCGAGCTGCGGCTGGAGGTGGACTACGTGCGCCCCTGGACGGAGGACGGGCGGCTGGAGGTGGGCTATCACCTGGAGTCCGTGTCCA
>JAUHZF010000534.1 GCA_030426145.1 Polyangia bacterium
GAGGCGCGCGGCATCGATACGCCGCGCATCTGGACCGCCGCGCGTGACAAGGAAATGTGGGAAGCCCTGCAGGGCTGATCTGAGCCCACTCACAAACCGCAGCGAGGAGGAGGGGAAAAGGGATGTTTCAGGACCGCTACACTCTGGCGTTCAAACTCTACCCCTATGCGCGCTCCGCCGATCAGGATGCGGCAGCGCCGGTCAGACACCCGGTCGTCGTGATGGGCGGTGGGCCGATCGGCGTCGCCACCGCGCTCGACCTCGACGAGGAGGCTCCCGCTCACGCCACCGTGGTCGCCCAGGCCTCCGAGGCGCTGGCCCAGAAGCCTCCCAAGGGTGTGTGGCCTCGGGCGTGGCGGCTGTGGCACGCCGTGTCCCCCCTCGCGGTGGGCGCCATCGTCTGGATCAGCCTCACCCAGCTTCCCCCCGAACCGCCGGCCCCTCCACCGCCGCCCGGCTCCGAGATGGTCACCGTGACCGACCTCGAGGGGCTCGACCAGGTCATCGAGCTGTCCGAGCTCGATGCCGGCGACGAGAAGCAGCGCGAGCGGCTCAAGAAGATCGCGGAGCAGGCCAAGCAGCTCCGCGAGCGCCTGAAGCAGGGCATGGAGAAGCGCGAGGCGCAGGCCGAGATCGCAAAGCTGCGCGAGCAGCTCGCCGAGGAGCGACGCCAGTGGGCTTCGGGCGAGCAGCGGCGTGGTCTCGAGTCGGCCCTCAGCAAGCTCGGCAAGAACGAAGCCCTGAAAGACGCCCACCGCGCCCTCGGAGACCGCGACCTCACGCGCTTCGACGAGGAGATGGAGAAGCTCGCGAACAAGCTCGAGGAGAAGGACCGCGAAGAGGCGAAGAAGGCCCTCGAAGAGGCCGAGAAAGCCGCCCGCGAGAACAACGCGCCCGACGTCGCGAAAGAGCTCGCCCAGCAGCGCAAGCTGCTCGAGCAGCGCGCCAAGCAGGCCGAGATGATGCGCAAGCTCGCCGAGGCCATGAACGAAGGGCTCAGCCCCGAGGCCAAAGAAGCGCTGAAGAACATGCAGCAGCACGGCAGCCCCGGCGCGAAGCAACAGCTCGGCGATGCCCTCGGCAAGGCCATGGAGAAGCTCTCCCCCGAGGAGCGAAAGAAGCTCGCGGAGAAGCTGAAGGAGATGGCTAAGGGCATGGACCCCGAGACCGATCGGTCCTCGCCGATGAGCAAAGAGCAGCTCGAGGACATGGCGAAGAAGCTCGGCACCCCCGAGGGCCAGAAGCAGCTCGCCGATCAGCTCAAGCAGTTCGCCAACCAACCCGGGGAGAAGAGCCAGGGCAACCAGCGCCAGCAAGGACTCGACAAGGCCGAGCGCGGCCTTGGCCAAGCCCAGAAGCAGCTCGAGATGATGCCGATGCCGTCCCCTGGTCAGCAGCCAGGACAGGGCAACCAACCCGGACAGGGCAACAAGCCGGGCCAGGGCAACCAACCCGGACAGGGCAACCAACCCGGACAGGGCAACAAGCCGGGCCAGGGCAACCAACCCGGACAGGGCAACACGCCGGGGCCCGGTGGCCCCGGCCAGACTGGAACCCCCGGGGGCGGACCCAGCCCGGGAGGCGGCGGGGACGGTGGCGACCACAAGGGTTTCAGCAAGCCGCTCACCGGTGACTCCCTGCGGTCACGGGCCGACGCGAGGATGAACCCGGGCAACTTCAACCCCGGCGTCTCGATGGGTCGCGGCCCGGGGCGGCCCGGCGAAACCGCCAACCGCGTGGGCACCGGCGAGCTGGGTCGGGTCGGACCGGGCGAGGTCGGTGACGTCGAGCGCAGCGAAGTGCCCGAGGAATACCGAGAGCAGGTGAGCCGTTACTTCCGGCCGTAGCCCGCGGAACCGTCGACGGAGGGCATCGTCCGTACCCATCGTCGGCCACCGGGGGGAAGAACGGCGCGAGCGTGCCGCCACCTTCACCCCTGAGGACACCCTCCCACCACTGGGGTAAGACGGAAGAGATGGCAGATTTCGAAGCCAAGCTGAAGCTGGCTGGTGAGACCAGCGCCCGCCTCCGAACCGCCATCGGGCAGGTCATCGTAGGCCAGACCGAAGTGGTCGAGCAGACCCTCTGGGCCATGGTTGCGGGTGGCCACGTGCTGCTCGAAGGCGCCCCGGGACTCGGCAAGACGCTGCTCGTGAAAACCCTCGCGAGCTGCCTCGACCTGCACTTCTCCCGCATCCAGTTCACGCCGGACTTGATGCCGAGCGATGTGACGGGGACCAACATCCTCGTCACCGACGAGCAGGGCCGACGCAGCTTCAGTCTTCACAAAGGCCCCATCTTCGCCCAGGTGGTGCTGGCCGACGAGATCAACCGGGCCACGCCCAAGACGCAGAGCTCCCTGCTCGAGGCGATGCAAGAGCACGCCTGCACCATCGCCGGCAAGCGGCACGTCATGGTCGAGCCCTTCTTCGTGCTCGCCACCGAGAACCCGATCGAGATGGAGGGCACCTATCCCCTGCCCGAGGCCCAGCTCGACCGCTTCCTCCTCAAGGTGATGGTGCCCAACCCCACCGAAGAAGAGATGACCGAAATCCTCGTGCGTACGACCGGCCACGAGCGCGGCACCCCCGAGCGCGTGCTCACGAGCGAAGAAGTGCTCCAGCTGCGCTCACTGTGCCGCGACGTCGCGGTGGCGGAGCCCGTTCTTCGTTATGCCGCTCGCATCGTTGGTGCGAGCGACCCCGGCAACCCGGGCGCGCCCGAGCTGGTACGTCGTGCGCTTCGCTACGGTGCCGGGGTACGTGGCGCGCAGTCCCTCGTGCTCGCGGCCAAGGCGTCAGCCCTGCTCGAAGGTCGCGCCCACGTCGCCTTCGCCGACATTCAGCGGGTGGCCAAACCCGTCCTGCGCCACCGTATGATCCGCTCCTTCGAGGGCGAGGCCGACGGGATCACCACCGACGCCGTCACCGAGGCGCTCGTGGAGCACGTCCCTGCGCGCCCGGCGGAGGTGGAAAAGGCCAGCGCATGAAGGCCATCGCGCTGTCGCCCCGTCGAGGCCCGGTCCGCTTCGGCCTCACCTTGGCCGTCCTCATCGCGCTTCTGTTCGGCCCTGTCGTCGTAGATCTCATCGTGCACGGCTCTCATGGCCTGGTCTCCAGCGCCTGGGCCGACGAAGACGACGACGACATCGAGAAGCCCGAGAACATCGAGATCCTCGCGAGTCCAATCTTCGGCCCGCAGAGCCTTCCGGGAGGCGGGTGGGGCGAGATTCTCGTCCGCATCACCAACGACGGGAAGAAGCCCTACAAGGGTCGCGTCGTCGCCTTCGGCGGCCTCTCGGCCTGGTCGGACGATGAAGAGGCCACCGCCCACGCGTCCTTCTCCGCGGCTGCCGGGGCCACGGTCAGCTTGCGCATCCCCGTCCGGGTGAGCGACCTGAACGACCCGGCCATCCGCGTCTTCGACGAAGACGACAAGAAGATCCACCAGCAGGCTTTCGTGCGGGCCGTCGACAACCGCACCATCCTCGTCGACGTCGCCAAGACGTCTGCCCTCGGTGCCGCGCTCCGCGATACGCCGGTCGGCGCGCGCTTCGACCCCTGGACGGGCGCGATGCACGGGAGCTGGACCGCGGGGACGACCAACTCCACCGCCGACGTGGTCTCACCGGCCTACGACGTCGTGACCGGCGACCCGCTCCTGCCACGCCGCGCCGCCGGATACGCGAGGGTCACCGCGGTGCTGATGCGCTCCGAAGAGCTGGTGCGGCTTCCCCCGCTCGAGATGGAGGCCCTCGCTACCTTCGTCGCCTCCGGGGGCACGCTGAGCATCATCATCACCCGCCCCGAAGACCTGCGTGCCCCGGTGCTGGTCTCGTTCTGTGGCGACGCCATTCGCGAGCTCGACGCGACCGACGCCACCCGCGACCCGGTCGTGGTGCCGGTCCCCAACCCCAGCTCCCCGGGCGTCAGCGGCCGCACCCTGCCCCCCGCCACCTCGCCCGCGGCCGAGGTCGAAGAGAAGCTCAAGAGCTACGAGGGCGGCAACCTCGTGCCGAGTCTCTACGGGGGAAGCGCGCCCTACGGCCTCGGCGAGGTGCACGTGCTCGGCTTCGACCCGCAGACGAAACCCGCCGTCGACTCGGCCTGGGTTCACCTGCGCATGGTCGACCTCATGCGCAGGGCCAACGAGCGCATGTCGGGGGTCCTCTTCCGCCCCGGAAGCCCCCACGGCTACGTCTCCGAGGTGAGGCAGCAGCTCGACCCAAACGAGAGCTCGCGTTGGTCGATCCTGCTCAGCGCGCTGCTGCTGCTCGGCTACGCCTTGGTGGCCGGGCCCGGCAACTTCACGTTCTGGCGCAAGAAGGGTCAGCCCCTCCGGGCGCTGGTATGGCTCCCCGTGATGTCGCTGACGGCCTTCGGGTCCATCGTCGTCATCGGCGTCGTGGCCAAGGGGTGTTCAGGTCGAGCGCGCCACCTCACGGTCATCGAAGCCGGCGCGGGTATGGACACCGGCACCGCACGGCGCTGGCGAGGCTTCTTCGTGCCGTCGGCCCAAGAGCTCGACGTCCACACCGGGAGCGCCTCCAGCATCCTGGGCTCGGAGAAGACCGGCGGCCGCGACGAAACCCTCCTCGACAAGATCCAGGTCGACCGCGAAGGCCTTCGGCTCGAAGCGGTGCAGCTGCGCCCGTGGGAGACGATGGTCATCCGGGAAGATGGGCTGGGGCAGCTCGGCGAGGGGATCGCCATCGTGGGCGACACCGAGGAGGTCGAGGTCATCAACCGCAGCGGCCACAACCTGGTCGGTCTGGTGCTCTTCCTCCCCTACGACGACCCGAGCCATGCCGAGACCCTGTTCATCGACCGACTCGACGACGGGGAGCGCGTGAAGAGCGACGACATGAAGCAGGTCAAACGCGTGGCCGAGCCTTTCACCACCAGCGGCCCCTTGGGGCTGCTCGACGCGTTCGACTTCAACGTCGCCCGGGTTCACGACCGCCTCGACGAAGCCTCGCCCGGTCTGCACGACGCGT
>JAUHZF010000134.1 GCA_030426145.1 Polyangia bacterium
GCCCCGATGATGGTGTTGTCGACGGTGCCACCCCCGATGGTGGTGTTGGATAGGGTGCCCAGACCAATGGTGGTGTTGTCGACGGTGCCACCACCTATTTGTGTGGTGGAGACGGTCCCTGCACCAATGGTGGTCTCTTCCACGGTGCCGGCACCAATGGTCGTGGTCGAGGCCGTGCCTGCGCCGATGTTGGTGACGCTGGTGGTGCCGATGGCGACGTGCGTTTCCTCTTCGCTAGAGGTGATCCAGCTCTTGCTCACCATGATGGGGTTGAGCTTGTCGGGCGGCTGGAGGTCGTCGTGGGGCGGCTCGGGCGCACCCGGGCCCCAGCCCGTGGTCGACTCGATGCGGTCGGCGTAGGTGTACGACTCCTGTCGGCCGTGGAACACGTCGAGCAGATGCCCGTCCGCGGTGTGGGTGTACACCTGCCAGGTCCCGCCGAAGTCCATGGGGCGCCAATGCTCGCGCCAGGTCGAACCCGGGGTGCGCTGCGGCTGCCGAATGATCCCCCCCGAGATGTCGATACCGGCCGAGTCGCCGAGGGCACCGCCGGGGACCGACTCGCCGTGACGGAACTGGCGGCCGAGCACGATGAGGCGGTAGTTGCCGCCGATGACCTCCACCTTGTCCCCCATGGTGGTGGAGAGGCGGTTGCCATCGGTGTGGTCACGCCAACCGACGCCGTTGTGGAGCTTGTCGGTCTCGAGCTTGCGCTCACCCTCGGGGAGGTTGGTGTAAGGGAAGGGGGCGCCGTCGCGCTTTCGCTTGTGGTCGATGTCGTCGACGAAGTACTCGTCGGACGGGAAGAGGTCGGCGAGGTTCTGGCCCGGCTCGGGGCTGTCGTCGCGCGCGGCGCCGAGTCGCAGGTACGAGTCGAAGGCCGGGCCTTCCGACTTGTAGAGGTAGTTCGGGACGTGGAGCCGGAGCAGCTTGCCCGAGTTGCGATGCTCCAGATGAACGAAGTCGTCTTCCGACATGGCACCTCCCTCCGCCGGAGGCGACCAACCCCCGCTCGGACCCGCAGTCATACCACCGTTGTTCGTCGGCTTGTGGAGCGTGGAGGGCGAATCTAGCCTCGGTTACGCCATGAACGCCTCCGAGCCGCCTACGACCCTCTTCTGCCTCGGCGGACAGCCGGCACCGCCCGACGCACGGTTCGACGTGGCCGAGGTGGCGCTGCTCCCGCCCAGCGCCCGGAACGACTTCTGGCCGCTGCTCGAGCGAGCTTTGGCCGAGTCCCCAGACCCCAAGCTCGATGCGCTCGTCGAGCGTTTCGCCGAGGCCCATGGTGCGCCCCCCGCCCGGGTGGCGCGGGTACTTCGCATCTGTCGGCTCTTGTTGCGCGAGGCGGCAAAGAGGCGGGTCACGGCGGACCAGTTCGGCCTCGACCTCACCCTGCTCGACACGGAGGGGACCCGTGCCGTGCACGAGGTGCTGATCCCCCGCTACGAGGAGGTGCAGGTGGCCCTACGTCGCGAGCTGCTCTACGCGGCCCTCACCGATCACGGCGATCTCCTCACCCGGGTGGATTGGCGCGTCGACATGATGAAACAATCCCAGCGTGGCCACGATCTCGAGACCGGCGTCGTGTGGGTCACCTTCCACTATGCGCGCGGCCAGCACCACGACCGCGTCACCATGCAGGTGCTCCCCGACATGATCGAAGAGCTCCAGCGCATGTGTGCCGAGGTGCTGGGTTGAGAGAAGGGCGAGATGGGCTCTATCCGCCTCGGCCTCGGTATCGAATCAAACCCGGTTGGGGTCGATGCCGTGCTTCTTTACGAGGCGGTACATGGCGTAGCGGCTGAGTCCGAGGCGCTTGGCGGCCGCGGCTTGGTTGCCGTCGGTCGCGCGCAGGGCTTCGCGGGTGGCTTCTTCGTCGAGGGTCGTGGTGTCGACGATGGGGGTGGGGGGCGTCGGCATGGCGAGGTTGCTCTCGACTTCGGCGGTGAGCTCGAGTCGGTCTGCCGAAGAGCCGGCCATCGAGAGCCACAATAGTCGATCGAGCTCGCGGACGTGGAGCCGATAGTCGTGGCGGAGGAGCGCGGCGACGAGCCGCGCAGAGACCCTCGGCTGGCCGTGCGCATCGAGAAAGCAGGCCGCGAGGTCGGGGGCGTTGCGGGCGGCCTGGCGCAGGAGGTGCCGCAGCAGCAGGGGGATGTCCTCGCGGCGCACGTCGAGCGGCGGGGTGGGCACCGATAGGCTGAAGCGCGCCGCAAAGTCGAACTTCAGCTCGTCGAGGTTGCGGTTCGTCGCGGCCACGAGTCGCAGGTTAGAAGTCCGCGCCACGTCGTCGCCGAGCCGCTGGTATTCACCGCCATCGAGCACGCGCAGGAGGTGGGCCTGGAGCTTGGGCGGAAGCTCGCCGATCTCGTCCAAGAACAGGGTGCCGCCATGCGCTTCCCCGATGAGGCCCTCACGCTCGGGCATGCCGGGGTTGGGGTAATCGCGACGGTTGCCGAAGAGCTCGGCGTCGATCAACCCCTCGGGCATGGTCGCGGCGTTGCGGGCCACGAAGGGCGCGTCGACGCGCGACGACAGGAGGTGCACCCCTCGACCGACCAGCTCCTTGCCGCTGCCGCTGGGGCCGAGCACCAGCACGTGCCGATCACTGCGCGCGCAGAAGGCGATGCGCTCGCGCAAGGTCCACATCACGGGGCTCTCGCCGATGAGGCCCAGGGCGTCGACCTCGCCAAAGGCGCGGCGGGCCTCCGCCGGGAACGTCTTGAGGGCGGGGAGCACCGCCGCTCGTTCTACGCAGAGCAGCAGCAGCTGGCCGCGGAGCAGCAGGGTGTCCCCTGGCGCGAGCCTGGCTTCATCGACGGTGACTCCATTCACGCTGGTCTTGCAGCGCCCGACCCGCTTGATGTCGAGCTTCGCCCCGTGGCGTTCGATGAGCAGTTGGCGCCGCGAGAGCCCCGCGCCGGTGAGCCCGCGGGGCTGCCCCGGGGTGTCGGGGCGCTGAGGGGCGAAGCGAAGCCGTCGCGCGCCATCGTCGGCGTGGCGTCCGAGGACCCAGGGCTCGCTTCTTCCTCCCACCAGCGTCAGCTCACCGACACGTTCGGGTTCTTCGCTCGACCACGCGATGACGAGGGCAGGCATCGGACGTGCCAGACCCGGTCCTTCGTCGGAGGCGGTGAGGTTCTCGGTGGTGGTCTCGTCGGCCACGTGCGCATGTTACTCATGTCGGCCTCGATGGCCTCCATTGTCGAAGCTCCCCTCGCGCCGGGCGACTGCGTGGGCGACAAGTACCGCGTGGTGTCGGTGCTGGGCCGTGGGGGCATGGGCGTCGTGCTCGGCGCGGTGCACGTCGACCTCGGTCATGCGGTCGCCATCAAGGTTCTCACCGGCCCGCTCGACGAGACGGCGCGGTTGCGCTTCCGACGCGAAGCGCGGGTGGTCGCGGGCCTGAAGAGCCCGCACCTGAGGAAGGTGTTCGATGTGGGGCATCTGCCGAGCGGTGCGCCCTACATGGTGATGGATCAGCTCGAGGGCGAGACCCTCAAGACTCGCGTGGCACGGGGCCCGCTCGTGCCTGCCGAAGCGATCGACATCATGCTCCAGGTCTGCGAGGCCCTGGCCGAAGCGCATGGCGCAGGCGTGGTGCATCGCGACCTCAAGCCGGGGAACATCTTCATCGCACGCGAGCTCGGCGGACCCATGGTGAAGGTGCTCGATTTCGGCATCGCCAAGGTGGCGTCGGATCAGGAGCTGACCGGCACCGACGACCACGTGGGCTCTCCCCGCTTCATGGCGCCAGAGCAGCTCACCCGCGGGGCCATCGACGCCAGGACCGACGTCTGGGCGCTGGGCTTGCTGCTCTACGAGATGCTCTCCGGGCGGGCGGCTTTCCGCGCCCGCAACGTCGCCGAGCTCGCCGTGCTCATTCTTCAGGAGGAGCCCGAGCCTCTGCATGGCATCGACGGCGGGCTTCGGGCCGTCATCGGGCGGAGCCTGGCGAAAGAGGCCTCGCGAAGGTTCCCCTCGGTGTCGGCACTGGCGGAGGCCCTCGCGCCCTTCGCCGGTGAAGGGGCGACCCAGCGACTGGCCCGCATTCGCCAGCTGCGCGCCACGCCCGAGACCGCCCCCATCGGTCCCGAGGACGAGACGCGACGCGGAGGGGCGCTCTCCAACGACACCACGGTGGGCACGGCGCCGACCCGCCTCGAAGCAGAAGCCGAGCCGCGTGCCGCGTCTCGACGGTGGCCGCTCGTCGTCGCGGGGATCGGCGCCGTTTCGCTCGGTGGGCTCGTCGCCTACCTGAGTTGGGATCGCGCGGAGCGGCCACCCCGTGAGCCTGTGGCCGAAGCGCCGGAGCCATCGGCCACGCCCTCGGGGGCTTCACCCGAACCGACACGACCGCAAATCCCCGAGGCCACCGCGACCACACCGACCTTCGTGGTGGAAGGTCTGTCCAAGTTGCCCGACGCCGTCACCGACGCGCTCGGTCGCAACGGCGGACGAGCGCTGCGGCGCGTTTACGCCGACGATTCTCGCATCGCGATCGCGGCCGAGACCGCGGCCGGCGACGTGGTGCGGTACGTCTATCGAAACGGGGTCTTCGACCACGAAGAGCCCTTGAAGCGCGCCCCCTCGGGGCCTGCGTTCACGCCGAAGATCACGGGCGCCTGGTTGGGGCGTATCGTCGATGACGCCGTGGCGCGCGCGAAGGATCCCGACATCGGGCTCGTGACCTTCGAGATGGTGGCGCTTCCTCCGCCGGCGAGCTGGACGGGGTCCGCGGCCCCACGCATCGACGTCGAGGTGAGCATCCTCGGCGAGGGAAATCGAGAGCTTCACTACGACGGCGACGGGCGGTTCGTGTGTGCCCTCGTCGACGGTGGGCCGGCCTGTCCGCCTCTACCCTGAGCGGGTACGTGCGCACCCCCTGCGCGCACACGTGCGATGCGCGCCGTGCGCGGTGATCTGTCGTGATTACAGGTGCTTAACGGTTGGTATGCCGGTTGCGATGAGGGGAGGGCAACGCGGCGCACCGCCGCTCTTACGGAGACAAAACACCCATGAAGAAGATCACCAACCTGTTCCTCCCCGCCCTCCTTGCTTCGGCCGCCGCGCTCGGCGTGACCACGGTGGAGCCCGCTCCGGCGCAGGCCCAGCGCTCGCTGCGCGCGGTCGTCATGTACAAGAACCGAGCGCCCTTCCACTACCTCTGCCAGGTCAAGAACAGCCGCGGGTCTGAGGTCACCACCTTCGTCGTGGAGAAGAAGAAGAACTGGCAGAAGCGCTTCGACGCCACGGGGGCCGGAGAGATGACCCTGCACTGCGGTGAGACGATGACGTCGCTCAAGAAGATGCGCACCAAGCTCAATGCGAAGGACGCGGCCACCAAGGGCTGGTTCCTCGATTGTGATGCGACGGGTTGCCGCGCCAACGTCCGGTCCATCCAGCGCGCGTGAGCCTACATCACGCGACCGTCGCCTCGGCCTTGGCCGTGGTGGCCATGCTCACGGGCCCGACGTGGTTCGTCGCCACCGGTGACGAGCTGCGCGGGCTCCCCGCGTGGCGCATGTTCGAGGACGCAGGCCTCGGCGTTTGCGACGTGCAGTTTGCCGATGAGACGGGGCGCGCGCTCGATCGCTACCGCGCCCATGGCGTGCCTCATCGGTTCGTGGCGCCCGATGCGCTCTTTGCCCTCGACGATCCAGAGGCAGCGCGCGGGGTCGCCCGCTCGTTCTGCCCCGAGGTCGACCGCGTCGACATCACCATGCGATGCGCCACGCCTGAGGGGTGGCGACCTCAACCCGTAGCCCCCCTCCGCTGTAGCCGCCCATGACCCTTCCCCCTCTCACCTCGCGCCAAGCGGTGCTCGGCCTTCGTTTCGGTTTCGCCCTCATCGCTTGGTCGCAGGTAGGCGGACACCTTCACCTCGGCATGGCCCGTTCGCCATGGCACGCCGCGCTCATCGTCGCCTTCTACATCATGGCCACGGGGCTCTCCCTCACCTGGGGACGCACGTGGAGTGTGGGCACGGGCATCGCTCTGGCGCTCGTCTATCACGTGTTCGGAGATCACGACGGGGCGCTGCAGCGTCATCAGGTGTGGCTGCTGGCGTCATCATTGGTGTGGTTGGGGCTGTCGCCGGTCGAGGGTTGGCGTTCGCCGACCGCGGCATCCTGGCCGCCACGACGCGAGACGGACCCCGGGCTGCGGCTGCTCCGCGTTCAGCTGTCGGTGCTGTACGCCTTTGGCGTGCTCCACAAGCTCACGCCGGCTTTCCTGTCCGGGGATCGGCTCGAGGCCATCGCCGTCGAGCAGTGGTTCGGTTCCGACCTGCCCTCCCTACACGTGGGCTTCGTCGCGGCCGCCTGGGCCACGGTCGGCATCGAGCTCGCCCTCGCGGTCGGGCTCTGGCACCGCTCGCTGCGCCCTTTTCTCGCGCGGCTCGGGCTCCTGCTGCACGTGGGCTTCGCCGTGTTGCTCCCGGTGCAGACCTTCAGTGTGCTGGCCTTGTTGCACTACGTCGCGTGGTGCGCGCCCACGACCGCGAAGCGACGGCGTGAGGAACAGGCCCTGACGAGGGCGTGGGCTGGCTAGACTTGCCGCATGGGCGAGCCCTCCCGAGATGACGTCTTCGAGCTGCGGGCTCGTGGCGTTCGCGTGGAGCAGCGGAGGGTGCGGGAGGCGATGGCTTGGCTCGCCTTCGCCCTCGCGATGGGCCCGTTGATCTATGCCCTGTTGGTGGCCTCTTTCGTCGGCTGGCAGCGACCGGAGTGGTTCTACGCGATGGCCTGGACGAGCTGGGGCGCGGCGGTCGTCGCGGCGTTGGCCACCCGCCTGCAGGCCCTGAGGTACGTCGACTGGGGCGCGTGTGATGTTCGTGTGAGCGAAGCTGGGCTCGCCCTGCGGCCGAACGGGCGGGACGAGTGGACCGACGTCGGGCGCAGCGTGGCTTGGGCCGAATCGCGACTGCCGGGTACGGCGCACCTCCACCTCGACGACGGCAGAGAGGTCGAGCTCTCGCTGCACGAGCCACGGAAGACGAATGCGCTTCTGGCCGCGGTGCATGCGAGGCCGCGGCGTTTGGTGACGCGGTTTCGCGCCACGGGGCGCGGGGCACGCCTGGGCATCACCGCGGTGAGCCTGCACGTTCTCATCTCGCAGCTCGTAGGAAAGCTCAGCGTCATGACGCACCTCCAGGCGCTGTTCACGCTCTCGTCGTGTCTCGGCGTGATCGCCATCGTGAGATGGCGCAGCCTCCCTCCACGGCTCGACGTCGGCAACGACGGCATCAAGATCCGGCGGCATCGGGTACGCCGCTTCATTTCGTTCGACGCCATCGAGGAGGTGCACTTCGACAAGACGGTGCTCACCGTCGACCTGAAAGACGACACCGTGGAGCGCATCGAGGTCTCGCAGGAAAACGCCGCGGAGCTGCGTGCGGCGTACCACCGGCTGGTCGATGCGAAGAAGACCTACGCCCACGCCATGGGCGAGCCGGCGCGTGTGGCGTTGCTCGATCGCGGTGGACGCAGCATGGCCGACTGGCGCGACGCCCTGGCCAAACACGTGGTGGGGGGCGACTTTCGCCGCTCGAGCCTTTCGGTCGACGATGTCGAAGCCATCCTCGCCGCCCCCAACGCCAGCGCCGAGCACCGCATCGGGGCCGCCATGGCCATGCGCATCGCAGACGACGACGACGACGCGGTGCGACGCATTCGCATTGCCGCCGAGAGCTCGGCCGATGACGACCTCCGCGAGGCCCTGCTGGAAGTGGCGGCGTCGGAGGCCTACGACCAACACGCCGCCCGCTAGCCCAGAAGTGGCCAGTCCCCGGCTGGAGGCGCAGCGGCGTCGAGTCGCGCTCGGAAGCGGTCGAGGTGTGCTTGGGTGACCTGAAGCGGCTCTCGGTGTCCGGCGAGGACCCAGGAGGGGGAGAGCGCGTGGCACCGCTCCATGGAGGCGCGTGCCGCGTCGAGGTCCTCGGTGACCGGCCGCGACATGAAGCGCAGCTCACCATCGACGACGGCGAGCGCGTCCCCGGCGAAGAGCAGGCCGCGCTCGGGCTCGAAGAAGGAGAGGTGCCCCGACGTGTGCCCCGGGGTGAAGAGCACGTCGAGCCCTTCGACGCGCTCGCCATCCTGCACGTAGCGGTCGGCTTCCACAGCGGCCATGGGGGCCTCGCCGAGGAGCCCCTTGGCGAGCACGAGAGGACCCGCCTCGGGGATGGCGTCGCTGAGCCATCCAAGCGCCCCACCGGTGGCGGTCTGGCGGAGGAGCTGGGGAGACTCGGCCTCCGCGTAGTAGACGGCACACCCCGAGCGCTCCTTGATCCGCGCCGCCCCGGCAGAGTGGTCGTTGTGCCAATGGCTCACGAAGCACGCCCGCACGGCGTCGACGGGCAGGTTCCAGTGAGCGAGGCCAGCGAGCACGTCGCTGGCGTCGGTCTTCATCCCCGCGTCGATGAGCACCACCTCAGCGCCACGCCGCCAGAGGTAGCTGCACGTGAGGTACGAAGGGCGACGGACGCAAACGACGTCATCCATCACCTCGATGACTTGGGCCGACATGCCGCGACCCTACCCCGTGGCCGCGCGGATGGCGCCCAGGAATGAGAGCGAGCGCCATGGACGCCGTCAGGGGCGGAGGCGTCTGGTCACTCGGAGGCTTCGAGGTCCACCTCTGCGTTGATGCAGGTGGGCCCGCATTCGATGTCATTCTCGAAGTAGGTGATGGGAACGTTGGCTCTCGGCGAGCAGGTTATTCTGCTGGTGCTCATCGTAGACCTTTCGGAAATGCTACGGCCGGTGGCGTTGGGTCGTAGTGATGGCTCAGAACGGTTGGGATTTTGGGGTTGTGCGGCGCATCTCGGGACGAAGTGCAGCGCCATCAGGCGAGAGCGATGCTCGGCGTGCTTTCGTCGGGCTCTACGGCAACTCGACGCGGGGCACTCACGACGAAGAACCTGCGTGCTGCGGGTTCGGTGTTGCCGGATTACGATGGGCCAATGAGTGACCCCATCGAGAAGAGGCTTTTTGAGTTCACTGCGAGGCTGACAGACGAGGCCACGGCCAAGCAGCTGATGCTCGACGTCGCGAAGGACCTAAAGATGCAGGCGAAGCTCAAGAAGGATTCTTCGAACCGTGGGAAGAGGGGCGACTCGATTGCCTGGTGGCGTTGGCAAAGCGATTCCCGCAGGACAAATGCCATCACGAGCACCTTGTGGATGGGCTCGGCATCAAAGCGCTGGCACTGGTGACCAAGCTGGTGCCGACGTGCGAGACCTACCGGGAGCTCGAGGATACCGTGCACATGGTACGTGAGACGTCGCGGGAGGGAGGCCTACGTAGCCTAAAGGCCGTCGTTCGCAATGAGGTTCACCGTCGCTTCGGGTACCAGGCCGAAAGCTGGGAGATGGCGATCACGGCGGCCAACATCCCGCAGGCCGAGGCGTGCTTCCATCGGCTTCGCGATGCAGAAACGGCGCAGGACGTTCTCGGGCCTTTGCTTCGGGACCTCGAGTGCCAATGAGCGTGCTTGGGTTCGCCGGCTTGCGGCGGGGCCACGTGCCAGACACCATGGGTGGGTGAGCGACGACCCCCAGACGAAGCCGCACGACCGGCTCTTCCGTGGGACGTTTTCCGACCCAGAGCACGCGGCGGGCGAGCTTGTCTCGTCGTTGCCCGCGGAGCTGGTCGCGAAGCTCGACATGGGAAGTCTGCGGGCGCTCGACGTGTCGTTCATCGATGCCGAGTTGAGAAGCGTCTCTTCCGACCTCCTGTTCAGCGTGGACCTCGCCAGCGAAGAGGCTTTCATTTGCGTCCTCATCGAGCACCAGAGCACGCCCGACCCGTTGATGGGGTTTCGACTGTTGCGCTACCTCGTTCGGCTCTGGGAGCGATGGTTGAAAGAGAACAAGGGCGCCAGCCGGCTGCCCGCGGTCGTGCCGCTCGTGGTCCACCAAGGTCGGCGTGCATGGTCGTCAGCAACGACGTTTCACGACTTGCTGAACCTCACCCCAGAGGCGCTCACCGCGACCGCTGCTCACATCCCCAATTTCACTTATCTCGTGGACGACTTGGCGGGGGAGAGCATCGACGCGCTCGTCGAGCGCCCGATGGCGCCGTTCGGGCGACTCGTGTTCGTGTGTCTACAGCTGGCGATGACCAAGCAGGACCCGCTCGACGAGCTCGAGCCGCGTGAGGCCATCGTGGCCGAGGTCGTGGGGTCGCCGCAGGGCAGGGATGCCTACGCGACGATCGTGAGCTATCTTCTCATGGCCACGGAGGTGGATCCGGCCCGGTTGGAGAGGTTCTCCGTGGGGCTTGGGACCAAAGCCGCAGAGGGTTACATGACTGGAGCACAACAGCTCGAAGAGCGGGGCAGGAAGCAGGGGCAGACCGTGCTGCTCATGGTTTTGGCCGAGCGAAAGTTCGGGGCCATCACGGAAGCACAGCGTGAGAAGCTGGCGGGGCTCTCGCCCGAGGAGACCGTCAAGGTGGCTGAGCGGATCTTGGACGCGGACTCGTTCGAGGACCTGTTTGTCGACTGAGTCCGCCACGACGGGCTCCGCCGACGACATCTTCAGCTGACTACCCGAGCTCGTCGTCGTCCTGCTCCTCCTCCTCGTGGCCGGTGGCCTCGGCGGGGTGGGTCCGGGCATGGACGGCGGCGGCTGGAGGAACTGGCGCACGAGTAGTCTCCACAGGTGTGGAGTATTCGACTGCCGCGCGGGCCAAGACCATGGGCACCTGGCCGCCCGCCGCCAAAGATGCCGTACCTAGGGGGCCTCAGAGAAACCGTCGGCCGACGCGGCATAGCGAGGATGCCGAGCTCAACCCGACGCCAGGGTCACCGAGGTTTGCGTATTCGCGCAAGAGAAGGGGGCTCAATCCGATGAAGGGGTGAGATGGCTGTACCCCGATGTGTCGTGCCAGGGAAGACTCTGTTCATTTCGCGCCGTTGCTCGGAGCGGAGGTTCTTCTTGCGCCCGTGCAAGGCGACGCGGAGCTCGGTGGTGTACCTCGTGGCGGAAGCCGCGCAGCGGTACGGCGTGCAGGTGCATGCGCTGTGCGTTCTATCGAACCACCTTCACATGGTCATCACCGACACGCGGGGGAACTACCCGGCGTTTCTGTGCCAGGTGCACAAGCTCATCGCGAAGACGATGAACGCGCACTGCGCCGCGAGCTCGGGATTCGGCTCGTTGGGTTCCGTGAGGTGATGACCCAATCCGCGTTCGCCGCGCCGAAGACCACGACGTCATCCATCACCTCGACGACTTGGGCCGACATGCCGCGACCCTACCCCGTGGCCGCGCGGATGGGCGCATTGGATCGCGAGGGCCGTCGCGAGCGACGAGACGTTCGGACGACCTCGGACGACGGAACGAGAGGTCGTGGGACCCATCGCAGCAAGTTACCGGCAGTGTTCGGCTCAGGCGGCGGCGGACTCGAACGTCGTTGGGCAGTAGGGTCGGTCGTCGTGTCGTGTCGAGGTTTCCTGCTTCCGCTCGTGTTGGCTGGCTGCGCAGGTGCGCCTACGCCGGGCTCTCGAGCCGCGCGAGGGCCTTCTCCTGGTCCCGCACCCGTGGTCGAACCGACGCCCCCCACTCCAGCGCCCGAGCCCGTCGCGGCGCCGGTCCACAGCTCGAGACCCATCCCTCTGGCACATGACCCATGCTTGCTCGCCCACGTGTCGATCCGCGCCGTCCCTGGGTCATGCCGTTGCGTTCTCCGCCCCATCGAGGAGGGCCCGCCAGAGAGAGACGCTTGTGCACGGACCGCCCGCGAGGCGGGGTGGGGTCAGCTGCGCGTGACGCCCATCGTCAAACCGTCGAAGCGCGGCGGTCCCGTGGACGTCACCGTCGTGCTGGAGAATGCCGGTACTGCGCCCGCTACGCTTCACTTCGACGATGAGCACGATGTATGGCGCCGTCTCCACCCCGCGCTCGTTGAAGCGAGCGACGAGCATGACGAGCGCGTCGACGTACCACAGGGGACCTGTTCTAGCGGAAGCACGTCCGCCGCGCCCAAACCTCACTCCGTGGGCCTATTCGTGCGGACCTCGTTCATGGCGGTGGTCTTGCCGCCCGGTGGCAAGGTCGTTTTCGAAACGCAGTGGCCGGCACGCGAACGTATCTTTCGGCGCGATGCATCTGCGACTGGGCGCGCGGCGGAGATCGCTCGCGACTTGGACCCATGCGGTGTCGTCGACGGTGTTCCTCTCGACCCAGGCCCATACCACATTGCCTACGACCTCGGACTCATCGCACCGACGTCGGATGGACTGCACCGGGTTCAGGTCGACGTAGACGTTCCGTAGGCGCGCGATTGCCCCCTTCGTGCAGGGGAACCCTCGTCGCCGTCGGGCGAGGGCTACCCTGCGTTCCACTGTTGGCGAGCGCGTTCCGGACGAATGGACAAGGATCTCGAACAGGCTCCCATTCTCGACGGCGTACCTGCGACGCAGACTGTCGAGCATGCAGACATTCATCACCGGAGGTACCGGGTTCATCGGCTCGGCGATCGTTCGCGAACTCATGCTGGCGGGCCACGAGGTCATCGGCCTCGCGCGCTCGGATCCCTCGGAAGAGGCGCTGCGCGACGCGGGGGCCCGCGTGCTGCGAGGCGACCTCGAAGACTTCGATACCCTGACTGCGGCCGCGCGCGACAGTGACGGCGTCGTGCACGTGGGCTTCGTCCACGACTTCTCCAAATATGCCGAGATGTGTGAGCTCGACCGCCGCGTGATCGCCGCCCTAGGTGCGGGGCTCGAAGGAACGAGCAAGCCACTGGTCGCCACTGCCGGGACCGTGACCGCCTCCTCCGATCCCGGGAAGGAGACCGACCGGCATCCGTCAGGTGCGTCCGCGCACACACCTCGCGCCGCCTCCGAGGAGGCGGTCGATGCGCTCGTCGAGCGCGGGGTGCGCGCCGGGATCGTGCGACCCTCTCCGACCGTTCACGGAGAGGGAGATCACGGCTTCGTGCCCATGTTGATCGAGATCGCCGAGAAGGCGGGTTTCTCCGGCTACGTCGACGATGGTGGCAACCGCTGGAACGCGGTGCATCGTCTCGACGCCGCCCGCGTGTTCGCGCGCGCGCTCGAACGTCTCGAGCCCGGGCAGCGCTTTCACGCAGTGGCGGAGCCCGCGATCCCCTTTCGGGACATCGCGACATCCATCGGCGAGCTCCTCGACGTCCCCGTGCGCAGCGTGCCCAAGCGAGACGCCGAGGCCCACTTCGGTTGGTTGAGCTGGGTCGTCGCGCTCGACTGTCCCACCACCAGCGACATCACGCGCGAGCGCCTCGACTGGAAGCCCACCGAGCCGACGCTCCTGGACGACCTCCAGAACGGAGCCTACGGTGCCTCGGAGTGAGTAGCGACGAGGAGGCTTTGGCGCGAGCCATCCGCTCCGTCGGCGCGCCCGACGGGGTGACGCCGACCGCCGTTCCCGAGGTGGTCGGCGTCCGTCATCATGAGTCCGGTCCGTTTCAGAATCGGCATTGGCGCGCCTGCCTCGGCGTGGTCGGCGAAGGGGTCAAGGAGCTCGCCCTCGGCGGCTCCACCTACCGCCTGTCGCCCGGGCACTGGACCCTCACTCCGGTCCCGCTCCCTCTGACGAGCCGCATCGCGGCGGCGCCCTTTGGCGCGGTGCTCATCGGGGTGGATCCTTTCTCGCTCTCGGGCTTGGTCTCCGAAATGGACGCGCGCGACGACGAAGCGGAGGAGCTGTCAGCGGGCATCTTCGTCGGAGAGCTGGACGACGGGATGCGCGGCGCGGTACGGCGGTTGAGCGCCTTGCTCGGCGATGGCGAGGCTGGCCGGGTGCTGGGACCGGGGTGCGTTCGCGAGCTCCTCTTTCGCGTCCTGCAGGGCCCGGCGGGGCCGTCCATTCGCCGCTTCGTACGCGGGGGAGGCGCGGCGCACAGGATCTGCGAGGCGGCTCATCGTATCGAAGCGCAGCTCGAAGAGCCGCTCGACGTCGACGAGCTCGCCCTGACCGTGCACTTGAGCCGCACGGTGTTCTTCGAGCAGTTCAAGCGCGTGACCTCGCTGAGCCCGCTGCAGTACCAAAAGAGGCTGCGCTTGCTGCGGGCGCAGCGCCTCATGGTGGACGAGCAGACGACCGCCGAGGACGCGGCCTACCGCGTCGGCTACCAGAGCCCCTCGCACTTTAGCCGCGACTACGCTCGACTCTTCGGCGAGCCTCCACAGCGCAACGCGACGAGACTTCGCAAACGAGCCGGCGCGTCGCCCTCGTCGTAGTCGCGGGTCAGTCGCGAGCAATGGACGCGGTGCGGTGAACCAAGGCGGACCCGGAACGAGGTTCCGAGCATCGGCTCCCGAACACATCGGATTGTCCCGACGGAACCTCGCTTCGGGTCGCAGGTCGTCAATCGGAGGTGCAGGCTACGCAGCCGCCGGTGTTGCGCATCTCCTTGACGAACATGTAGCCGTAGCGATGACCCGCGCCGGATTGGCTGTCGGCGCGGTAGCGGAAGTCGTCCTTGTCCTGGCCCTTCTGGCAGCGCTTGTTGCTCGCGAACATGTACCAAGTCGCGCGGCTGCCGGACGAGATCCAGTAGAGCAAGCTCGGGGTCGTGGGCCACGCGCCGCTCGTTCCCGGTCGAGTCTCGGCCTTGAACAGGGTGCTTCCACCGCACGATCGCACCGTGCCGTAGGCCGCGCAGGCGCCGCCGGAGTACGAGCTGGAGGCCGTTCGCTGGGAGAACCCGACCAGGTCGTTGGTGTTGAGGAAGCGCTTGATGCCGTCGTGACACCAGGAGATCCCGTCGTGGGTCCCACCCGTGCAGTTGAGCTCCCTGGAGTAGAAGGCGCCCGAGCTTCCCGAGTCGGACGTGTTTGCGTCCCCGACGAAGAACTCCGACCAGTCGTGGTTGGAGTTGCACTGGCTGGCGGCGCTCACCGTTGGAGGCCAGGCGACATCTGCGCGCTCTATCAGGGCGTCGAGCGGAATGGTGGCTCGGAGGATGCCGTCTACGCCCGGGGGGGCCTCGCCCTGCAACGCTGAGCGAACGTCGTCCGGAAGCTCACCGACGAGCTCGGTGAGAAGCTCGACGGGGGCTTGTTGGAGCTCGGCGAGCACGGAAAGTGATTCGTAGCCCTGGGCGAGCACCTCGAGGACGCCCGCTCCGCCTCTCTCTGCGGCGCAGAAGATGTAGCGTGCGCTTAGGTCCTCCGTTTCTACGATCGCGATCGTGTTGTCGCCGCAGGGGGCGTCATTGGGGAACAGCGACTGCCCCGCGTTTCCCTCCTCGACGTCGACGTAGCCTTCCTCGCGCTCGCCATCGACGACCTCGGAGGCGCTGTCGTTGGTGGGTCCTGGCAGTTGGTCTTCATCCGAATCGGAGCCGACGCCACCGACGCAGCCGACGAGGAAGAAGAGGGATCCTAGATACCATTGTCGTTTCATGCCTGCCGCCACTGCAGGCGATATGCCACGCGCTCGAACAGCGGTAAGTGTTGATTCTCTGGCCGAATGTGCGGGGCGACGCGGAAGCCGAGGTGCCAGCTCGGTCGTATCGGGTACCTGTTCTTCCCGCGATACACCGCAAAGCGCCATCGCCTGCCCGCTGGGCGTGACGGCCAGCGAGCCGTGGGTCGAGAGGGTACGGTCAGTCGATGGGTCCGAAGATCTCCGCGTCGATGAGGTTGTGGGTAGCGACGTGGATGGCGATCTCGAGATTGGCTGCAGCTGCGGTGGCCATGAGCTGGGCCTCGGCGTGGGCCGTGGCGCTTCGTCGGGTGGCTGTCGCTTTCCGGTTCACGGTACGGACCTCGCCTGGGTCGAAGAAGACCCCGTGCTCTTCACACACGTCGATCTCCACGCGGGCATGGGTCGTCGTGGGCGTGAGCTCGTCTTGGCAGACGGGGCACACGCGGCGACCTGCGTCGCCGAGGGCCGCGTCTCGATAGCCGTGCACGCGGCGCTGTCCTGCGTCGACGCGGCCCACCAGCTGTGCGCTTCGCTCGTCCATCAGGCCTCGGGCCAAGCGGATCGCATCCATTCGGTTCATCCACACGCCGCGGCACCTCCCGCAGGCGTGCAGCACCACATCGGGACCGCGCCCGACCCAAGCGACCTCGCGGCAACGTGGGCACCGGTAGCGACTTCGCTCAGCCATGACGCGAAGTGTAGCCGAGTTCCTGGCCGGGCCAGCGTCTCTCGGCCCGTTGGAAGAATGCGAGCACGACATGTTGTTGAGCCGTGCGCCCTCGCCCAGGCGTTGGTTTACGAGGGAGCGATTCGTTCGAAGGGTGACCGACAGCGTCGCAGGTCAACCTCGCCGCACCACCCTGCAGGTGGGGATGGGCGGGTCGCCCTCGGGGTGCACCCAGCGGAAGCACATCGCGCCCTGGGTGAGACCCTGCGTGGTGAGCCAGTTCGGCAAACCGGGGTCCGTGGCCGAGACCGCGATGTGGATGCGTCCGTCTTCGGTCGCGTCGGCGGTCTTGCTGTTGAGGTGAATGCGGTCGTGCCGGAAGTCGAGGCTCTCCATCCAGTGGTTGGAGAGCTGGAAGTTCCAGTGGTCGCACGGGTGCGCATCACATTCGATGAGCAAGACCTCGTCGGGGGCGAGCCGCCAGTAGCTGTGGTGGTAGGTGATGTGCGGCACGCCGCCCATTTGGTCCGAGAGGGCCTGATCGAACCTCGGCAGCTCGTTCACGTGGGCCTGAAAGCCTTCGACCCAGCCCGCGAAGATCCGACTCGCTCCGGCGACCAGCATGCCCGCCTTGCGAAGGCCGAGCTCGATCGCCACCGGCGAGAAGGGTGAGCGACCCACTGGTCCGTCGATGCGCTCGAGGTGCAGCTCGGGCAGCACCTCGCGCTCCCGGTCGAGCCAGCTCTGACGCACGATGAGGGTGCCCGTGTCCTCCTGCATCGGAAGCCAGTCCTTGCCCTCCCCCGGAGGGTCCACACTCAGGAACACCTCGAAGTGGTCATCGACCACCGTGAGGTCTTTGCCCTCGATGCGGCCCGTCGGCGGCATACCGCGGCTCTCGCCGTAGCTGCCCTTCTGGGTCGCGAGCTCGAGCCAATGCACCGTGCCGCGACGACCGTAGAGGCGGTAGCGGTGCTTCCCGCTGATGGCGGCGTTGAGGTAGACGTTGTCGGGGTTGTCGTTCCCCATCTTCGCCGTCTCGTGCACCGTGCGCTGCAGGACCGGAGCGGTGGGGTCGGCGTTCTCGACGAAGGCCTCGAGGGCCACGCGCGTGAGCCGTGTGAGGTAGCGCAAGCCCTCGGCGCGGACCTGGGGGTCGTCGGGTCCCTCCCGCACCACTGTGCCCGCCATCTTGAGGGTGTCGCAGAACTCGTCCCAGGCTTTGCCATCCATGACGCGGGCGGCGGCCTTGTCGGGGTCTTCGGGTTTGAACATGCTCACGCTCCGTCGGTCCAGCGCTCGAGCAGCGCCTCGATCTCGGTCCATAGGCGACGCCCTCGCTCGGCATCGCGCACGCCCTCGCCCGGCTCCTTCTCCACCCCCAGGTGAAGATAGGTGCCGCTGCGTCCCACCAGATGCGGCGAGAGCAGGGCCCAGCTCACCGAACCCGCCACCTCGTCGGGCGCGGGAAACAGGAGGCGCATCGCCGGGTTCACGGCCCACCGGAGCGACGCGGGCGCCTCGCGCGCGATGTCGGTGGCCATGCCGCCCGGACACAGATGCACGACCTCCAGCTCCGGCGCCTCCCGCTTCAGTGCTTCGGCCCAGGTGTGGAGTAGGCGCTTGCTCTGCCCGTACATCTCCAGCACGCCCGCGGTGCCGTAGGTCGTCGGCGTCTGCCAGTCGTCGAGGAAGGCCGCTTTGCGATGGGCCTCCGAGCCCACGATCACGACACGCGCTCCGTCTGGGAGGGCGTGGCGTCGCCGAAGTCCGCGGACCAGCTGCGCGTTGGCCACGACGTGCAGGTGCACCATCAGGTCGAGGCCCGAAGACGTGACGCGGCTCGACGATGGCACTGCCCCCGCGTTGAGCACCACGCGGTCGAAACCGCCCAGCTCGCCCAAGACACGCTCCACCGCGTCGACCTCCGTCAGGTCGACCCCATGCACGTCGACCCTGGCCCCCTGGCGCGCTGTCCTGATGGCCTCCTCCGCCGCCCTCAAGCCCGAGCGACCCAACAAGACGACATCCGCACCTCGCCGCACGAGGTCTTTCGCCAGGGCCAATCCCAGCCCCCGCGTACCACCGGTGATGAGGATGCGTTCGCCGTCGGCGCGTACCGATTCATCGAGCTCCGGGAGCTTGGCGCGGAGCTGATCGAGGGCACCGCTGAGGGTGGCGAAGAAGGGGGTGTCGTGGCGACGTTGCATGCGCTACGGACGGCTCATGGGTGAGCGGGCCTACCGGGCCGAGGTCGAGATCGAAGCATCCGCGGAAACCGTCTTTGCGGTGCTCACCGACTTGAAGGCGTACCCCAGCTGGAATCCGTTCACCAGCCGTGTCGACGCGACCCTCGTGGTGGGGGCGCCCGTGCGCATGCGCGTGCACCTCGGACGACTCACCCTCACCCAGGTGGAGTACGTCCGTGAGGTAACGCCTCCGGAACCCGTTGGCCGCCTCACGTGGGGCATTCGCACCGCGACGCCCTGGCTTCTCCGTGCCGAGCGCGTGCAGACCGTAACCCCCATCTCCGACAGGTGGTGTCGCTACACGACCGTCGACACCATCGGGGGCGCGCTCGAGCCCGTGGTTGCCCTTCTGTTCGGCCGCGCCCTCGACGAGGGCTTCAACGCCATGGCAGAAGCCCTTCGCCAGCGCGCCGAAGGCGCGTAGCGCCGAGCGGTTGAGGGGAGGTTCTCGAGCTCGAGCTCGCCCTCGCTCTCGACCTCGCTCTCGCTCTCGCCCTCGCTCTCGCTCTCGCTCTCGATCTCGCTCTCGACCTCGCTCTCGAACCTCGAACCTCGAAGCAGGAGACCGAGAACGCCCCCCTCCCCGCCTCTAGCCCCGCCGTCGGCGACGGGCCGCGACGATGCCCAGGGCGAGTGCGGCCCAAGGCCATGACACCTCATCGCCCGGTCCTCCCGGCACACGGCAGCCGCAGCCATCCTTGGGCTTGGTGGGCGGCACGTCCTTTGCCGCCTTGGCGTCCTTCTTGGGGTCTTTTTTCTCCTTGGCCGTGGTGGGCACCATGCCGGGGTGCTCGACCAGGGCGGTGTCGGCCTTCAGCTCGATCTCTTTCACGTCGTGGGTGACGAGGGACGCGAGCTTGGTCTCTCCCCGAGGCGCGAAGGCGAGGTCGAGGGCGGGCTGCGCCTTGGGGCGCCCCCCGTTGGGCGGGCCACCCCAGATCCCGCGGCGCGGCTTCTTGCAATCGATCTTTCCCTCCCAGGGATGTCGAATCGCATACCGACCCTGGAAGTTGTTGCGACCACCGCTGCGCGAGCCGGTCTCGAGCTTCTTGCCCTTCATCATGAATTCGCGACCACCGACGATGGGGTCGGCCTTCTTGAACACGAGGTCTTCCCCGAGCGCATCCTTGCCATAGCGCGCATGCAACCGGGTGAGGGTGCTGCTGAAGAGCTGCACGCCGCTGATCACGTCGCCTCCGAGGGCCATGAAGTCCTGCGGGCGCAAGGGCGGGCTCGGGCAGGGGTCGCAGCTCGACGCGGCCCACGAATATTCGGTCACCACCGCGCCTTCGTTGCGCTTGAGCGTCTCGTCGAAGAGCGCGGCGTAGAAGGCGGGGAAGGCGCTCTTGGCGCCCTCGGTCAGGTCGAGGTTGGTGGGGATGGTGACGTTGTCGTAATTGGCGACCTCGAAGCGGTCCCGCGCGAGAATGTGCACGATGAGGTCCTGCGTGCCCTGCGAGTTGACCAGGCCGAGGCGAACCGGGAGTCGAAAGGCCTCGGTGTCGTAGTGGAACCGAAGGGGCGACAGCATCGCCTGGCCGTCCTTCATCTTCACCTTCGAGGTGTCGACCTTGGCGACGAAGAACTTGCTGCCCTCTTCGACGTAGGGACGAAGCAATGGTTCTGCACCATTGGGGATCTTGTAGCCGTTGTCTTTGAGCCAGGTCTCCAGACCCGTCGAGTCGTTCGCGCTGAGGATGACGATCTCGTATTCACCCACCGTGAACTCGGCTTCGACCTTCACGCCGTTGCCGGCCCCGGCACCCGAGGGAGACGCCATCTTCGCCTGAGGCGCGGCCATGTCTGCCTCGGCTTCTTCGACCGGGGGGTCGTAACAAGGATCCTGCTCCCAGTATTCGACCAGGCGTGGTGCGGCGAGCTTGTCGACCCGGGCGAAGACGTCGTCCTTGAGCGTCTTGACGTTCTCCTCCTGGAGCACGACCGGCACCGGCACCACCATCGCGAAGTTCTCCGGGGGCCCCTGGTAGTTGTTCTGCATCGACAGCACGGTGCGCTGACCGTCTCGCATCAGCACGACCATGGTCGCGTTGTTGAAGAGCTTGGCGTCGGCTCCGGCCACGTAGAAGCCACAGAAGGCCTCCGCCGAGCTCACGCCGAGCAGCATCACGAGCGCGAGCGCGCATCCCCACATCCACCGCTTCATGGACCACGTCATAGCCAATGCCTCGCCGCGTCGGAAGGGACGCGGCCACGGGGCCCCCGTCGAATTGACACCACGGATGGGGAACGCGTAGTCGTGTGCACACAGAGGCGGCATGACCGACACGGAAGACGAAGACCTTCGGTCGCGGACCGATGCACGACTCGAGCGGCGCTCCGAAGAGGAGCGCATGGCCCGGCTCGCCAAGACGCTCGTCGGGTTGAGCCCCAAGCAGCAGCGCCGCCTCGATCTCGACGATGGGCTCGCGGAGGCGCTCGAGGAAGCGGCCCGCATGCCGAATGGCCGTGCCCTCGCTCGCCAGCTGCGGATCGTGCGGCGACACCTGCGTGACGGTGACGTCGACGCGGTGGAGCGCGACCTGGACCGATTGCTCAACCCTCAGCCCAACCTCGACGCGCCGAAGAAGACCGCCGCTGCGGACCCGATGACGGCCTGGGCCGAGCGTTTGCTCGAAGAAGGCTCGGTCGAGAGCTTCATGGAGGAGCACCCCGAAGCCGATCGCCAGCGACTGCGCACGCTTCTGCGCAACCTGTCGAAGGCGAAGCCCAAGGCCGTGGCCAAGGCCAAGCGCGCGCTCGTGGCGGCGCTCAGAGAACAGTGACCGTGTGACGCGGCCTCAGCTGCGGCGCCGATGCAGTGCGGCGAGCGCGAGCAACAAACCGAGCGCACCGCCCATTCCCGAGGAGGAAGAGCCCCCGACGCTGCAGCCCGAGTTGGCCCGGGGAGACCCGCCGTAGTCTTCTTCTTCGGAGCCGTTGACCCAGTTGTTGTCGGTGGGGCCGGTGGCGCCCGTACCGCCGACCATACCTGCGCCCCCGACGCCTGCGGCGCCGCCCACACCGCCGGTGCTGGTGGTGGCGGTCGTCGAGGAGGCCACGGATCCGCCCGGGCCCACGAACGGCGAGATGAACGAGTCGTAGATCGACGAGGGTCGACCGCTCACCGCGTAGCCCAGGCAGCTGCCGACCACGAAGGAGTTCACACCCGCGACGCGTTCGCCGCTGGGGGTCGACACGAGGTTCGGACCGCCGCTGTCGCCCTGACAGATCCCCTTGCCCGTCGACTGGTCCCAGCCGATCTGGATCTGCGTGACCTGGTCGAGCACGCTGGAGCCCTGAAGGCGCTGGGGTGACGGGTTGCCCCCGTCCTGCGTGCGGCCATAGCCCACGTGGATGAGCATGCGACCGGGCTGGAGATCATCCTCGGCTGGCGTGAGCACGGGAATGATGGGCGTGCTCGCGTTGGCCCCCGTCACCCGCATCATCGCGAAGTCGTAGATGTACTGATTGTTGGGGTCGTACTGCGGGTGGATCTCGTAGTCCGTCATCTGCAGCACGGCGTCGGGGTTGTTGTAGTTGTCGCCGATGGCGATCCCCTGCACCTGCCCCTGACCGAAGCAGTGGGCGGCGGTGAGCACGAAGGCGTCCGTGCCCACGACGTCGATGATGGTGCCGGTGCAGGCGCTCTGGTTGCTGAACACGAGCACCACCGCGTCGCGCTCGTTGTCGGGGTCACCGTTGATGATGGGCAGGTTCGCCCGACCGATGACGTCGGGGTCGAAATGCGGCCCCTCTTCGGTGCAGGCGGTGACGGTCGACGCGGCCAGAAGTACGGCCGTGGCGCGGAGGGCGTTCGTCAAAAAGCTCACGAGAACGCCAAGATAGCATAGGGGGCGACGCCTGGTTCAGGAGTCCAGGCACACGGTAAAGCGGCATGAGCAGCACCTCGAAGCACGCCTCGGCCGTGCTGTCGCGCGGCGGCGATGCCAGGATCCAAAAAACGCATGTTCTGTCCCCGTTGTCACCGCGAGCTTCCCGAGGACTACAAGTTCTGTCCCGACGACGGCGAGGCCACGGTGGCGCGCCTCGATCTCTCCCGCGTTCCCAGCTCCCGCACGACCATCGAAGATGCCCGGTTCGGCCAGCGCTACGTCGTGGTCGGATTCATCGGCCGCGGCGGCATGGCGCGGGTCTACCTCGGCGAGGACACCAAGACGGGCCGCCCGGTGGCGATCAAGGTGCTCGACCGCCGCCACCACGGCGACGACGAGGTGAAGAAGCGTTTCCTTCGCGAAGCCAGGGCCATCACCAAGGTCGGGCACGAGAACATCGTGCGGGTCTACGAAGTGGGCCTCCGCCCCGAAGATCGTGCGCCCTACCTCGTGATGGAGTTCCTCTTCGGCGAGCCGGTCGGTCGTTTCCTTCAGCGCGACGGGGCGCTGCCGCTCGGCATTGCACTGCCTGCGCTTCAGCAGGCGGGGTCGGCGCTCGCCGCTGCGCACGCCGTGGGGGTCATCCATCGCGACATCAAGCCCGACAACCTCTTCCTCGTCGGCGAGCCCGGCGACCCCTACGAGCTGAAGGTGCTCGATTTCGGCTTCTCCAAGCTCCAGACGAGCAAGCTCACCGCGGCGGGGGTGGTGTTGGGAACGCCGAGCTTCATGGCGCCGGAGCAAGTGCTCGGCGAGGAGATCGACGAGCGCACGGACGTCTACGCCCTGGGCATGGTCATGCACCGGATGATCTTCAACTGCGCGCCATTCCCGGGCGCCAACCTCGCCGACGACGTGGTCATGATGGCGCATCAGCTCCACACCGAACCCGTGCTCGAACCCGATCCGGCACGTGACCCGCGCATCGAACGTGTGATCCGGAAGGCGATCCGCAAGGCGCCCATGGAGCGCTACCCCACCATGTCCGCCTTCGACCACGACCTGCGGCAGCTCACCCAACCGGTGGGTGAGGTCAGCTCACCGCCCGAGGGCCCTGACCAGTACGTCGCGCGTGGCAAGATGGCGGGCCTCGTCGCCGAAGCCCTAGGCCGCAACCTGCGTTAGGCCCAATGCCGTTCGGATAGGCACTGGCTCGGTCGACCTCGACCTCGAACCTCGACCCTCGACCCTCGACCTCGCTCTCGAACTCGATCTCGATCTCGAAGTCCGACCTCGAACCTCGAACCTCGAACCTCGAACCTCGAACCTCGGACCTCGGACCTCGGACCTCGAACCTCGAACCTCGAACCTCGAACCTCGAACGTGGAGCCTGAGGGGTGCGAGCTTCGTTTCGCCGTGCCATAGCTCGCCCTGCGGGGTCGGAAGGACACGATGGCTGTCGTTGAGGTGCCGCAGGCGCCCCTGGGAGGGCGGAACGACAGCCATCGTGGCGTTGAGGGC
>JAUHZF010000135.1 GCA_030426145.1 Polyangia bacterium
TCGTTGAGGTCGCTCTCGGCGTCGTAGCGGATGACGTCGGCGATGGGGTCGGGGGTGGCTTCGGTGCCGGGGACGACGGGGGGGGGCTGGTTGTTGGCGAGGCGGGGGGTCTCGGGGTCTTGGAGGTAGAGGGCGAGGTCGTCGAGGGCGGCGTCGAAGCTGCGTTGGAGGATCTCGCTCATGGCGCGGACGGTGCCTCGGGTGGCGGCGCCGTCGGCGGGGCCGACGGGGCGGCGGCGGTCGAAGCGGTAGGTCCAGACGACGACGTCGTCGGCGTAGCGGATGAGTCGCCAGTTCAGGGCGAGGCGGGCGTATGCCAAGTCGCCGCCGATGACTTGTTCGATGGCTTCGACTTCGCCGGTTCGTTGGCCGAGGTTGCCGCTTCAGACGAGCGCGTGTGGATCGGACCGCAGGCCGTCGACGACCTCGGGTCCACCGTTCTTCGCCCCGCCCCCGATGCGCGCGCCGACGCCGTCGCTGCCATCGCCGAGATGTCCTACCGCCATGTCTTCGTGCCCGACGGTGGGCTCGACGTTTGGCCCGCGATGGTCGACGCCGTCTGCATGGGGATGGAGGGGCTGGTGACCACGTGGCCCGCCAAGACCACGGAGATCGCGCTGAGCCGTGTCATCTCCCATCTCGCCGCGGTGCGGGGGTGTCCGCTCGATGTCGCGCGCGGCCTCGTGCTCTCCTGCTTCGCCTATGCGGTGGAAGTAGAGAATTCCCCCCGCCGCCTCGTGAAGCGCATCGCCCGCCTCGAAGCCAACGGCACCGTCACCGACCTCTTCCGGCACCGCGACGGCAGCTTCGAAGCCCTCGGCTGAACCTGTCGCGGATTGGGCCCAAGGGCCGCTATCCACCTAACGTGTCGCCATGCGACGTCCCTGGTGGCTCTGCCTCGCGCTCATCGCTTGTGACCCGGCTCAGGCTCAGCCCCCGGCCGACCCGCCCGCGGTCGAGCAGGCGCCTGCGTCCGCATCGCCGGTTGCGGCGCCTCCCGTCGCCGAGCCCGTGGTGGAGAAAGAACCCGTCGAACCGGGGCTTCTCGAGCAGAAACCGACGAGCGACATGAACGCAACTCCGCCCCTCATGCTCGACCACGAGACGCGCACGGGCTTGCGCTTCGGGTGGCCCAAGGGCTACCGCGCCGACAACCCGTCGATGATCTTGCTCTACCGCAAGCCCCACGACGAGCAGGCCAAGCTCGTGATCAAACGGCTGGGCGACGAAGGGGCTGCTGCCCTCGACGCAGCGATGGCCACCGTCAAGTTGACCGGCCCGCAGTGGGAGCCATGGCGCGACACGGCGGTCACCTCCGCGAAGCACCAGGGCCGTATGCGGCGCGGGCGGGGCAAGGCGCCCGGGGGCGCCGCGCGAGAGGCTCTGGAGGTCGTGGTCGAGGTCGAGGGCTTGCCGCCCGTGGGCGTGCTCGCGGCGTGGCCCGTCGACGCACCGGCCGAAGAGCTCGCGCTCGACGTCGTGCGGCACCTCCAGGTGTGTCGCTGGAAGATCGGAAGCGGCTGCGAGCCGATCGAGTAGCGTCAGTCGTTCTTGGGCTGCACGACCCAGGCAGAGGCGATGGAGCGCTGCAGCAGCTTCTCCGCCGTGCTGCCGAGAAGGTCGGCGAGGCCTGTGCGCGACGTCGACGACAAGACGACGAGGTCGATGTCGTGCTGCTCGATGACCTTGGGGGCGGCGCGCACGACCCAGTCCTCCGAGAAGAGAACCTCACACGGGTGGTCGCCCACCAACGCGTCGAGCTCGGCCTTGGCCTTGTCGTGCACCGCACGGTGGTATTCTGCGATGGCTTCTTCAGCGTCTGCCAGCCGCTTCATGGAGATGTCTTCCGGGTAGTCGAGGCATCGGAGAGCGTAGCGCTTGCCGCCTAGGGCTTGGGTGAGGGCTCCGGCCGCGTCGAGCACCAGTTGCGACACGGGCGAGCCGTCCACCAAAGCGAGAACCTTCTCGATGGGCGTGTGCGCCTCGCGATCGACGACCCACACCGACCTCTCTGAGCGGCGGAGGACGCGGGCCGCCGTGCTGCCGTGGAAGATGCGATCCGTCAGGCCGAGCGACTCGCGCCGCGGCGAGACGGCGATGAGGTCGGCGTCCCATGCTTCGGCTTCCGCGATGAGCTGCCGCCAGGGCTTGCCGCGGCGGAAGACGATCTCGGTCTTCGCGCTCGTGGTGTCGGCGAGCGCCTCCAGGGCATCACGCAGCGCAGCTTTCACGGGGCCGTCGACGTTGTCCTCTTCTTCACCGAGGCGCTCGTCGATGAAGTCGATGACGTGCACGAGGTGGATCTCGGCATCGACACGCTCGGCGAGCCACGCCACGTGAGCGAACGTGTGCCGGTCGCAAGCAGAGAGTGTCAGCTCGTCGGCTTCGGGCTCGGCCGAAACACCGACGACGATGCGCTGGGGCACGTCATGCATGCGACCAACTTAGGGTCGCTGACCGTCGGCCGCTACGGCCTAGAGCACCGATCAGGTTGAAACAGTGGAATGCAAACGGAGGATGCGCCGCCTTCGCGGCGTCTACTCCTCGGCTGCGGGCCGGAGCGACTCGATCTCGAGCCGTCGACCCTGACCCAGGGCGTCCATCACCCGTCGCCAACCCTCGACGGCGCGCGGGCCGGCCTCGGCGAAGGCTGCTTCGAAGACGCGGTGCTCGTAGCGCGACAGCCGTCGCTCGAAGCGGCGCCCGGAGGCGGACAGCTGGAGCCGCTTGACCCGTCGGTCGGTGTCATCGGCTTCGACGCGCACCAGCTCACCTTCGACCAAGTCGCGCAGCGGCGCATGGGCCGCCTGTTTGGTGACGCCCAGCAGCTCGAGAAGCTCACCCTTGGTGAGTCCCGGGTTCTTGCCGATGACGTAGAGGACGCGGTGATGAAGTCGTCCGAAGCCGTGCTCGGCGAGCACGGAGTCGGGTTCTTCGATGACGCGTCGGAAGGCGAAGTGGAGCAGCTCCATCGCCTCGTCGAGCTCGTTCTGGCTCATACGGATGCCCCCCAAATGGGCAGAAAAGGACAGGTAGGCGCGGCCCCCCGCCGCGCCGTTCGGATGGTTCAGCCTTCGGCCGGCACCAGCCAGTGGAAGCGATCTTCACGGGTGCCGCGCTGGATGCCGGCGATCTCGTCGAAGAGCGACTGGGCCATGGGGCCGACCCCGCCATCGCCGATGGTGAGGTCTTTGCCGTCGACACCGAGGGCCTTGATGGGCGACACGACCGCGGCGGTGCCCGTCCCGAACGCCTCTTCGAGGCGCCCGTCGGTGTGGGCCTTGACGATCTCGTCGAGCGAGACGCGCCGCTCGGTGACGGTGGTGCCGCGGCTCTCGAGCAGCTCGATGACGCTGCGGCGGGTGATCCCCGGCAGGATGGCGCCGTCGAGAGACGGCGTGATGACCTCGTCGCCGATCTTGAAGAACACGTTCATCGTGCCCACCTCTTCGACGAACGAATGGGTGGCGGCGTCCGTCCAGAGGACCTGTGCGTAGCCATCGGCCTTGGCCTCTTTGGCTGCGCGCAGACTGGCCGCGTAGTTGCCGGCCGTCTTGGCGTCGCCCACGCCACCACGCACGGCCCGTACGCGCTCGCGCTCGACGCGGATGCGCACTGGGTTGAAGCCCTCGGCGTAGTAGGCCCCCACGGGGCAGGTCATGATGATGAACTTGTAGGCCGCGGAGGGTCGCACCCCGAGGAACGACTCGGTCGCGATGGTGAGGGGCCGGAGGTAGAGCGCGGCGCCGTCTTCGGATGGCACCCAGCTCTCGTCGACGGAGACGAGCTTGCGGCAGGCTTCGACGAAGACGTCTTCGGGCACGGGCGGCATGCACAGCCGCTCGGCGCTGCGGTGGAAGCGGGCTGCGTGCTGCTGCGGACGGAAGAGGTTCACCCTCTCGTCGGCGCCGCGGAAGGCCTTGAGCCCTTCGAAGATGGCCTGGGCGTAGTGCAGTACACTGGCACCGGGCTCCATCTGAATCGGCCCGTAGGCCTCGATCCGTGGGGAGTGCCACCCATTCTCGGTGGTGTACTCCATCACGAACATGTGGTCGGAGAAGTGAACGCCGAAGCCGAGCTTGCCGGGTTCGGGACGGGGTCGAGGAGACGTCGTGCGTACGACCTCAATGTTCATGGGCTGCCCTTCCCTTGATGGGTTGATGTCGATCTGGTGTAGCCCGCAGGGGGTATTGGGTCAACGAGGTTGACCTATTTTAGAAGCAGTAAAAACCGCGCCTGGCGGAAGACGATTTTCTCGACGCGATGCGTCGTTGGAGCGACGTGTTAGGGAGAGGAATGACGACCCGTGATGCGGGACGTCGAGGAGGCGACATGGCAACGGACCGCGCGGCATTTCACGTGAGGGATCGGTGGGCGCTCGTGACGGGTGCTTCCGCTGGAATTGGGCTCGCTTACGCACGGGTCGCAGCCGAGCACGGCTTCGATCTCGTGCTCACCGCACGGCGCAAACCGCGCCTCGACGAGCTGGCCCAAGAGCTCGAGCGCACCTATGGACGGCGCACCTTCGTGGTCCCCGCCGACCTCGCCGAGCCCGACGCACCGCAGCGTCTCTTCGACGCGGTGCAGCAGCAGGGGATCACGGTCGACATGCTCGTCAACAACGCCGGCTTCGGCTCCCGGGGCTACTTCCGCAAGACCCAGTGGAAAGATCACGCTGCCTTCTTGCAGGTCATGGTCACGTCGGTGGTGCACCTCACCCATCTGTTCGAGCCGGGCATGGTCGAGCGCGGCTGGGGGAAGATCGTGCACATCGCATCGCTCGCGGGGCTGATGCCGGGCTCGGCGGGGCGCACACTCTACGGACCGGCCAAGGCCTTCCTCATCAAGTTCGCGGAGGGACTGTCGGGCGAACACGACGAAGACGGCGTCACCGTCACCGCCGTCTGCCCCGGCTTCACCTACAGCGAGTTCCACGACGTGGTCGGCAACCGGGACGCGGTGAGCCGTCTTCCGAAGCTCATGTGGATGGACGCCGACACCGTCGCTCGCCAGGCCTACGAGGCCGCCATGCAGGGGCGCGTGGTTCTCGTGAACGGCGCACCCAACCGCGCCCTCGCTGCCCTCATGAAGCACTTTCCCGATCGCCTCGCGCGCGAGCTCACGCGCCGCGGTGCCCCCCGCGCGGGCGCCGCCGACGACCAGACCTGAATCTGCTCACCATCCGTTCAGCGCTTCGATGGCGACCTCGGAACAGACGCGTCGCGCGGCCGTCGTAAACAAGCGGACAGCGCGCCGTCAAATCTCTTACAGCCGGCGAGGTAGGATGGTCTCCGACCTCGCCAACTATTGAAGTCCCTGCGATTTTTGACCGGCATTGTCCTTGCTTATGGAGCCCGTGACTGGTCGTCCTGTCTTGATGACGGGACCTGGTGCGTGTATGCACGCCGGTCTGGCCCACATGTAGCTGTGGGTCTCCCCCTGTGGTTGTTGCCCGGGAAGGTCTCGATGATGCGATTCGGTGTTGGCTTGGGTGTGATGGCGATGGTGCTGGGCGTTTCGGCGTCCGCGGTCGCCGATGAGAGTACGAGCGCGAAGGCCAAGGAGGCCGACGCCACCGTCGAGGCCAAAGACGACAACAAGGGTGAGCTCGACGACCTGTCGGTCGGTACCGAGGACCTCAAGGGCAAGAAGAACAAGCAGGTTGCCCAGGCCGCGTCGGCCACCACCGGCAACACGCAGCTCCAGAAGCGTCCCGAAGAGGAGGACGTGCCCGAAGAGAAGGAGAAGCCCAACGGCATCCCGGCACGCATCCCCTGGCGCGGCACCGCGATTGGCTGGAGCAACGCCGCCTCGGCGAGCGTGGTTGGGGTCGGCGGCGACTACCAGAGCGGCGCTTTCCAGACCTACACGCAGACCTTCTCGGCCTCGCTCAACTACTTCGTCATCGACCAGAAGACGTGGAGCCTCGCGGTTCAGGCCTCACCCTCGTTCAACGTCGAGCTCACGAACAGCGCTGCCACGACCCGGCGCAACGAGCCGTGGATGAACGACCTGATGACCCAGGTCGTGTACCGAAGCCTCCTCTACGCGACCGACGACGGCAACTGGGCTGCGGGTTTGGTCGCCCAGGCGCGTGGCTTCTTCCCTACCAGCCCCGCGAGCTACAACTCGGGCACCTACTTCCGCACGGCCCCCGGGCTGATCATGTGGCAGAGCATTCCGCTCATCCCCCAGGACGTGGCGCCGGTGCTCAACTCGGTGTCCGTCGTGGGCGTGGCGCGGTGGACACATCGCTTCGGCGCCGCCACCACCGGCGTCAACGGCACGGTCGAGCAGAACGTGCCGCGTCAAGGCTTGAGCAACACTGACCAGTCCGTCGGTGAAGCTGCGGCGCAGAACGCACAGGACCAGCTGACGGGCAGCCGCTTCGCGCAGAACACGTTGAGCCAGGCCCTCTTGCTCTTCTTCACCCAGCCCATCGGCCCGACGCTGCTGCAGTTCTCGACCGGCTTCGCCTTCGCACAGTCTTGGTTGCCGCCCTTCAGCGACAACGTGCAGTGTCCAGGTCACGTGCTGACCGGCTGTGGTGCCAACGGCGAAGGTGCCGTGGATGCCAGCATCCCCGACGCCCGTGACCTCCAGTACAGCTACGGCTTCTTCGCTGGCGGCAGCTACTTCCCCGTGCCCGAGCTCGGCATCACCTTCGGCTACGACAGCAACGACAACCAGCTCGGCCTGCGCGGTCAGCGTCAGAACATCTTCTACAACCCCCGCACGGCGAGCTTCAACCTCGGCCTCGCGCTCTCGCTCGACGCCATCTACGAGGTCATCACCGGGCCGCGTCGTCTCAACCCCTTCGTCCTCGTCGCCAAGAACGAGAAGAAGAACGACAAGGAGCGGACCCAGCCTCGCAAGGGGATCCGCAACCCCACCGGGCTGTGAGCCTGGTCCTGGCCGGCTCGCCGGCGAGGAGATCACGATGCGCCTCGCCGGCTTCGGCGGGGCGCACCCGTTTTGTGGTCTTGCTTCGGCGTGAGGAACTCGGGTGAGATGGAGGGCCTGCGTCAGCTCTGGTTGCGACGGGTCGACGACCCGCGGGCGGTAGAGGCACTGCTCCGACACCGCGCCTTTCGCGACCGAGCCTCGGTGGAGAACGCGCTCTCGCGCTACTTCTTCACGCCCTTCGAGCACCAGGAAGTGTGCGAAGGGGACGACTTCACGCGCCGCGCTGCCTGGTCGCGTGCGGCGCTGAGCGGCGTCGACACGGCATGGGTCGAAGCCGTGACCGACCGCACTCTGACGGCGTGGCGCGAGCGGTTGCCGTCCCGCGTTCCCAACCTGTTGGAGACGGTGCGAGGTCTCACGCTGCCGCTGATGTGCGAGCTGACCTTCGGGTCGTCTCTCGCGCATGGCCTCGTCGAAGCTGCCGAACCCGCGGTGCGCAACATCGACGGCTGCATCAAGATGATGGCCCGGCCCGATCCCACCGTGCGCCAGACGCTCGCCACCAGCGTCACGGCTGCGTTGGCGGAGGAGCCGGTGCGGCCTTCGTTGCTCGCCGCGGCCGCATCGGCCGGCGTCGAGCTATCCCCTCGCGAGCTCCGGGACCACCTCATCTGCGTGTTCCTCGGCACGGGCACCATTCAGCTCACCGACGTGCTCACCCATGCCTTGCTCGCCCGAGCCCAGCACCCTCTGGCCGTCGAGGACGCCAGTGTCGATGGCTGGCTGCGCGAGACGCTGCGCTGCTATCCGGTCAATGCGTCGCTGACCCGTCGGGCCAGCGACGCGGCCGAGGTGGCCGGCGTGGCCTACGTGGCCGGGGACGCGATCACCGCCTATCCCCAGGCGCTCAACCGCGAGGCGGATGCAGCCTTCCGTCCTGCGCGATGGGATGCGCACGACGCTGCCCCGGCCGGCGCCTTTGCCTTCGGATGGGGGCCCCGCGCCTGTCCAGCTCAACGCTTCAGTCTGCACCTGCTCGCGCACCTCTTGGCCCGCCTGTCGGGCGAGCTGCGGGTGCGGGTTCCGGCGGGGCTGGTTCACCGACGAAGCCTGGCGTGGCCCATCCCGGCGAGCCTGGGGGCGCCGGGCCAACGGCTCGACGCGCCACCGCCGCGGAAGCGGGCCCGATACGTGGCCCGCTACGCGGCGACCTGCGCGGATACGTACCCGCGCGCCTTCTGGCGAGGGCTACTCGGCGGCCTTGGGCGTGGGTGAACGCGACGCCAAGATCTCGATGAGGTCCATCTTGGTCACGAGGCCGAGCACCTGGCTCTCTTCGTCGACCACGAGGGCCACCTCGCCGCGCTCGAAGATGCGTGGGAGCTCGCTCGCGCTCGCGTTGACGCCCACGGTGGAGACACGGCGCTCCATCACCTCGGCGATGGTGGTGTCGACGCTGCAGGTGCCCGCCACGAGGCGGTTGAGCACGTCGCTCTCGGTGAGGATCCCGGCGAGCTTCTTGTCGTCGAGCACCGGGAGCTGGGAGATCCCATGCTCCTTGAAGACGCCGAGGGCGTCGCGCACGGGGGCGTTGATCTCCACCGTGATGACGTCGCTCTGGTTCATGTGCAGGAGCACGTCGCCGATGGTGCCGAGCTCGAACTCGGTTCGGGCATAGCCGTGCTGTCGCATCCAGGCGTCGCTGGCGAACTTGGTGAGGTAGTTGCGGATGGAGTCGGCGAGGATGACGACGACCCGCTGGCCCTCCTTCATGTCCTTGGCCACCTGGCGGGCGGCCCAGACCGCGGCCCCGCACGAACCACCGCAGAGCAGGCCTTCCTGTCGGATGAGCTGTCGAGCGGTGCGGAAGGAGTCGCGGTCGGTGGTCTTGACCCACTGGTCGACGAGGCTGCGGTCGAGCACGTCGGGGATGAAGTCGTAGCCGATGCCTTCGACCTTGTAGCTCTTGACGGTGTCGGGGCCGGCGAGGATGGATCCGACGGGGTCGACGCCCACGATCTTCACGTGGGGCAGCTCCTTCTTCATCACGCGGGCGATGCCGGTGATGGTGCCGCCGGTACCGGCCGCGATGACCACCGCGTCGAGTTTGCCGCCCGTCTGCTCGATGATCTCGCGCGCGGTGCCTTCCTCGTGGGCGAGGGGGTTGGACGGGTTGGCGTACTGGTCGAGGATGTGGGCGTTCGGGATGACCTCACGGAGACGCTGGGCCACGCTGATGTGGCTATCGGGCGCGTCGAAGGCGGCCTCGGTCGGGGTGCGGATGATCTCGGCCCCGAGGGCCTCGAGCACCACCTGCTTCTCCTGGCTCATCTTCTCGGGCATCGTGATGATGACCCGGTAGCCGCGCACGGCCGCGGTGAGGGCGAGGCCGATGCCGGTGTTGCCGCTGGTGGGCTCGATGAGGGTGTCGCCCGGCTTGATGCGACCTTCCTTCTCGGCATCGAGCAGCATGCGCACGCCGATGCGGTCCTTCACCGAGCCACCGGGGTTCATGAACTCGCACTTGGCGAGCACCTCGCAGGGCATGTCGTGGCAGACCCGCGACAGCCGCACCATGGGCGTGTTGCCCACTGCTTCGAGGATGGAGTCGAGGATCTGTTCCTTGTTGCTCATCGGCTTGTTCTCACACTTCAGAAAGGGACCGTTCCCGCTGCATGTCCATTACCACGCCCGCGAAGTTTGGTAAGGCTCCCCGAAGCATGACGACGAAGAGCTTGGTCACCGGCGCGAAGGGGTTCGTGGGCCGGTATCTGGTCGCGGCCCTGGCCGCGCGCGGCGACGAGGTCACGGCGACCGATCTCGGTGCCGAGGCCCCCGGCGAGGGCGAGACGCACTACGTGGACGCCGACCTGCGCGACGACGACGCGGTGGCCGACCTCGTGAAGGGCCACGACGTCATCTTCCACAACGCCAGCGTGGTGCACACCCGTCGCACGAGCGAGGACATCGTCTGGGACGTGAACGAGGGAGGCACGCGCCGCGTCATCGCCGCGTGCCGCAAACACGGTACGCGGCGGCTGGTCTACGTCTCGTCGGCGAGCTCGGTCTACGAGGGCGAAGACATCGAGAACGGCGATGAGTCGCTGCGCTACTCGACCATCTCCCAGGCGGCCTACGCCGACAGCAAGATCGCAGCCGAGAAGCTGGTGCTGAAGGAGAGCGACGACGAGCTCCGCACCTGCGCGATCCGACCTCACATCATCTTCGGGCCTGGTGACACGCGCTTTCTCCCCGCCATTCTCGACCGGGCCAAGGCCGGCAAGCTCCGCTTCGGCGTCGGACGTGAGCACAAGCTCAGCGACTTCACCTATATCGACAACCTCATCGATGGGCTCCTTCGGGCCGACGAGCATCTGAAGGGCGACGACCCCGTGGCTGCGGGCAAGGCCTACTTCGTGACGAACGGCGAGCCGATGCAGTTCTTCGGCTTCGTGGGGAAGGTGCTCGAGCGCCTCGACTTGCCCCCCATCATCACCAACATGCCCTACGGGCTCGTCTACGCCATCGCGACGGTGTCGGAGAAGATCGACGAGCTGCGCGGGCGCCCAGTGGGCTTCGAGAACGGCATGTCTCGATTCGCGGTGCGCTACATGTGCACCCACCACTACTTCAGCATCGAGCGAGCCCGGAAAGAGCTCGGCTACACGCCGAAGGTCGCCCTCGATGAGGGGATCCGGCAGACCACCGACCACTTGAAGAAGGTGGGCTTCTAGTGGGCGAGCTCTCGGGCGCACGCATCGCCGTCACCGGAGCGACCGGGTTCATCGGTCGCTATCTGTGCTGGGAGCTCGCCAAGGCGGGCGCGCAGGTGGTGGCGGTGGCACGTCGACCCGAGAAGGCGGCCGACCTCGAGGCCGAGGGCATGCTCGTCGCCCAGGCCGACATCAAAGATGTGGCTGCGCTCGAGCGCGCCTTTCGCGGCGCCGACTTCGTGGTCGCCAACGCGGGCCTCGTCAGCATCGGCAACGAGAGCCGTGAGGACCTCATCGCCACGAACGTGCAGGGCACCGAGAACCAGCTGGACGCGGCGGCGGCGGCGGGTGTGAAGCGCGCCGTCTACATGTCGTCGGCGATCACTTATGCCCCACGGCCGGGGCACTTCTACCGAGAGGTGGACCCGCTGCTGCCCGAGCGAGGGGGCAACCGTTTCTCGTACTACGCCATCAGCAAGGCGGCGGCCGAGCGGGCAGCCTGGCGGCGCGCGGAAGAGCACGGGATGGTCCTCTCCACGGTGCGACCCCACACCGTGTACGGCGCCTTCGACCGAGGGTCCTTCACCTTGTGGCTCAAGCGCTTCATGGCCATCCCCGGGATCGGCGTCTTCCCGAAGGGCGTCTATCTTCCCGCCGTCTTCGCGGGAGACCTCGGGGTCGCCGTCGGCCGCATGCTGGTACGCGACGCCGCCCGAGGCCGCGCCTACAACGTGATGAGCCCGCCCGACGAGGTGTCTTTCTGGGACCTCATGCAGGCCTATCGTCGGGCTGGGGGCCGCGCGCCCAAGCTCGTGCTCCCGGTACCGTTCCCCATCCGCCGACGCTACGACACCAGTCGCGCCCGCAAGGAGCTCGACTTCACACCTCGCCCCCTCGAAGAAGGCTTCCGCGACATGGTCGAGCGCGAGCGCCGGGGGATCTGACGGGGCCAACCGTTGCGACGTTCGATGAACGGCGCAACGTTTTGCAACGTGTTGGAATAATTGAACATTGGGGTTGCGTGGGGCTCGTTCGAGGCTCACGATGAGGTCATGGCCAAAGCCAAGCTCCCCCCTGATAAGGCCGAGGCCAACTCTCTCATCACCGGCGGGTTGGGTGTCGGCGCGTTCGGCGTCGCCTCCGCGACCTTGCTCGGTGCCGTTTGTCCGGTCTGCGTGGTCGCCGCTCCGGCGATGGTCGGCCTCGGGTTGTACAAGCGCTACAAGACCCGCGATCTCCCTCCCGTCGAATAGGTGAGCGTGCATTCGCTACAAATCGTCGCGAAGCGACGCCGTTTGGGGAGGGCCCCCTCGCGTAGCGAGGGCAGGGGCTCGGCCTCCTGCCGCGGCCCCCGCCGTGCCCTGCGTGACGGTCGTCAGCGAGCCGAGAAGCTCTCTGCCCCCGGCGCACAAGCCTGGGCCATGCGCGACACCTTCGACGGCCTGCTCGCGGTCATCCGTCGCAAGCTCGAGACACGCTGATCTAGGGCATCACCAGCGGCGCCAGGGCATCTCGCATGGCACCGGGCACCGGGGTGGGGCGTCGGGTCTCGCGGTCGACGTAGACGTGAACGAAGCGTCCGTCGGCCGCGCTCTCGTCCTCGTCGTTCTTGAAGAGCGCGAGCTCGTACTGCACGCTGGTGTTCCCGAGCCGCGCGACACGAACGCCGGCGTGCACCGTGTCGGGAAAGCTCATCGGCGCGGTGTAGCGGCACGACGACTCGACCACGAACCCGATGACGGCGCCTTCGTGGATGTCGAGCACACCGCGGTCGATGAGGAAGCGATTCACCGCGGTGTCGAAGTACGCGTAGTAGACGACGTTGTTCACGTGCCCGTAGACGTCGTTGTCCATCCAGCGGGTAGGGATGGTGAGGAAGTAGGGATACTCGTTTCGGCGGGGCATGGACTCACCAGCAGGTCATGGCAGAGCGGTAGAGGTCACGGAGGTTGGCTTCATCGATGGGTCGCGGTGCGTTCTGGAGCAAGCGCTGCTGCACGATGGCCCCCGCCGTGAGCGCGTCGACGTGGGAGGGGTCGTAGCCCACCCCCGATAGGCCATTGGGCAGCTCGACCGCCTTCATCATCGTCGCCAGACGCTGCCCGATGAGGGCGCCGGCATCACCGTGCTCGGCCTTCGACGCGTCGTCCTCGCCCAGGAGCAGCGCGCCCTCGAGGTGTCGCTCGGGGTTGGTCTCGGCGGTGAAGGCAAAGACGGCAGGTGCATTGAGGATGACCGAGATCCCGTGGGGAACCATCGGCGCTTCTTGGGGATAGCTTGGAGGGCGGTAGCTCTCGACGAGCCCCGCCACCGAGTAGGCCATGCCGTGGGGCACGTGCACGCCTGCATTGCCGAAGGCGATCCCCGCCAGCGTGGCCGCCCACATCATCTGCTCGCGCGCCTCGTCGTCGGTGTGATCGAGACTGGCCCGTACCAGGTACTGGCCACAGAGGCGAAGGGCTTCGCGGCAGCCGATGTCGCTCCACGGGTTGGCGCCCTGGCTCATGGGACGTGGCCCCTCTTTGGGTCGGCGCGTGAAGGGCCGGGCGGTGAACGACTCGAGCGCGTGGGACAGCACGTCGAAACCCGAGGCCGCCACCACAAGGCCGGGCAGGCTCTTGGTCGCATCCGGGTCGACGAAGGCGCAGGTCGGCTTGAGGTGACGATGCGCGATGCCCGTCTTCGCGTGCAAGCTCAGGTCGTCGAAGATGGCGATCCCAGTGCATTCGGAACCGGTGCCCGAAGTGGTAGGGCAGGCGATGTGAGGCGCCAGTGGGCCGGGCACCGCGCGGCCGGCGCCTACGGGCGCGTTGACGTAGTCATGGAGGTCGGCGGGGTGGCTTGCGAGAAGGTTGGCGGCCTTGGTGGTGTCGATGACCGACCCGCCCCCGACCGACACGTAGCCATCGAACCGACCCTCGGTGGCGAATGCGGCCGCCGCGCGAAAAGAGACGTCGGTCGGCTCGACCCCGACGTCGCGGTAGACCTCGACGTCGATGGCGGCCGACCGGAGGCTTTTCAGAATCGCGTGGCAGAGCTCGAGCTCCGCCACGCGCGGGTCGGTCATGACCGCCACCCGCTTCATCCCGAGCGCTGCCGCCCGCGAACCCACCTCGACGACGCACCCTCGCCCGAAGGTGATGGCGTTCGTATCCACCGAGAAGGCCTGCTCGTGCCCCTCGACGAAGTCGTACATGTGGCAACAGCCCATGCGCTGAGAATAGCGGGGCTGGCGGAGGGTGTCGCTTCAGGCGGCTTCGCCGAAGAGCATGGCTCGAGCCTCTTCGGGCGACGCCACCTCACGCCCAGCGTTCTCAGCGCATTGGGCGAGGGCCTCGATGAGGGGGCCGTTGCCGGTCGTGCGTTCGCCGTTGGGGAGGTAGAAGGTGTCTTCTACACCGGTGCGGAGCATGCCGCCCAGCTCGGCGGCGCGCTGGTGCACGGGCCAGATCTCCTGGCGTCCGATGAGTGTGGTCTGCCACAGCGCTTCGTCGTTCGCGCGGTAGCGGAGCAGCAACGCCAGCAGGTCGCCGTCGACCGGCATGCCCGAGGCGACGCCCATGACGAAGTTGTAGGAGACGTTCGGCGTGAGCCCGGCCTTCAGGTAGAGGCCGACGGACCGCACGATGCCCACGTCGAAGCACTCGAACTCGGGTCGTGCGCCGTGCTCCTTGATGGCGTTCAACATCTTCTCGACCTTGTCGACGGTGTTGTCGAAGAGCATGGGAGGCCACGCCCATTGGCCATTGCTGCGAAGCTTGAGGTAGTTGAGGCTCCCCGCATTGCAGGCGGCGATCTCGGGCTTCAGCCGCTCGATGCAGGCGATGGGGCCCGAGACGTCGGGGCCGATGGTGCCGGTGGTTTGGTTGATGATCACCCCTGGGCAGGCTTCACGAATGGCGTCCGCGCAGGCTTTGGCCACGTCGGGATCCCAAGTGCCCATGTGCCCCATACCGTCCTCCTGCATGCGGAAATGGATGTGCATGATGGACGCGCCCGCGTTGTAGGCATCGCGGGCCGATGCCGCCATCTGCTCCGGCGTGACCGGGACCGGATGCTGCTTCGGGTTGGTGAGCACGCCATTGACGGCACATGTGATGATTGCCTTATCCATCTTCGACCTCCAGCTCGACGACGATGGCGCCGGCTTCGACTTGCTGACCCACTTTGCCCCGCACCTCGGCCACCTTGCCGGCGGCGTGGGCCAAGAGCTGGGTCTCCATCTTCATGGCTTCGATGATGCCGAGGCGCTGCCCGGCTTCGACCGCATCGCCCACTTCGGCGTCGAGCGCGATGAGCGTGCCCGCCACCGGCGCCACGACGTGGCGCGGATCTGGAAGCCCGGCATCGGGCACCGCCGAGGGCTCGCGGAAGTGGTGCACGAGCCCATCGTAGGCGAGCCATAGGTGCCCGCCGCGGCCGTGTTGGTAGCGAGCACGACGCCACACTCCGTCGAGGGAGAAACGAATCGTGTGGTCGTCGACGGGCTCGAGGGCGCCGAAGTCGGTTACGTGGTCGCCCCGCACGGCGCGCGCGCCGTCGGCCTCCCAACGGTAGGTCCGCGTCTGACCGTCGTCGGCTTCGAGGGTGACCTCGAAGGATTGTGCGGTCACCGCGCGTAAGGGTCGTTCGCCGACCACCTGCGAAGGCGCGGGCTCACCGATGAGGGCTGCGGCGAGAGCCCAGATGGTGTCGGGGATGACCTCGGGCGAAAGGACTTCTGTGGCCGTGGTCGACCATTGGTCGAGGGTGGCGGTGTGAAGCTCGTGGTTCACGAAAGCGTCGTGGTCGAGCAAGGAGATGAGAAAGCTTCCATTGGTGACGACCCCGAAGAGAGGCGCGTCCTTCAATGCCCGTCGCAAGCGACGCGTCGCGTCGGCACGATGGGTGCCATAGGCGATGACCTTGGCGATCATCGGGTCGTAGTGAGGCGTGACCTGTCCCCCTTCGGCGACGCCCGTGTCGAAGCGAACCCCGTCGACGGATGATTCAGGTCGAAAGAAGGTGACGGGGCCCACCTGGGGCGCGAAGCCCCGCAATGGGTCCTCGGCGTACAAGCGGGCCTCGATGGCATGCCCCGTGAGCTCGACGTCGTCCTGCTCGATGCCGAGGTCTTCGCCGGCGGCCACGCGCAGCTGAAGTTCGACCAAGTCGAGGCCCGTGACCAACTCGGTGACGGGATGCTCGACCTGAAGCCGCGTGTTCATCTCGAGGAAGAAGTACTCGAGGTCGGGACTCACGATGAACTCGACCGTGCCCGCACCCACGTAGCCGATGGCCTTGGCTGCCGCGACAGCGTCGGCGCCCATCTTGGCGCGGAGGGCTTCGCTGACGACGGGAGACGGCGCCTCCTCGATGACCTTCTGTCGACGACGTTGCGTGGTGCAGTCGCGCTCGCCGAGGTGAATCACGTGGCCGTGGGTATCGGCGAAGACCTGGATCTCGATGTGTCGGCCCTTGTCGATGAAACGCTCGAGGATGAGGCCTTCGTCGCCGAAGGCGCTCTTGGCTTCACGGCGTGCGCTGGCAATGGCGTCGGCCAGGGTCTCGGGGCCGTGCACGAGACGCATGCCGCGACCACCTCCGCCCGCCACCGCTTTCACGAGCAGCGGGTAGCCGACCTTCTTGGCTGCCTTCAGAAGCGCGCCGTCGTCGGTCGCTTCGCCATCACCGCCGTAGCCGGGCACGCAGGGAACACCGGCCCGCTGCATGGCCGTCTTGGCCTCGGCCTTGTTGCCCATGGCCCGAATGGCATCGGGCGGCGGGCCGATGAAGGTGATGCCCTTCTCGGCGCAGAGCTCGGCGAAGGCTGCGTCTTCGGCCAAGAATCCGTAGCCCGGGTGAATGGCGTCGGCGCCGGCCGCGAGCGCGGCATCGACCACGGCCTCTCGTCGCAGGTACGAGGTGCTCGGGGCTGCGCCACCGATGGCGACGGCGCGATCGGCTTCGCGGACGAAGGGGGCGTCGCGGTCAGCGTCGCTGTAGATGGCGACCGTCTCGTAGCCCATCGCCCGCGCGGTGCGAAAGACGCGCGACGCGATTTCGCCGCGGTTGGCGACCAGTACCGTCGAGAAGCTCATCGGCCGCCCTCCTCGGGGACCCACGCGGCGGGTCGCTTCTGGATGAAGGCCATCATGCCCTCTTGTCCCTCGGCGCCGCGCGCCGCAGCGGCGAAGCGCTCGGCCGCGTAGCCCACCAGGGCGTCTGGGGACTCGAAGCGGGTGCGGAACAGAAGCCGCTTGGTCTCCATGGTGGCGCTCGGTGCGCACCGCAGAATGTCGGCGAGCGTGGCCTTCAGACCCGCCGTGAGGGCGTCGTCGTCGGCGAAGACGGCGTGCACCAGGCCCGCCTTCAAGGCGCCGGCGGCGTCGAGCCGCGCGCCGGTCACGGCCAGGCGCTTGGCCTCGCTGTACCCGAGTCGCTCGACGAGAAAGGGTGCGATCTGGGCGGGAATGAGGCCGAGGGACGTCTCCGAAAGGCGGAACTTCGCGCTCTGGTGGGCCAAGGCGACGTCGGCGACGCAGGAGATGCCGAAGCCGCCGCCCATGACCGCCCCTTCGAGCACCACCACCACCGGTTTGGGGAAGCGCGCGAAGGCTTCGACCATGCGTCCGAAGTCCATCGAGAGCGCGACGATGGGGTCGACCCCACCTTCTCCGGCCTCGGAGCTTCGCGCTGCGGCCATGTCCTTGATGTCGCCGCCGGCACAGAAGTGTCCGCCCTTGCCACGAAGCACGACGACACGAATGCCGTCGTCGGCCTCCGCCTCACGCAGCGTGTCGCCGAGCCCGATGGCCATGGCCCGGGACATGGCATTGCGAACCTCGGGTCGATTGAAGGTGAGGGTGAGCACGCCCCCCGCGCGTTCGGTCTCGATATCCATGCTGTGACCTCACATCCGGGCGACGCCGAACGTATTGGGTTGAAGGGTTCGTGCGTCGGCCTCGCGGCACACGGCCAGGCATAGAGACAGAACCTTCCGCGTGTCTCGTGGGTCGATGATGCCGTCATCGAAGAGCCGTGCCGTGCCGTAGAGCGCAGCCGATTCGGCATCGAGCTGGTCGGTGATCTGCTTGGCCATGTGCTCCACGATGGCATCGTCGAGCTGCTGCCCCCGCCGGGCGAACTTGGCGCGGGTGACGAGCTCCATCACCTTGGCCGCCTGAGCCCCGCCCATGACCGCCGTGCGTGCGGTGGGCCAGGCGAAGATGAAGTTGGGGTCGAAGCCGCGGCCACACATGCCGTAGTTGCCGGCGCCATAGGACCCGCCCACCACGATGGTGATCTTGGGAACGCGGGCCGTGGCCACGGCTTGGATCATCTTCGCGCCGTGTTTGATCGCTCCGGCCCGCTCGGCGGTGCGGCCGACCATGTAGCCCGTGGTGTTCTGCAGGAAGATGAGTGGTGTCTGCGACTGGTCGCAGAGCTGGATGAACTGGCCCGCCTTGGTGGAGCCGTCGGGTTGAATGGGGCCGTTGTTGCCCAAGATCCCCACCGGGTGACCGTCGATGCGAGCGTGCCCGCAGATGGTTTCGCGACCGTAGCTCGACTTGAAGGGGAGAAAGACCGAGCCGTCGACGACGCGGGCGATGATCTCGGTGACGTCGTAGGGTTCGCGGTCGCTGGCGGGAACGACGCCGAGAAGTTCTTCGGCGTCGAACCGAGGCGCTTCGCCGGCGGGCGCCGACGCGAGGTCCCAACGGATGTGGTCCATCAGCTCGCGGCCGATGGCGATGGCGTGGGCGTCGTCTTCGGCCAAGTACTCTCCGAGGCCGGTCACGGAGGCATGCATCTCGGCGCCGCCGAGCTCCTCGTCGTCAGCGTCCTCCCCGATGGCGGCCTTCACCAGCGGCGGGCCCGCGAGGAAGATCTTGGAGCGGCCACGGACGAGCACCACGTAGTCACTCATACCGGGCATGTAGGCGCCGCCGGCAGTGGAGGAGCCATTGACGATGCAGATCTGCGGGATACCCATGGCCGACATACGCGCCTGGTTGGCAAAGGTACGACCGCCGTCGATGAAGATCTCGGCCTGGTAGAGCAGGTTGGCGCCGCCGCTCTCGACCATGCTGATGGCGGGCAGCTTGTGGCGCATGGCGATCTCTTGCCCCCGCAGCCCCTTGCGCAGACCGGCCGGCGGGATGGTGCCTCCTTTGATGGCGCTGTCGCTGGCCGACACGAGACAGCGCTTGCCGGCCACGGTGCCGATGCCGAGGATGCTGCCGCCGCCCATGACGTCCTTCTTGCCGTCGTCGTCGTGCATCCCCAGGCCGGCGAGCGTGCACAGCTCGAGGAAGGGGGTGCCGCGGTCGAGCATGCGGGCGACCCGCTCTCGAGGCAGCAGCTGCCCGCGCTTCTCGAACTTCTCGCGCTTGGAGGCCGAGGTCTCGCGCACCCTGGCTTCGAGACCGCGCACCTCCTCGAGCAGGGCCGAGGTGCGTTCACGGTTTTGGCGGTAGGCGTCGGAACGCGGATCCATCTTGGACGACAGCTCGGGCATCGCGGCTCTCGTTCTTTCACCGCTTGACGTTAACGTCAAGTGATGTCCCTATACGTCATGCTTGTCGTGCGGGAGAGCCATGCCGAAGAAGCGTGAAGCGCGCGACTTCGTGGCCGCCCACCGCGAAGACGACACGGACGAGGTCCTCGGCATCGCTGACCTCGCGGAGGCCTTCGGGGTCACGCACCGCGCGATCCGTTTCTACGAGAGCAAGGGCCTGCTCTCGCCCCGGCGGGTCAACGGCGCCCGCATCTACAGCCGGCGTGATCGCGCTCGCCTCGCCCTCATCCTCCGCGGCAAGGCCCTCGGCATGTCGCTCGCCGACCTGAAGACCTACCTCGAGCTGTACGGTCGCCGTGGAGAAGGACGCGTGAAACAGCTGCAGTGGGTCATCGATCGCACCGACACCGCCATCGCCGAGCTCGAAGACCAGAAGGTCAAGTTGGAGCAGACCTTGGCCGAACTTCGTCACATCAACGAGCAGAGCCGCGTCAATCTGAAGAAGAAGCTGACGGAGTGACGGCCGCAGATGCGCTCAGCTCGATGTTTGGGCCTCGACGCTCAGCTCGAGGCTTGGGCCTCGACCTCGAACGCGAGCTCGAGGAGCTGCCGATCGTCTCCAGGGCGGGCGGCGAACTGCACGCCGATGGGCAGGCCCTGTCGGCTTTCGCCGAGCGGCAGCGAAATGGCCGGAGCGCCGGCCGCATTGTGAATCGGCGTGAACGGAACGAAGGCGCGAAGTCGGTCGCGCGTGACCTCGAAGGGAAGGTCGGTGGCGAGATGGCCCAGCTTGGGAGCGGGATGGGCCACCGTGGGGGAGAGCAGGATGTCGAAGCCGTCCATGGCGTCGCGGTAGACCGCGGGAGCACGTCGCAGTCGGCCCACCGCCTCGAAGGTGCGAACCGGCCCTTGGCGGAAGGCCGTGGCCAGTCCCTCGGTGAAGGGCTCGTGTTGGGAGGCATCCCAACCTCCGTGAATGAGCAGGCGCGCAGTGCGGGTTTGTCCCCACGACAGCGCGTACCAATAGAAGAGGAAGTCGTCGAGCAGGCGGCCGGGAAAGGGGCAGGGGATGGCCTCCACGTGGTGACCCAGCGCCTTACATCGCTCGGCCGCGAGGCGTACCTCTTCGCAGACTTCGGCGTCGACGGTCGTTCCCGTGGGGGCGTCGACGAACCAGCCGATGCGCAGCCTTCGATGGGGACGACGAGCCGGGCGGCCGATGGGGCGGACGCGCCGACTCGGGTACCGGCTCTCTAGGGCGTTGAATACCGCGACCGTGTCCCCCACGTTGCGCGTGATCACGCCGTCGGTGGCGATGTTCACCGGCAACAGCGGAGAGATCGCCATGTCCAACCGATGTCTCGACGGCTTGAATCCCACGACACCACAACACGCGGCGGGGATCCGGATCGACCCCCCGCCGTCGCTCGCATGGGCGACGGGCACGACCCCCTTCGCGACGAGCACGGCCGCGCCGCCCGAAGAGCCGCCGCAAGAGTGCTCGGGCGCGCGCGGGTTGCGACACACCGTGCCGCCCACGGGCTCGATGGTGGAGATGAAGCCGAACTCCGAGGTGGCGCTCTTGCCGAGGGAGACGAGTCCGATCCCCGCGAGCTTGCGGGCGATGGGGTCGGAGCGCTTCGAGACGAAGGAGCCTGCGGCGCGCGAGCCGAAGCGCGTGCGCACGCCCTCGACCTGAACGAGGTCCTTGATGAAGGTGGGGACACCGGCCAATGGTCCCGTCGGGTTTGCAGACCGCAGCGCGCGTTCGTAGGTGGGGGTCACGATCGCCCCCAGATCTTCGGCGGCCTTGGCGCGCTCGATCGCGCGCTCCAACACCTCGGCGCGTGTGACCTCACCCCGAGCGATCGCCGAGGCGGTGTCTACGGCATCCCACGCGTCCATCGAGTGCATCGCCTGCATCGTCCCATGTTGATGGATGCATCACGCCCGGGCTACTCGGGTTCGTTCTACCTAGAATATTAACGATTTCGAAGGCTTGGTCCGCAAAAGCCACGAAGGCTTCAGGTCGGCTACACGTCCGAGGTGGTGTTCGAGGTCGGGCGTACCTCGAGTGCGGGCGGCTGGAGACGCGCAGGCGCCGGTCATGGGACGGCGGCTGCGCAAGACGAAGCAGAGTCCGGTCAGCCGCGGGCCTTTGATCTCGCCTATCGGCCGCTGGCGTGGCGATGGGCGTAGTTGGCCTGGCCGAGGAAGTCCCTCGACGCCTTGAGCAGGTTCGCGAGCATGGCGTCGACCTTGCGCAGTTGCTGTCGGCCGCTGCCCTTCAAGAAGGCGCCATTGATGCGGATGGCGCCGAGCGAGGTCTTCATGCGGGCGTGGGCGCCGTAGTGTGGTTTGAGGAAGTCGGGGGGAAGGTGACGCTTCATCGGGTTCCTCGTCATGGCGGCGTGCTGGGCGACGCACTTGTCTAGCCAACCCCCGGTCTTCATGATGTCGTCGATGTTGCGCGCACCCACGGCGGCCCGCGGGGCGATTCGGAAGTTGCTCTTCTTCCCGCGGTAGGTGCGCTCCCGATAGCTCTTCATCTGGTTGGCGAGGGTGGCCATCTTGCTCGCGCAGGTGCGTAGAGCGTCGAAGTGCTTGGCGGGGCCGTCGGAGGCTTGGGTCTTGCTGTGGTCCTTCAGCTTGCGGGCCTCGCGCTGGAGGCCATTGACGCTCTGAAGGAACTGGTTCGCGTGACCTCGCAGCTGGGAGATGAGGTTGTTCACCGCCGACAGGCGCATGCGTTTGGTGTTCTTCAGCGCGGTGGCTGCGAGGCGGGCCCCATTGAGGCCAGTGGCCCCCTTCTCGACGGTGCTGCCCGGTGCCTTCCAGCTCGCGGGGATGAGGGCCATGACCTTGTGCCGCGTCAGGGCTGTGTATGCGGTTTTGCAACGGTTGATGACGCCGCCACCCTTGCCATTGGTGAGCAAGTTGTCGAGGTAGACCTCGCCTGCGATGGCCTTGGGACTCACAGGAGCGTTCGCACGCTTGCCCCGCGCCTTGAGGTCGCGCGTCTTCTCGATGTCGCGCACCACGCTCGCGAGCTCACGCGAACAGTTGAAGGAAGCCGCGAAGACCTGGTCGACCTTGCGCACGGTCCACCCCGCATGTGCGGTTGCAGGGCCGGCAACGACCAACAGGCCCACGAGGGCACCCACCAAATTCCTAAGCCACGACGTCATGTGTGATCTCCTCGATGTGGCCACACCCCCCTGGTGGGCCGAGACACCGACACTAGCGACGAGATCGGCGCCATGCGGGCTAGGGCGACGTGGCTGCCCTCCCTCAGGAGGGCCGCCGCAAAAAAATGTCACCTCTACGCTGGCCGCGACATTCGTTGGGGAGATGACGATGATGAACGTGGCAAGCTCGGCCTTGGGTGCGAGCCAACCAGTTGAAATGAAACCGAAGGACTTCGAAGCGCTCGTCCAACGCCATCAGGCGACGGTCTGGATGGCGGCCTACGCCCAGCTGGGCGACGCGGCCTTGAGCGAAGAGGTCGCGCAGGAGGCGTTCCTCCTCGCGTGGCAGAAGTGGCCTACCGACGGCACAGCGCCATCTCTGCCAGGGTGGTTTTGCGGCATGGCGCGCAACCTGGCCCGCAACGCGCGACGCAAAGAGAAGCGATCTGGGGACACCGAGCTCGAGAAGGTGGCCGGAACGGGGGACCCGCTCGAGGCGGCGCTCGAGGCGGAGCGGCGAGCATTGTGCTGGGACGAAGTCGAGCGCCTTCCGAGCAAGCTCCGCATGGCGCTCCTTCTGCATTACGGCGCCGAGCAGTCGGTCGAGCAGATGGCCGAGACCCTCGAGATCAGCGCCTCAGCCGCGAAGAAGCGACTCCAGCGGGCCCGCGAGCAGCTGGGGGACAAGGTTCGGCGACGCGTGGGTGATGGGCTGAAGCGTCGTGTCCCGGCTACGGCCTTCACCGCAGGAGTGATGGCGGCGCTCACACCTCGTGCCGCCTATGCCGCCCCCGCGTCGAGCGCAGGCGGCTGGCTCGCGCTCGCCGCCGCCGCCATGGTCAGCATCGGGGCGGCCGCGATGTGGGTCACGGGCCCCGGTGTACCCGCCACGATGCCGCACGAAGGCTCGTCGGTCGCGCCGATGGCCGCGATGTCGAGTGAGCCCCGCGCTGCGACGCCCACGCCATCGAGCCGACGGGGAACCGCGCGTGCGACGCATCGTCCGAGCCCGTGGTACCTCGCGCATGCGGGTCCGGCCGCACCGACGGCAGATACCGACGAGGGGGTGAGCCCGAAGATGTGGGCCATGCTCTCGCGTCGCGTCGACATCGAGGTGAAGGACCTGCCCATCGACGCCTTCCTGAAGGTGGTGAGCGAAGTCGCCGAGGTGAACATCTTTCTCGACCGAGAAGTGAAGGGAACGGTGACGTTCGCCGTGAAGAACGCCAAAAGCGCGCTGGACGCCTACGCGAAGTATCTTCACGTGCCCGAGGACACCGAGATCACGCACTTCGCCAAGTCGGGCAACAAGGTCGCGCTCTTCTATCT
>JAUHZF010000535.1 GCA_030426145.1 Polyangia bacterium
CGCTTCGATGTCGACCCGAGTGCGGTCCGGTGCTCCGGTCCCATGACCCACCAGAATCTCGATGGGCGCGTCGTCCGGGACGTCGACGGCGTACATTGGGCCCCAGTCACCCCAGACCCGTCGGGAGGCGAGACGAAGATCGGGGAGAGACAGCGTGACCACGGCGCCTGGAGGCCAGGGTCCGGCGGCGGTGACCGAGACTTCTTGGCGGCGAAGAACCTTGTCGATGAGGGCGTCGTTTTCCATGACCCGTTTATGGTTCGTCGCCGTTGGTTCTGTAAAACAGCTAATATGTATACCAGCTATCTCTAAAATAGATGTTAGACTGATGGCGGTTCAGCAGATGGAGTGGCTCAACTTTCGGCACCTGTACGCGTTCTGGATGGTCGCTCGGGTGGGGAGCTTCACGCGGGCAGCGGCCGAGATGCGCGTGGCGCAGTCTGCCGTCAGCGCCCAAGTGGGCAGCCTCGAAGACTACGTGGGTGAGCGGCTGTTCGTTCGTACCCATCGCGTGGTCGAGCTCACACCGGTGGGGCGGCGCTTGCTCGGCTATGCCAATGCGATCTTCAGCCAGAGCAGGGCGATCAATGCTTGGCTCGACGACGACGAGGGCATGCGCGAAAGGCGCATCGTGCGCATGGGCGTGGTGGGCGGTTCGTCTCGGAACTTCGTCTTTCGCCTGCTCACCGACTACGTCGACAAGGCCCCTGATGTGCAGCTCTCCGTGTCGACCGGCTCCTACGCCGAACTCTACGCGATGCTGCGGCGCTTCGAGCTCGACGCGATCGTCACGCTCGATCTGCCCAAGAAGAAGGACATGATCGAGGTCAGCTACCAGCGCCTTGGAGAGAGCCGCATGTGCATCGTGGCCGTCCCGTCGATCATCCGCGGCCTTCGACGCAAGCGTCCGGTGGGTCCGATTGACGCCTTCAAGTTTCGACACCCTTACGAGGTCGACATCCTCGAGAAGTACGTGCGGCCTCAGCTCGGCGTCGACGTCACCCTACGCATGGACACCGACGACATCCCCCTCCTCCGATTCTTCGCCAACAGTGGAAAAGGGGTCGCGATTCTGCCGCGGGTGGGCGTGCTCGAAGACCTGGAAGCGGGAACGGTGGAGGCCATCGAGATCCAACGGTGCCCGGAGGTCCTCATCTATGGCATCACCATGAACCAGACCGCACCGGCCTTCGAAGGAGCCGACGCGGTCGAACTGTGGCCCCGCGAGGCGGAAACCTCCAACCCATAGGCCGTGGGGCGCGCCGCTCAGAAGGCGCTGGAGGCGATGAAGTAGCCGCGGCCGCCGGGGATGGCCTCGGGGCTGAAGCCGTAGGCGTAGCCGAGGCGCATCTGGATGTTCACCGAGTGGGCAGCGGTGAGGCCCGCCCACAGCTCGGCGCCGGCAGAGCTGTGCAGGGTGGGGGCGTCGATGATGGCGCCGCGGCGGAAGAAGCCGATCTGATCGAACCCGATGTCGTCGAAGGCGCCGCCGTAGTCCATGAAGAGGTTGGCATCGAGGCGTCGCAGGAAGAGCGGCACCGTGAGCAGTCCTCGATCGGGGAAGGCGATGGGAAAGCGATACTCCAGGTTCTGGAGGATGAAGCTGCTGCCTCGGTAGCTGCCCGGGTCGTAGCCACGCAAGACGAAGGAGCCATTGAAGGATCCGTCGAGAAGCATGTCGAGGAAGCTGACGTTGTCGAGGTTGTAGCCGCCGACGAAGAAGGTCCCGCGCTGGGTGAAGGTGCCCTTGCTGAGGCCACCAGCGGTGCGTACCGCGAGGGTGTGCCACTTGCCCCAGGGGATCTCGATGTAGCCGGTGAGGGTGCCGTTCAGTGAATAGATGCTGTCTTGGCTTCCGAGGGCCTCGTCGCCGAGCTCGGCCGAGAGGGCGACGGAGATGCCTCGCGGCGCGCCCGCGGTGTCGAAGCTGCCCTCGACGTTGGAGAAGGAGTAGCTGACGCGGGCCGACGTCACGAGCCCTTCGAGCGGTGTGATGGTGAGGCTCGCGTAGGGGTCGAATGGAGCGCTGTTGCGAATGGGCAGCTCGGCGTCGGTAATGGTCGCACCGTAGGAGAAGCCGATGCTCTGCTGATTGAATTCACCGAGGTGCGTGTAGCTGAGGCCCGTGCGCATGCCGTAGCTTCGCTCGTTGTATTCGAGGCGCTGATCGCTGAAGCGAAAGTCCTGCCGCGGCAGCACGCGGTTGCTCAATCGCAGCGAGAGGTCGAAGGGCAGCCGCAGGTACCGGTAGTCGAAGGTCAACATCGGTAGTGGTGCCCCCGGGTCGGCGAGGAGTGACGCCGCGAAGGCGTGGTGGCCGGCAATGTCGGCACCCTCCGCGGTGATGGTCACGGTCTGGGTGCCGAAGTTCCCCTGCGCGGTATCGAGGAAGTAGCTGTAGGGCCGCAGCGTGGTGAAGGCGTTGTAGGGCCGCTTCTCCATCTTGGTGGCGGGCGGCTCCGGCTGCGGGGCAGGCCGATCGTTCGGCGGGGGGAGGGCGTCGAGATAGCGCTTGGGGTCGAGCTTCAGCGTCCAGAGGTCGAAGCCGTAGGAGGTGTAGCCGACGTAGGCGAGCACCTTGCCGTCGTCGCTCACTGCGGGCTGGAAGGCTCCGAGCCGGGTGTTGGTCACCTGCTTGAGGGCGCGGTCCTTCAGCCGATAGGCGTAGATGTTGGAGATGCCGGTGCGGTCGGAGGCGAAGTAGAGGATCTTGCCGGACGGGGACCACGTCGGGTTCTGGTCGAGAGCGCGGTCGTAGGTGACGTTGCTCATCTTGCCCGACGCGACGTCGAAGAGCCGGATGTCGCGGAACCCACCCGCGCTCCACGTGCTCACGGCGATGGTGCGTCCGTCGGGGCTGAAGACGGGGGTGTAGACCTGGTCGTAGTCGCGGCCGCGATAGACGATCTTCGGCTCCGTGATCTTTCCGTCGTCGGCGCGCTTCGCGAGCACCAGGCTGGTGGTACCGCGCACGTTGCGCGTGAAGGCGATGAGGTGGCCGTTGGGGCTCACGGCGGGAGCCGTGGCGCGCAGGCCTTCGGTGCGGCGCTTGCGATAGCTCTCCATGCCGCGTGGCGCCGTCTCACCCTTCGGGATCTCGAAAAGATCCTGTCGCCGGTAGATACGGCGGTAGGGCACCGTGCTCGAGAAGAGCATGTGCCCCTCCGGCGTGAACGACACCGGGCCTTCGCCGTTGGCGCGCGCCCAGAGGGTCTCGTCGGGCACTTCACCAGGGGTGTCGTCGGGACGTCGGGTCAAGTCGAGGTGGTAGATCCCGGGCCGCTCGTTCTGGTCGTCGCGGTAGTAGACGAGTTGATAGCGACCACCGTCGTCGCGCCGCGCCGTCTTCGGCACGAACTGGGGGTAGTAGACCTCACGGCCGTGAAAGGTGACCCGACGGCCCTCGCGCAGGCCGCGCTTCTTCACCGCGCGCATCTGCCGCTGATACCGGCGCCGATGGTGGTCGATGAAGCCGTCGTAGAGCTCGGCGTAGGTCTTGCCGGTCTGGCGCCGAATCGTGCGGTTGATGCCGAAGGGAATGGGGTTGGACGAGTAGTCCGCGATGACGGCACGCCAGATGTCGAGGCCGTAGACGTCGGTGATCCACTGCACGAACCGGGAGCCGTAGAGGTACCAGAGGTTCCCCATCGGCCATCGCCTGGCATTGGAGGAGATCTGGTCGAGGGTGGCGACCCGATCGTCGACGAAGTCGGCCCGGATGTAGGTGTCGAAGAGGGTGGAGCGAATGCGACCCGAGCTGGTGTAGCGGCTCTCCGCCACCACTGCGATGCCTTCGATGAGCCAGCGCGGTTGCACCTGGTTGGGCACGAGGGTCTTGCCGAGCACCGCGTTCACGATCGACGGCAGGCCCGAGACGTTGTCGACGTGAAGGATGTGCGTGTACTCGTGGGTCATCAGACCCAGGTACCAATCGTCGTAGTCCGACAGCGTCGACAGGTCGCCGGGGGCGGTGATGAAGAGCCGAACCGTGTTGAACGGGATGGCGGTGGCGGAGCCGTTGGCGCTGTCGACGTTGTCGGTGATCGCGACCTCGGTCTTCTGGTCGGGGACATAGCCGAAGGGGCCGATGAGGCGGTTGTGAATGTCCTCACTCAGCCGCGCGATCCGCTCCGCGGCGGGTTCGAGACCCTTCTCGTAGTGGATGCGAAAGTGGGCGGTCTCGATCGTCCACCAGTCGAGGTCGGGGTCGTTGGCGGCCCGCGCGCGCGGACCTCCCGCGAGCCAGACCGCGAGGCCGACCAAGACCATCAGCCACGGATGTCGCATGACCGAGTCAGAGGTCGTCGTAGAACATCGGCTCGCGGTTGCGGACGTAGCGATAGATGAGCTGGCGCCCGGCATCCGAGATGCGGGTGAACTTGGCGCCGAAGCCCGGGTCGGACTCGCCGCTGCGCGTCTCGCGCGTCCACTGAACCAGCGCGTCGGCGTCGAACTCGTTGTCGCCGGGCAGGAGCACCCTCAGCGCGACCGCGGTCCCGACGGGGGGGATTTGGTAGGTCTGAACGAAGATGCCGCCGTGCTCGACCACGTCGTTGCCGCTGAGGCCTTTGTAGAAGTTCGACGACGAGTGGGCGCCGAGCTCGACCTCCACGTGCTGGGCGCCGGTTGAGGGGACGGGAGCGTCGGTCATGCCGGGAACCCGCTGCGGGGCCATGCCGGGCGAGGCCTGCGCGGGCGCGTGCCCGTGATGCGGCGCGAGGGGAACGGTTGGCTGCGCCGGCGCCGCCGCCTGGGCTGCCGCGGCGGCGGGGTCGGGAACGGTCTTGGCGTCGTGCAGCGGCCGGGCCGGGGGCATGTCGATGCCGCCCGACAGCCCCTCGGTCCTGGCGACCTCGGCGCGGACCTGAGCCTGGATGGCGCTCGCGTCGTCCATCTTCACCGTGCCGCGAGGGGTGAACTGGGGCTGGGGGGCCGTGGGGGCCATGGCCGCGGGGGGCGCCTTGGCGATC